>JAJPKK010000304.1 GCA_021323775.1 Hyphomicrobiales bacterium
CCGGCACTCTCACCGCCAATCCTCCGAAGACCGGCGGTCCAAAATTCCCTGAGAACAGGGAAAATAACAGGGAATTTCGAAAATCTGAGGCTGTTCCGGTGCTCTTAACTTATCTCCTGATAACTGATAACCATGATAACTGAACCCATTATTATATGCCCCATCTGGGTTTTGTCAACTTTAGGTTGTTTTTGCGCTCAAGACGAACCAATGAAGTGAAGCAGTTGTTGTTGTGGCCATCCTTAGGATGCGGTGTACCCAACAGAGCACTGTCACACCGTGGCGGATCTCGTTGCCGTCGGCATTTCGGGCCGGTCCGCTCCGCCGGAACCAATTAGCCAAGGGCCTTGCCCTTGATATCCCTTTGACGTGGCCGTAACGCGAACAAAATTCGCGTTACGGCCGCTATAACGGTTTAAAGAGGACGATTGCGCGCGCAGGGCGGCGTGAATGCCCATTGTTCTGCGGCCGGCATTTCCGGAAGCTCGCGGTGTGCAAGACGTCGCCGTCGCTCGCTGCGCAGCCCCTCAACATCGACAAGGGACAAGCGCGCGAAAATTTGTCAGACGCACGCAGGAGGGGTTTGCTGCGCACAAAGGCCCGGGCGTACACCCGGGCCTTCGAACCTGCGCCGGCCGGCGACTGCCGGCCAGCGATCGACCATCCCTCGCGGATCAGTAGTCCATTCCGCCGCCGGGCGGCATCGCCGGCGCGGCTTGCTGCTTCTTCGGCACCTCGGCCACCATCGCCTCGGTGGTGATCAGGAGGCCGGCGATCGAGGCGGCGTCCTGCAGCGCGCAACGCACCACCTTGGTGGGGTCGATGATGCCCTTGGTCATGAGGTTGCCGTACTCGCCGGTCTGAGCATCGAAGCCGTAATTGTACTGCTCCTTGTCGAGGATCTTGCCGACCACAACCGAGCCGTCCTCGCCTGAATTGATGGCGATCTGGCGCGCCGGCCATGACAGCGCCTTGCGGACGATCTCGACGCCATGCTTCTGGTCGTCATTGGCGGTGCGGATCCGCTCGATCGCTTTGATCGAGCGCAAGAGCGCGACGCCGCCGCCCGGCAGGATGCCTTCCTCGACCGCGGCGCGGGTGGCGTGCATCGCGTCGTCAACGCGATCCTTGCGCTCCTTCACCTCGACCTCGGTGGCGCCGCCGACGCGGATCACCGCGACGCCGCCTGCGAGCTTGGCAAGACGCTCCTGGAGCTTCTCGCGATCATAGTCGGAGGTGGTCTCCTCGATCTGCGCCTTGATCTGGGCAATGCGAGCCTCGATGTCGGCTTTCTTGCCGGCGCCGTTGATGATCGTGGTGTTCTCCTTCTCGATCATCACCTTCTTGGCTTTGCCCAGCATGTTGAGCGTGACGTTCTCGAGCTTGATGCCGAGATCTTCCGAGATCGCCTGGCCGCCGGTCAGGATTGCAATGTCCTGCAGCATCGCCTTGCGGCGATCGCCGAAGCCAGGGGCCTTGACGGCTGCGACCTTGAGGCCGCCGCGGAGCTTGTTGACGACCAGCGTGGCGAGCGCCTCGCCCTCGACATCTTCAGCGACGATGACCAGCGGCTTGCCGGTCTGCACCACGGCTTCGAGCAGGGGCAGCAACTCCTGCAGGCCGGACAGCTTCTTCTCGTTGATCAAGATGTAGGCGTCTTCCATCTCGACGCGCATCTTGTCGGCGTTGGTGACAAAATAGGGCGAGATGTAGCCGCGGTCGAACTGCATACCCTCGACCACGTCGAGCTCGGTCTCCAGCGATTTGGCTTCCTCGACCGTAATGACGCCCTCGTTGCCGACCTTCTTCATCGCTTCGGCGAGGAAGCGGCCGATTTCGGCGTCGCCATTGGCCGAGATCGTGCCGACCTGCGCGATCTCGTCGTTCGAGGTGACCTTCTTGGAGTTGGCCTCCAGGTCCTTCACGACTGCTTCGACCGCGAGGTCGATGCCGCGCTTGAGGTCCATCGGGTTCATGCCCGCGGCAACCGCCTTGGCGCCTTCCTTCACGATGGCGTGGGCCAGCACCGTGGCGGTGGTGGTGCCGTCGCCCGCGAGGTCAGAAGTCTTGCTCGCGACTTCGCGCACCATCTGGGCGCCCATATTCTCGAACTTGTCCTCAAGCTCGATTTCCTTGGCGACGGTCACGCCGTCCTTGGTGATGCGCGGCGCGCCGAACGACTTGTCCAGCACGACATTGCGGCCCTTGGGGCCGAGCGTCACTCTCACGGCATTGGAGAGGATATCGACGCCGCGGAGCATCTTTTCGCGCGCGTCAACGGCAAATTTTACTTCTTTCGCAGCCATTGGTCATTGCTCCTGAGAGATGTTCTCCCGCACCTTACGGAGCGCGACCGACGAAGGGGCGAAAGCCAGAGTGCCCGCTTCGCGCGTCAAGGCCGCCATCCGTTCAAGTAGTGGGAGAAAATGTCAATCGCCTGAGCGTCAGGCGGCCTTCTTCTTGGTTGCAGTTTCCTCAAGGACCCCCATGATGTCGCTTTCCTTCATGATGAGGTACTCGACGCCGTCAATCTTGACCTCAGTGCCGGACCACTTGCCGAACAGGACGCGGTTGCCGACCTGCACATCCAGCGGAATCAGCTTGCCCTGCTCGTCACGCCCGCCGGGCCCGACCGCAATCACTTCCCCTTGGGAAGGCTTCTCTTTAGCGGTATCCGGTATGATGATGCCGCCGGCGCTCCTCTCCTCGGCATCGATGCGCTTGACGACGACTCGGTCGTGAAGCGGACGAAACTTCATGCTGTCCTCCTAAGCAATTGAAGGTGGTGGATTTTTCGAAACGGACACGACGGCAGGCCGCCCGCGCCCTCGACGCGCGATTTATGACGCAATGCATTCGCGTACAAGAGGGCTGACGAAAAAAATTAGCACTCAATGTTTGGGGCTGCTAGCAGCGCTCGTGACAGTCCGAGGCGAGCTGTCAGCAGACTTACATGAATGCTGCTAACACATTGATTTTACGAGATTGATTAACTCTCCGGCTTGCAATGCGCGGGGCCCAAACACACAATTGGGCTGTTAGGAACGGAGAGTGCTTATGGTTTCCATGGCTTCGGAGGATTTCCGCAAACAGATGGCCGGCTACGGGTTGACGACTGCCAAAATCCTCTATCGGCGCCCCGATCACCCTTGGCTGCTGCAGGCTTATGTGTGGCAGGCCTATGACGTCTGCCCTCACTTCCCGGAGCTGCAACGGTTCTTGAAGTTCTGGGAGAGATCACTTGAGGGCATGCTCCATTCTGTGACGGTCGCCCACTCCAAGCTGATCAAGCCTGCGGAAATCCGGGCGGTGGACGGCGTCTTCAGGCTGCATTGAGCTGCCCCTGCTCTTCGGCAATCCGCCGGAGCGTCGAAGCTGAGACGCCCAGTCGCCCCCAGTTCGTTTGAATCGGCCACGCTACGCCGAGGCCATCTTCGATGATCGCTACTTTGGCGAATAAGGCGGGATCGTCCATCAGTGGCGCAAAATGTACGCCGCGAGCAATCAGCCCTGTCAAGTCAAGCCCACGGTCGCGCCGATCGCCGGCAAGACGTATGTGCAAGATGCGTTCGCCAGCAGGACGCACCCTTGTCACTCTCGCTGCGCTGTCGCTCATGCCGATCCCGGATTGCCCGAAGGGTCGCGTGCGCCGTGACGCACGGCGTGAATAATGATCTCATCGTCGGTCGCCTCGTAGAAGATGAGATATGGATAGGGTATTGTCGTCATACGCCGAATGGCGGGGTCGTCGGTCGCAACGCCAGCCAGCGGATACTGCAGTAGGAGGTCGGTGACGGCGCGAATTCTGGCATGGATGCGCTTGGCTCCCTGAGGCGAACGCTCAGCGACGTAATCCAGAATCGATGCGAGGTCGGCAAGGGCGGGAACCGTATATCGGAGCCTCATAGGCCATGCTTGGCCCAGACAGTCAGCACTTGTTCGTCGGTCGCAAATTCGCCGCTGCGCGCTGCGGCCTTGGAGCGAGCAATGGCCTGGCGCTCCTCGGCCGAAAGGGAAACTGGCGTCGCAAGCTCCGAGCCCGCGAGCTGCATGATGGCGCGCGCGATGTCATCTTGGTCCCGTGACGGCAGACGGCGCACGGCCTCAAATGCTTCATCAAGGAGCTTTGTCATACATCTAGTATAAGGCTGAGACGGGTCGAAGTCGAGGATTTGGTCCGCAGGATTTGGCCAGGCCCGGTGGAAAACGCTTTTGAATTTCGAGTGGGGCAGGACGTGAAAAGCGGCCAACCCGCGATCACTCGCGGCCTTGATCGCTTGGATGCTCTTTGTCGCGGGCGGCGGCAGCCGGTCAA
>JAJPKK010000073.1 GCA_021323775.1 Hyphomicrobiales bacterium
GGCGTCGGCGGCCCGCTGGTCTTGGTCGGGTCATCGCTCAGGTGAAACGCGTTCGCGGCCAGCATTTTTGCCTGCGCTTCGGCCGCTTCGCGCTTTGTATTGGCCAGTCGTTTCACCTGGTCCAGATAGCGCGATACGGTCTCGGCGAAATCATTGTAGCGCGCGAGCGGAATCTCGGCGTCGGCCATCCGCAGAACGATGCGCCCCACGGTTTTCGCGAGCACCGGCGCGTAAGCAAAGCCGGGGTCGCCGAACCGGCTGTAATACTCATAGGTGTCGTAGGCGGAATGGTAAACGCCGCCGACCTGACCTTCGCCGCCGAAAGCCACGTTCAGTGCGGGAATTCCGAGGTGCTGCAAGAAGGTCGAATAGTCCGAACCCGAACCCAATGCGCCGATCGGCAGGTCTTTCGTGGGATCGGCGGCGATCTTGGCGTTGTCCCGCGCCGCCTCGCTCGCGCCGGGGGCGGCGCCCGCGACCTGCATCCTGGCGCGCGCGCGGGCCGCCACGGAGACGCCGGTCTCCGGATCCGTCACGTTAGCCGCGATGCGGTTGACGAGATGCTGTAGGGAATGGCTGCCCGCAACATTGAGAAAGCCACGCCCGCTGCCGTCCGTGTTGACGTAGATTAGCGCCTTCTCTTTGAGTTCCGCGGCATGCGCCTCGGCCCATTCGGTCGAACCGAGCAGCATCGGCTCTTCTGCATCCCAACTCAAATAGACGAGCGTGCGCTTCGGCCGCCAACCGGTTTTCGCAAGCGCGCCGATGGCCTTCGCCTCTCCCATCAGGGCAATGTGTCCGCTCATCGGATCAGCCGCGCCGAACACCCACCCGTCATGGTGATTGCCGCGCAGGACCCACTGGTCCGGATAGGTGCTTCCCTTCATGACCGCGACTACGTTGTAGATGGTTTTGAGCGGCCAATCCGATTTCACCGCCAGGTGGACCATCGCGCTGTCATCGCCGCCGACGTGATAGGTGATCGGGAGCGAACCGCGCCAATTGGGCGGCGCCACGCGCCCGCCAAGCGCGGCGAGGAAGTGCTGCGCATCGCCATAGGAAACGGGCAGTACCGGAATTTTGAGAATCACCGGCGACTCCGCAATCGTAAGCCGCTTGGCATCCGCCGTGGCGCCGACGCCGGGCGTCAGCGGATCGCCGGGGTATTGCGTCATGTCGGCGACCGAGCCGCGCTGCACGCCCGCCGGCGGGCGCGCCGGCCCTTTTGGATAAACGTCCTCGGCGGCATAGCCGTCGTCGCGCGGGTCGGAAAAGATGATGCAGCCGACGGCGCCGTGCTCCTGCGCGAGCTTCGGTTTCAAGCCGCGCCAGCCCGCGCCGTAGCGGGCGATCACGATCTTGCCCTTGACCGAAACGCCCATGCGCTCGAGCTGGAGATAATCCTCCCGCATGCCGTAATTGACATAGACAAGCGGCGCGCTGACGTCGCCATCGCCCTGATAGGCTACATAGGCAGGCAGCGCATTCTTGGTGCGGGCGGAGGACTCATCACCCGGAATCGGCGGCTCGGTCAGCGTCGCCTTGAACGGTTCGGGGCCGAGCAGCTCCAGCGTTTCGCTGGTCGGCGTGGGATAAAGCACTTCGAATGTTTCGATATGCGCATCCCACCCCCATTCCTTGAACAGGGCGAGCACCATTTCGGCATTGGCTTTATCGTGCGGCGAGCCGACATGGTTGGGCTCGGCCGCCATGGTCTTCATCCAGCCGCCCATTTCGGCCGCATTCAACGACGCGTCGAACTGTCGCTCGACTTCGGCCTGCGCGGCGGGCGCAGTCTGTGCGCAAACAGGGCCCACGCCAAAGGCGGCGGCGAGCATAATGGAACCGGTAACCGCGTGGCGCATGAGACACTCCCCGGCTGCGATCGGCACCCCTGAAGGTGCCATCAGAAATTGTATTGTACCGCGGGCAGAATAAGACGTCCAATGGCGCCCGAGGGTCCTTCCGGGCGCACGGTCGTCTGATATGCGGCGGAGAAGCTCACCGAACAGCTTGCCCGATTTTGCGACCAGTGCAGCGTATGTGAACGCAACAGCGGAGCCTAAGCTATGAACACTCGCATTGCGCGCTTCGCCTCGGTGCACACGCCGGTTGATCCGGCATTCGGATCGAGCGTCCCGTCGCATCTTGCAACTCGGCCGCAGCGGCTGAAAGCGGGTGAATGAACAACAGCAGGAGTAGAAGAAGTCCGCGCATGGGCAGCCTCATTGGGAATCTTCCCCTCGGCATGTACCACCAACTGCAACGCCAATCACGCTAATTGCGCATGTGAGACTTCAGACGGCCGCACGCGTGTAACCGATGGAACTGAGCAAACGCACCGTTTTTGTGATCCGGCGCCGTGTGGTACAAGCCTGGCCGGTGAGCGAAGGCGCACATGGCCCAATCGCAGATCACCGTAACTCACGACCGGAGACCATGATGAAAATCAGTGCACGCAATCAACTCAAAGACAAGGTCGTCGCCGTGACGGCAGCCGCGACGACATCACATGTCAACATTGATGTAGGGCAAGGGTCGATTATCACGGCCTCCATCACCAACGAAGCGGTCGCTGATCTTGGTCTCAAGGTCGGCGACGACGCGTGGGCAATAATAAAGGACCTCAGAGGTCATGGTTGGCGAATAATCCAGTCGCTGTGCCTCGCTTTGGGCGAACGCCAGATTCAGCCAGGGGCGGCA
>JAJPKK010000237.1 GCA_021323775.1 Hyphomicrobiales bacterium
CGGAGCCCGCTGGTCCAGTCCGATGATAAGCTCCGCGAGATCCGGGGACGGCCGATCCGGGATTGCGCTGCGCTCCATCCGGGCCACGACCGTCTTTGCGCGCATCCCGCGCGCGGAGATAGGGCCCGATGACGATGGCGCGCCCGGTCGTTCCGCCCTCCGGCGGGCTCAGCCTTGAAGTGGTATGCTTACGCGGCTCCAATCAGGTTTTTTCCACGGCAGCCCCCTCCTCGCCGCCTTCAAATAGCTGCACGGGGTGCCCCGGCATGATGGTCGATATGGCGTGCTTGTAGACGAGTTGGGAGTGCCCATCCCGGCGCAGCAACACGCAAAAATTGTCGAACCACGTGACCACCCCTTGCAGCTTCACGCCGTTGACGAGAAAAATTGTGAGGGGGATTTTTGCTTTACGTACATGATTAAGGAAGGTGTCTTGTAAATTTTGTGCGCGATCGGCTGCCATGGCCGTTTTTTCCGCCTTTTTGTTTGCAGTCTGGCACTGCGGTTGATTGATCTACTCTCCCGGACGCGTAGTTACTTAGTCAGTCTAAGACCCGGACATCACAATAACAAGTAGGGCGGGCCTCTTCGCCCAAGCCCGCCTCACGCCTCAAATTGGCGTTTTTTAAGCGAATTTGCCAGCCCCCTTATGTCAGGTGAATTCCGCATGACGGTGAAATTCCCGCCGCAGCATGAGGGCGAGCGGGCCCGGCCGGCCATCGCCCACCGGCGTTCCGTCAATGCTGACCACCGGCTGCACGATCTGGCTTGCGGCCGTTATGAACGCTTCCCGCGCTGCCTTGGCTTCCGCCACGGTGAACGGCCGTTCGGTGAAAGGCAGCCCCTTGGCGGCGAGCGCGTCCAGCACGACGGCCCGGGAAATGCCGCTCAGGATGCTGTGGTCGGCGGGGCGCGTCACAACCTCGCCGCCGGCGGTGATGATCCAGGCATTGGATGAGGCGCCTTCGGTAACAAAGCCGTGCGCGTCGACGAGCCATGCCTCGCGCGCCCCGGCCTCGCGTGCGGCCTGCTTCGCCAGGACATTCGGCAGCAGGGATACCGACTTGATGTCAGGCCGCGCCCACCGCGTCTCCGCAAGCGTGATCACGGCGATGCCTTCCGCGGCCGTGTTCTCCGCCTTTGCACTGTCAAGGGAACGCGCGGTGACGACAATTGACGGCGTCGTGCCCGGCGGCGGAAAGGCGAAATCGCGCCTTGCGACGCCGCGCGTAATCTCAACGTAGACGATGCCGTTGCGCACGCGGTTGCGTCTCACGGTCTCATGCAGAACGACACTGAGAGCCGACAGCGGCATCGGCAAGCCGATGCGCAGCTCGCCGAGCGATCGCACCAGGCGGGCCATATGTCGGCGCTCGTCGACGAGGCGGGCCTCCCTCACCTCGCACACCTCATAGACGCCGTCGGCGAATTGATAGCCGCGATCCTCCACATGGACCCGGGCGTCGCGATGGGGCCGATAGCGGCCGTTCACATAGGCGATGCGGGACATCGGTCCGCTAATCCATCCCCAGCGCCTTGAGCTTGCGATGCAGCGCCGAGCGCTCCATGCCGACGAATTCGGCGGTGCGGGATATGTTGCCGCTGAAGCGGCTGATCTGGGCGCGCAGGTATTCGCGTTCGAAAGCTTCCCGGGCCTCCCGCAGCGGCATCCCCATCAGGTGCTCGCCGCCGTTGCCGTTGGGCATCGCCGGCACCATGGATCCGACCTCCGGCGGCAGCATGGCGGCGGTGATCACCGCGTCGGGGTCGCCGCCGGCAAGGATCATCAGCCGCTCAACGTTGTTGCGGAGCTGGCGGACGTTGCCGGGCCAGTCGTGGGTTTGCAGCACCGCCATGGCATCGTCTCCGATCCGCCGCTTGGGCAAGCCAGTGGCCTGGGAAATCTGTTCCATGAAATACTCGACGAGGGGCGCCACATCCTCGCGACGCTCGGTGAGCGGCGGTACGCGAATGGGCACCACCGAGAGGCGGTGAAAGAGGTCCTCGCGGAAGCGGCCGGCGGCGATTTCCTCCTCGAGATTATGCGCGGTCGAAGTGATGATCCGCGTGTCGACCTCGACCTTTGTCGTACCGCCGGCGCGAAGGAAAGTCTGCTCGACCAGCACCCTCAGGATCTTGTTCTGAGTCTCGCGCGGCATGTCGGCGACCTCATCGATGAACAGCGTGCCGCCATGCGCCTCCTCCAGTGCTCCGATCTTGCGCGGGCGGCCGTCGAGCGGCTCGGTCCCGAACAGCTCGATCTCCATCCGCTCCGGCGTGATAGCCGCCGCATTGACGACCACGAACGGCGCCGCGGCACGCAAGGACAGCGCGTGAATCGTGCGCGCCGTCAGTTCCTTGCCGGAGCCCGATGGCCCGACGATGAGAATGCGGCTGTTGGTGGGCGCGACCTTCTCGATCGTCTGACGCAGATGCTGCATCGCGCCTGAGCTGCCGATGAGCTTCGCCGGATGGGGCGCGAGCTGCTTGAGCTCCTTGACCTCGCGCTTGAGCCGCGAGGTTTCGAGGGCGCGGTCGGCCACAAGGACGAGCCGGTCGACCTTGAATGGCTTCTCGATGAAGTCGTAGGCGCCCTGCTTGATGGCCGCAACCGCGGTTTCGATGTTGCCGTGGCCGGAAATCATGACCACCGGCAGGTCCGGATGCTCCGCCTTGATGCCGGCCAGCATCTGCAGGCCGTCGAGGCGGCTGCCTTGCAGCCAGATGTCGAGGAAAATCAGATTGGGCCGGCGCGCCGCGATCGCTGCCGCCGCTTCGTCGCTGTCGCGCGCGGTGCGTGTCGTGTAGCCCTCGTCCTCCAGGATTCCCGCGACCAGATCGCGGATATCGGCCTCGTCGTCGATAATCAGAATGTCCGACGCCATGCTGCTGCCCGTTTGTTCTAGTTCAGCGATTCCATGAAACCTATCAATTGGAGACCTCAACTTGGGCCGGTAAACGCGGCCTTCCGGGCGGGCTCCATATGCTTCGAATTTCGGAAGCGCTCAA
>JAJPKK010000166.1 GCA_021323775.1 Hyphomicrobiales bacterium
ACAGGCGCCCTGCCCTGCGCCTTTGCCCACCCTACACCTCGACGCATCGGGATGAATTTCGGAGCATGCCATGACCCCTGATCCTTTCACGCTCGCGGGAGAGAGCTTCCGTTCCCGCCTGCTGCTTGGCACCGCCGGCTATCCGACCCAGCGCATCCTGGTCGATGCCGCGGCGGCGAGCGGCTGCGAGATCGTCACCGTTTCCATCCGCCGGATCTCCCTTCAGGGACACGGCTTCGACACCGTAAACCTGCTCTCAAAATACCGCTTTCTGCCCAACACCGCCGGCTGCGAGACGGCGCGCGACGCCATCAGGACGGCGGAGCTCGCCCGCGAAGCGCTCGACACCGACTGGGTCAAGCTCGAGGTGATCGGCGATCGCGAGACGCTCTATCCCGACGTGACGGAGCTGATCGAAGCCACGCGCCGCCTCACCGACGATGGCTTTAAGGTGCTGCCCTATTGCAATGATGATCCGGTGGTCTGCCAGCGCTTGGCCGATGCTGGAGCCGTTGCGGTGATGCCCATGGGCTCGTTGATCGGTTCCGGCATGGGCATCGCCAATCCGGCCAACCTCGAACTGATTTGCCGCCGCGCAGCGGTTCCGGTCATCGTCGACGCCGGCATTGGCACAGCGTCGGACGCCGTTATCGCCATGGAACTCGGCGCTGCCGCCGTCCTCCTCAACACAGCTGTCGCCAAGGCGGACGATCCGGTCCGGATGGCGGCCGCCATGCGCCACGCGGTCGAAGCTGGACGTCACGCCTATCTGGCCGGCCGCATTCCGCGCCGCGGCCGCGCCGAGCCGTCAAGCCCGCAGCTCGGTCTGGTCGGCTCATGAAGCCGCTGCCGTCGCCGCTTCTCGTCATCACGGACCGCCATCAAGCCCGACATTCCATCGAGGCGATCACCGAAGCGGTCGGTCAGGCGGGCGGGCGCTGGCTCATGTTGCGCGACAAGGACCTTGAGCCAGAGCCGCGCCGCGCTCTCGCCGCCCGCCTGGCCGAGGTCGCGCGGCGCTATGGAATGCATCTCTCAGTCAATCGCGAGGTGGCTCTGGCGGCGGAATATGGCGCGTCGGCGCATCTGCAATCGGGCGCTGCCGTCGGCGCTGCGCGGCGGCGCCTCGGCCCAGGCGCTCTCATCGGCGTATCCGCGCACAGCTTGGACGATGTCGCCGCGGCCGCCGCGGCAGGCGCCGATTACGTGACGCTGAGCCCGATCTTCCTCACCTCCAGCAAGCCCGGCTACGGCCCGGCGCTGGGCGTTGCGGCGATTGGCCCCGCGGCCAGCCTCGGAATCTCCGTCATCGCGCTCGGCGGGGTGACGGCCGATCTCGCCCGGCCTTGCCTTGCCGCCGGCGCGGCCGGCGTCGCCGTCATGGGCGAGATCATGCGGTCGGACGATCCGGGCCGGAGCGTCGGCCTGCTGTTGGATGCCTGCAAGGCTGCCGCCGCAGCCGCCAGTTGGACCGGCGGTTAATGCTACTGCGTCATAAGATTTCGAGAACGTCATTCCGGGGCCCGTGCGCAGCACGCGAGCCCGGAATCCATACCTGAGCGCCGCGGCTTTGGGTTCCGGGCTCGCCGCTTCGCGGCGCCGCGGAACGACTTCTGACGCAGCAGGATTGAAGCGAATTTGATCGCCCAAAGCGGTGCGGCCGAGCAGGATTATCTTGCCGTCCGGCCGCGACAATGTCGCGATTTCCGAAGTTACGGCGCCGGCGACGCCAGCGGTTTGCCCTTTTCGATGATGTAGATGCCGAGAACTTTGAACACCTGGCCCGGAACCGTGCAGGCATCATGCGGCGTGTTAGGCGGGATCTGGAAGGAATCGCCAGCCTTGAGCGTCTGGTCCGGCTTGCCTGCCACCTTGAGGACGAGCGCACCTTCGATCACGTAGCTGCTCTCGGCGCCCGGGTGGGTATGGCGACCCGCGCAGTTGCCGGGCGCGACTTCCGCAATCGCGCTCACCACATTGTAGCCGGGCGGAAAATCGACGGTCTGCAGCGGCGTGCGCTTGATGCCGGATTGCTGGGCGAGGGCCGAAACGGCTACGACTGGCGCGACAGCGGCTGCAATGATGAGCAATCTCTTAAGCACGGCTGGTCCTCCCCTCGACATGATCAAGCATCGGCGGCGTGGACGCACGCCGGCCGGAATGATAGTCCGTTGCCGATGCAATGCGCAATGTGCCCAGTCCTGCGCAAAAGGCGCAATTCGAGACCAAACTCTTCTGCCCCCCTCTCTACCCTCGGCCGCCTGTGCCGGAGAGTGGAGAGGGGCATGGGTATCTCACGTCCTCTCGCCATGACACGAAACGCCATGAAGCACGCCGTCAAACTGGCGACATCCTGGGCCATCGCAACGCTGCTCGTCGCCGCCGCCCTGGCCCAGGACATTCCCGGCGTCGAAATCTGCACGCGCGAAAGCCGGCTGGACCGGCGCACGAGCTGCCTTCAAAGCAATGTGGAATTCCTCCAGCAGGTGGTGAGCAGGAACGCCCTTGACGCTCAGCAGAAGCTTTCGGCCGCCAGCCGCGAAATCGCGGCGCTCAAAGAGCAGCTCGCAGCGGCAAACCGCGATCTCGCCGCGCTCAGGGATGCGCTATCGGCCATCGAGGCGAAGATCGCGCGGCCGCAGAACGAGAGCCTGCCAGCCGGCCCGCAAACGCCCCAGGCAAAACAGCCCGGCAAATAACCGCGACTGGGAGGCCTGGCCAGGCTTGTTCTGGCGATCCACGCCTCCCTTGTCGCTCAGCCAGAAAGGCATGGATGTCCGCGACAGCCGCGCACATGGCGACTGAGAGGCCCTTCGATCAAATCTGACCCCTTTAGGATTTTCCGGCCGCAACCAGCCTACTGCCCGACGGCGCCCGCGAATTTCGCCACCTGCGCCCATTTCTCGATGTCCATGCGCAAGAAGGCGTCGAGCTCTGCGGGACTCATCTTCATCGGTATCGCTCCCTGGCGGTCCCAGGCAGCGACGATCTCCGGGCGGGAGATGGTCTCGTTGATTGCCGCATTGAGCTTGTCGACGATCGGCTTCGGCGTGCCAGCCGGCGCCATCAGGCCAAGCCAAATGGTCGCCTCGAAGCCGGGGACGCCGGCCTCGGCGATGGTCGGGACGTCGGGCAGCACCTTGGACCGCGTCATCGCCGTGGTGCCCAGCGCGCGCACCTGACCGGCCAGAACGTTCGGCGCCATGACGGTGATAGCGTCAAACATCATTTCGATATGCCCGCCGATGACGGCGTTGCGGGCGTCGCCCGCCGCCCTGTGCGGCACGTGGACGATATCTGCGCCGGTCATTTTTTTGAACAGTTCGGCGGCCAGGTGATAGGGCGTGCCGGTGCCGGCCGAGGCATAGTTGAGCGCGCCGGGCTTCGCCTTCGCGAGTGCAATCAACTCCTTAAGGTTCTTGGCCGGCACCGATGGATGCACCACGAGCACCAGCTCGGAATAGTTAAGCGCCGCGACCGGCACGAAGTCACGCATCAGCACATAGGGCCGGTGCGGGTAGAGCGTTTCGTCGGCGGTGAGCGTGTTTGAAATCGTGAGCAGCGTGTAGCCGTCCGGGGCAGACTTCGCGACTGCGTCGGCGCCGATGACAGATGCCGCGCCGGGACGATTCTCCACCACGACCGACTCCTTGAGTATTTCCGGCAGGAACTGGGCGAGCTGGCGGCTGAACACGTCGCCGGGGCCGCCGGCGCCGAAGGGCGCGATAATCTTGATCGGCCGGTTCGGGTAATCTGTCTGGGCGGCCGCCGGCGCCGCGAGCATGGCAAGGCCCGCCGCGAACGACGCAGCGAGGGCAAGGTTGCGAACGTGGGACATGGCTTTTCCTCCGCGCCCGATATAGATCAGCCTAAATCACTTCCTGCGTCTTGTCGTCGGTCTCGCCAAAGCGGCGCATCGTTGCCGGCCTCGTGCCTTCGTAGAGCCTGTCGAGCCCGGCCGCGATTTTGGCATTCTCGCGTTCGAACAGGCTGTTGCCGTCCAGATCGCTCTCGACGATGAACGGCCCGAATTTTTCGACATCGAGCACCCACACGGCCTGGGCAATGCCTAGCTCCTTGAGCCAGTACACCTCGGCCACCCGCCTGATGCCGCGGCCCAGCAGAGCGCCCGTGCCATAGCCGACCGTGGTCAGATAGATCGCCGCATTGGGGACGAAATGCGTGCGGTAGAGCTCTGACGTCATGCCCCCCTTGCCGATGATGATGTTGCAGCCGCTGATCCGGAACCAGTCGCCAAGCCATTTGGCGAAGCGGAACGACGCGGTCGCCGTCACGGCGCTGACCGCATAGGTGCCATCAGGCTTCACAGCAGCCGCCGGCGAGCAGTGGAAATTGACTGCGCCGAGGGCGTCTTTGCCGGCCGGCATGCCGGCTCCTTCCTCGATGGCGTGCTGATAGACGCGTTCGCGGGCCGTGAACACGCGACCCGTGAGGTAGACTACGGCGCCGATCGCGAGCTTGCGCAGATCCGCGGTCGTGGCCGGCAGGTCGAGATGCGCTGTCCTGATTTCGCTCATCTTCTCACTCCGCAGCCGCGGCTGCCGGCGCGCGCCACTCGACGGTGGACCGCCGCATATAGTCGGTGAACCACATCGGGTCGGTGCGAAATTCCGCCGTTCCGTCTGCGAAAATTCGCGCGCAGGCGCGCCGCGACGAGAGGCAGAACATATGCACGCTCATCGGCATGCCGCCGGTGTGGCAATAGCCGACCTCGATATGGCAGTCGATGACCATGGAGCTGCCGACGAAGCCCATGGCGCCCATCCCGATCGCGTTGCCGAGCTCGATGAATTCCTCCTCGATGGCGGCGATGCGCGGGTCCGGATTGCGGTCGCCGACCACGCGCAGACAGGCGGCCTGTTTGCCCAGCACCGAACAGATGTCCTTGGAGCCGCCTAACCCGATGCCTACGATCGCAGGCTGGCAGGCGAGCCCGCGCTTGCCGAACTGGATCAGCGTGTCGAGGTAGAAGCGCTTGATGCCGTCGAGGCCGTCGGCCGGGAACAGCATGCGATAATCGGTGCCGAACAGTCCGCCCTTGTGCACCGTGATGAGGTCAATCCAGTCGGCGTCCGGATGGAAGGCATATTCGATCTCCGGCGCTCCGATGCCGCAATTGTTGTCATGATCGGTACGCCAGAGCGGATGCACGCGATTGGGCCGCAGCGGCACATTGCGGGTGGCGTTCGCAGTCGCGCGCCGCAGCGCCGCTTCGAGCGCAACTGGTCCGCCTTCGACGCGAGCCTCGTTGCCGAATTTCACGTACCAGCGTGGGACGCCCGTATCGCCGCACATGGCCCGGCGGTCATGCTTGGCGGCCTCATAGTTCTCCAGCATGGCCCTGATGACGAACGCCGAGAGTTCGCCCTTCTCGGCATCGGCGGCGCGGCGCAGCCCGGCAAGATAGTCGTCGGGGATCTCGATGGCGGCCTTTGCCATCAGTTCCTCGGCCGTGCGTTGCAGCGATGCCAGGGGAATCATGGACTGTCTCCAATGCGGCCCTTTTCTCGCCGTGGGCGTCGAAAGCGGGTTGACGACGAGAGGTCGGATAAGAATATCACGTTACGCCTCCCTGTAGCCGGGTTGAGCAGATGCGAAACCTGGGGCCGGAATTGCCGCCTGAAAGGGCGCCGGGATTTCGCTGCGGTTGATCCGGGCTACAATCAACCATGAATTCTGCACGGCCCGCGGCTGAACCCCACCGCGGCGGTCCGATGAATGAGGGAAGCATTAAGGAGCCATCATGGACGCCAAGCGCTATGCCGTCACTCATACCGACGAAGAATGGCGGCGGCTGCTCACGCCGGAGCAATACAGGATCATGCGCGAGCACGGGACCGAGCCGCCGGGAAGCTGCGCGCTCAACTACGAAAAGCGCCAGGGCACCTTCACCTGCGCGGGGTGCGGCCAGGCCTTGTTCATGTCGAAGAGGAAATTCGAGAGCGGCACCGGCTGGCCGAGCTTCAACGATCCGGTGGAGGGGGCGATCGAAACTTCAACCGACACGAGCTACGGCATGGTGCGTACCGAGGTCCACTGCGGCCGGTGCGGCAGCCACCTCGGCCATGTCTTCGATGACGGCCCGCCGCCGACCTACTTGCGGTATTGCATCAATGGGGTTGCGATGAACTTTCAGCCGGAGAAAGCGCCGATGTGACGGCCATCACAGTTTGTTCGAATCTTTCCGTGGCCGGCGTGCAACGGCGATGAATTGTGCAAAGCCGGCGACGCCGCTTGATCACTGCGATCCTCTGTAGCGATTGCCTAACCCGCGATCAGCATTGGCGAAAACGGCTTCTGCGCGGCGAACGGAAGCGAATCCACGCACGGCGCGCCAGCGAGCCGCCGTTTTTGCGCCACCGACCTATCTGGCTTATGAACGCGCCGTTGTGCAGGGCTTAATAGCAGCGACGCCATGGTTCCCACGTCGGTCCAATCAACGCCCGACGGTCCAATCAACGCCCGACCACCAAGAAGGAAGCACACGATGTTCACCATCCTCAATGGTTCTCGCATTGCAATCGCGGTCCTCACGCTCGGCCTCGCGGCAGGGGCCACGGAGCTTGCGAACGCCGAGACCTGGAATCAGGCTCATCCGCGCCGCGCCGAGGTGAATGCACGCCTCGCCAACCAGAACCAGCGCATCAATCAGGAGCGCCGCGAGGGCGAAATCACCGCCGGCCAGGCTCGCGCGCTTCACGCCCAGGATCGGTTCATCCGACGCGAGGAGAGGTTCGAGGCGAGGCAGAACGGCGGTCACATCACTCGCTCCGAGCAGCGCTCGCTCAATCAGCAGGAGAACGCAGTCAGCCGGCAGATTGGCCGCTGAACTGCCGCTGACGAGTGTCACATCTCTGACAAGCGGCGGAACTTAAAGGCCGGTCCAGCCGGTCCGGCCTTTTGGCCGGACCGGCTCCCCCGCCATTGACGCCGCTACAGAGCGCCCCTATGGTCCGCCCGAAAATCGCCGGGCCGCGAGCGGCCCGCGCAAGGAAACAAGGGGCCGGTCCGATGAAGGTTCGTAACTCATTGAAATCGCTACGGGGACGCCACCGCGACAACCGTATCGTGCGGCGCAAGGGCCGCGTCTATATCATCAATAAGACTCAGCGCCGTTTCAAAGCGCGGCAGGGCTGAGCGCGCGGTGGCCCCTACGCAGCCCGGATGGGGGCGCGCGATCCCCCGGGGGGTCTCGCCAACTGTCCTGGTGCTTCCTGATTGGGGGACTGCCGGCGATCGTTCCATCCGGGGTATGGTGCTGCCAGCCCTGGCGTCCCGCCCGGCCTCCTCCAAGGACAGCAGCAACATTAAGTGAATCTTTTCTCGACAGCGCCAAACCGGCGAACGTGAAGCAGTTATCGGCATGACGCCGTTATCTCCCTTATGGCTGCGCCGGCA
>JAJPKK010000134.1 GCA_021323775.1 Hyphomicrobiales bacterium
GACCATTCCCTCCTGGATTCGGCGTGGAGGATTTTCAGACCAATCTGATCATGCCGGAACCGACGGTGTTCCTCAGCCCGCAGCTCCCGGTGTGTTCGATTATCCGTCCGACCGAGACGCAGGGAGCGGCCACGGCGGCATTCAATGGATTGCGGCGCAGCGGATTGTTCAACGGCCAGTCGGATGCATTCTTTGCCGAAATGAATGAGCTGGCTGCGCTGGCTGACCTCGCCCAGAGGGAAATCTGATTTGGCCATTGCCTGCAATCCTCCCTGAAGGGGAGGGGCGGACTGCCGAAGGCAGTCCGGGGGTAGGGTGGCGGCCGTGCCGTCGACCCGCCCCTCTGCTCGCTGCTGCGTGCAGGGCAGGGGCATGGCCGTCACCTTTTCCCGGCCGCCGGCGCGGGGCCGAACCTTCTCTTCCGAGGCGGATGCGATCCCGCGATCAAAGTCCCTGGCCGCGAGGCGTAGCCCTGCAACGCCATCGCAGCCCGGCGATTTGATGTCATCGAAATCCGCTCCAGCTAGCGGATTTCGATATCGTTCAATCAAGCACACTGCTGCGCGCCGTTCTTCACCTCTCCCACCGGGGAGAGGTCGGATCGCGCTTGCACGATCCGGTTGAGGCAACGGCCTCCCAAACGGCTCCGCAGCCCCTCACCGGAATGTGCGCGCCAAGCGCGCACATTCCGACCTCTCCCCGACGGGGAGAGGCGAAAACGCGCCCGCTCAACGCTGTCGAAAAAAGCCCCAAGCAGCCCCGCCCCAAACACCTCTCGGCGCACTTCGTGCACTGTTGCGGCTTTTGCGATAGTATCGGCTGCATCGCACCGCGACGAATGCGGTCGGGCGCGCAAGCCCGGCAAAATCAAAGGGGAGGTCGACATGAATACGCAGCGGCATTTGCTCTTGCTGGCGACACTGGCGACGGCGATCACCCTTGCCTCAGGGCAAACCTTCCGCGCCGCGCCAGTTGGCGCGCAAAGCGCGGCGTCTATCCCGGATTTTTCCGGCATATGGCGTCACGGCAACCTCCCGTGGTTCATACCGCCGGCGTGGGTCCGGGTCCGGTGACCAATCTGTCGCGCGAAAAGGGGACCGGCGTGAGCGACTACAGCTCGCTGGTCGGCGATTACAAGAATCCGATCCTGAAGCCCTGGGCGGCGGAAGTGGTGCGGAAAAAGGGCGAACTCTCGTTGGCCGGCATCACCTATCCAAACCCCGCCAACACATGCTGGCCCGAACCGGTGCCATTCCTTTTCAAGCACGCAGCCATGGAGATGCTGCAGCTGCCCGACCAGATCGTGATGCTCTTCAACGAGAATCATGAAGTCCGCCGCGTGCGCATGAACGCGCCGCACCCGGCGAAGCTGGCGCCGTCCTGGCACGGCGATGCCGTCGGCCACTACGAAGGCGACACGCTGGTGATCGACACCGTGGGCGTTAAGACCGATCGCCCGCACGCCATGATCGATTTGTTTGGCACTCCGTACACCGACAAGCTGCATGTGGTGGAACGCTATCGCCTGGTTGACTACGCAGACGCAAAAGACGCGATGCAGCGCGGAATGAAGGAGAACCGGCGGGCCGGTGGACCTTATGACCCCACCTATGCGGACAAATACCTGCAGGTCCATTTCACGATCGAGGACGAAGGCGCCTTCACGACGCCCTGGACCGCAGTCATGATATATTTGCGCGACCGTAACCTATTCCCGGAAGTCGTCTGCGCTGAAAGCACGTTCGGATTCCATAATCACGACGGTGCAGACCTTCCGCACGCGGACAAGGCGGATTTCTGATGCGCGTGCGTAGTAAGGGGGAGCGCGCGCAGCACTTGAAGTCCGGATTGACCGCAGCGAAATCTGGGACCCGCCTACCGATACGGCACCGCGGCCCGGGTTTTGCTGGCGCTCAACCCGGGCTGCGGGGCCGTAGGATGGGTTGAGCAAAACCCATCAAGCCTTCCACGGGCGAGGCCAATGGTGCGTTTCGCTGGCGCTCACCGGCCTAGCCGGGAGTACAAGAAGACACCGGTACGACAAGAGGAGGAACAGCAATGTCCTTATTGACTTTGAGAAGGGGTGCGCTCGCAGCCGGCATCGTCGCCGGTCTCGTGGGAGCGGGAAACGCGGCTGCGCAAGAGAAGGCGGCGCCGCCCATTTTCTCCAAAGACCTTACGGTCGGGTGGATCGGTGTCGGCGAGTTCCGGCCTGTTCCGGGCCGCCTGCCGCCCGTCACCAGCGATCCAAAGTATCCTTTTGTCCCCAATGGCCAAGGCCGGCAGCCAACCTTTCGGATCGGCGATCTCACTAACCCGAACCTCAAGCCGTGGGTGAAGGAGGTCATGAAGAAAGACAACGACGAGGTGCTCGCCGGCAAAATCGCCTTCACGCCGAGCCAGAGCTGCATGCCCGCGGGCGTTCCCGGCTTCCTGGCTTTGGGCGGGAATAACAATCCCTACTGGTTCCTTCAGACCCCCAAAGAAGTCTTGATCATGCGCGCGGCCGATTCGCAGGTGCGTCACGTCTATCTCGACGTACCGCATTCGCCCAATCCGAAACCGAGCTGGTATGGCGAGTCGGTTGGCCATTATGAGGGCGATACGCTCGTGATCGACACCATCGGGCTAAACGCCAAAACCTTCGTCGACGCCTACCGCACTCCTCATACCGAGAAGCTGCACGTCGTCGAGCGCTGGCGCATGGTCGATAACGGCCAGGCCATGGAGGCGACCTTCACGGTCGACGATCCGGACGCTTTCTACGAACCATGGTCCGGCATGCGGCGTTTTCGGCGGGCGACCCAGAAGTTCGCCGAGGACATCTGCGCCGAGAACAACCAGATCCTGTTCGATTACAACATGCCGGTGGCTGAAAAGCCGGATTTCTGATCCACTGTCCTGCGACGTGCGTGAGGCGGCTAAATCTTCGGCCGCCTTGCAGGCATCGCCTCGGCTAGGGCCGCGACAGTTCCCGCGATAGGCTACATGCCGAACCGTCTTCTCTGTGCAGCGGATTGGAATGAATCGGGCGCACGGCATCGACCCGTGTCATGGAGGGGAAACATGAGACACGTCATTGCCATCCCGTTTGCAGTCGCGGTCCTGTTGGGGCCGACAGCATCGGCGGCGGGCGAGCGGCTGTTCGACGGCGCGCTTGGCGCGGCCTCTGGCGCCCTCTTATTCGGGCCGCCCGGCTTCCTTGCGGGCGGGATCATCGGCTACGTGGCCGGTCCCCGTATCTCCCGCGGTCTCGGCCTTCATCGGCGTTATCGTTACGCCTATTATGATCGCCGCGCCGCACCATGCTACGCCTGGACGCCGCACGGCTACATGTGGGTTTGCGGTTACGACTACTGATTGCGAGGCGGGGTAAGAACCCCGAGCCTCTCCCCGCGGAACAATGCCGGAGAGCCGGCTTTGCGCGGGTGGAGTCGTTATACGTTGCTCGGTCCGTTAAACGCCACGAAGCGACGACTGTGTCTGTGGATCCCGAAGCGATGCCTAGCCGCGTGGAATGCGAAGACGTAGTGACTGCGCCTGTGAAACGCAAAGCGATGCCTCGGCCGAGCTCCCCATCCGATGCGAGTTTTAGGGCGCCCGCGAGTCGCGGCCTCACCGGTTTTTTCGGCGCTGACCTGACTTTTCTGAGATGCAGCGGCGGCGGACGATTCGGCGCTTTCATTTTGTGAACCGATCTGCGGGCGGTTTTCGGGCTCCAGTGGCGGGCCGCCGTCCAGCCGGAGTGTTCGCCCTACGGCGCCATCGTCATGACTCTGCGCGAGAACCGGCGGGCTCTGCGGAGGCGCGAGTGCAAGCACTGTGGCTGTCGCGACGCTTAACGCAAGTAATCTCATGAGTTCCCTCAGCCATTGACCTTTCTGAGCACGGCAATTCGTGTGACAAGGAATGGTTTCGAGGCGGTCGGATTGTTGAGATCGGTCAGCTTCGTCGGCTGGCACGCGGAACTCGTGATTCGAAACGCACGGACGCGCGGTCCTGCTGCACCGGGCCGGGACCGTTGCAGGCGGCATGAACGGCCGAATGCAGGCATGCCACCAGATATTTGCAGGCATTCGCGGCGGTGAAGAAATGACATTATGTCCGTCCGCGCCGCGAGCCATACGCCTGTACGGCTCAATAAGCCGTGGCGCCGGCCGAGCGGATGTCAGGTTCATCCTCGTCGCATCAAGTAAGGCACGTCCGCAAGAGTCCCGATCGCGCCCGTTTCATTGCGCCTCGGTCGGCGATAGGCTCAAGAGTTGTGGACGGGAGATCGCGGGCGAGGCGGAGCGGCTTCATCGCGGGCTGCCGGGGACGCCTCGTTGTTACTGTTTTGGCCGCTTTTCGCGCACGCGAGGCGGCGCGCATCTTATGGTATTCAGTTCCCGAGGAGAATTGTCATGAATCGGCGCAGTATCTTCACGTTAGCCTCAGTGGCCGGGTTGGGGCTGGCGCTATCACCCAGCTATCTCAACTCCCAGCAAGGCAGCCTCAGAGAACAGCTGGTGGGAACGTGGACGATCGTCTCGTGGGAGGATATCGCCCCCAACGGTGCGAAGCGGCAGATCGCAAATCCAAAAGGCTATCTCATCTTCGATTCCGGCGGGCGATACGCGCAGGTGATCGCGCGTCCCGATCGGCCGAAATTCAAATCGCCGGGCGAGCCGACCGTTGAGGAACTTGCTGCCGCCACCGAGGACTTCTTCGCGGCCAACGCCGGGACATGGAGGGTCAGCGAGGCCGAAAAGCTCCTCATCCAGATATTTGAGGCGGCGCTGAGACCCAACAATGAGGGCACGGTCTTCAGAAGCGGCATCAGCCTGTCAGGCGATGAACTGCGGCTCACCAGCGTGAGGCCGCTGCCTGCCGGCGCAAGAATTGATGTCCTGTACCAGAGAGCGAAGTAGCATTGGTGCAGCAAGCGCGTGACTGCTTCTGAGCGATGACCTGAAGTTGTGGCGACGATACTCGCGAACGTGTGAAACAGGATCGGGAACAAGACCTCGCCTGACGGATTTTTTTTCTGTTCCGGTTAGCGCCAAAGCAAATCATCGGCACTCGTCTTTTCTTTGTGGGAGGTGTGCCATGTTGGATACGCGGAATCGCGCGCAACCCTATCGCAACCTGGCGGAGGAGTGTCGCCGCCTGGCCACAAGCAGCGCCTCACGCCAAGTGAAAAACCGCTACTTGCTCATGGCGCAAGATTACATGCGGCTGGCTGACCTCAGAGAGGAAGCGCTGGCGAAACGCATCCCGGCGACGGCTGAGGAAGATGCTGCTCTGGCCGCTGCGATGACCAGCCGCTTTTGCGCACCGTGGCGGATTGTTGAAATCCCGCACGGATTCGCGGTTGACGACGCCGCCGGGCAGCAAGTCGCCGTGTTTTATGGACTGGCTGACCCCAACGCTGCAAGAGAAACCGACTTCCTGACGATCGACGAGGCGCGACAGATGGCAGTCGATTTCGCAAAGCTGCCAGAAGTCGCGGGCTTGCGTTTGGCTGAGATGCGAGCGGCGGTTCCAAAATCCACCTCGCTCGAGCCCGACGAGTGGATGCCAACCCCATCCGTGTCTCGGCCAAGCGATCCACTCCCCAAGCGGATCTCCAATCGGACAAAATCCTTGATTGCGATTGCAGTCGCTGCGTTGCCTGCTGGCTATTTTATCTTTGGGAATTTTGATCGCCCGGTCGACGTTGCGCACGTGCCGCAAGCTGCAACGGATAGACCGCCCGTTCAATCTTCATCGGTACGGGAGGCTGATCCTCCCTCAACCAAGGCCGCGGGCATTACGGTCGAGGGCAGAGCCGAGCCTGAGGTGCAGACAGCACCATTACCGGCGCCTCCGGACACCAAATTACCTGCATCTTCGGACGCCAAATCACCGCCACCATCGGACGCCAAATTACCTGCACCTTCGAACGCCAAGCCGCCGGCAGTATCTTCGAACACCAGGCCGAGCGAGGGGCACATTCAGGTGGGACCGCCACAGCCGGAAAGAGGAAGGCAGTCGTTCGCGGCAAGCCGGGATGATTCTACCTGCCTGCCTTCAGCGTCGGCCGTGCGGGAGAACCATCCCGGAGCATGGCCGTCCTGGACCTTGAGAGCACCTGGTCATGAGAACACGAGATGCTGGTACCCCGCAACGCGGACTACGGCCCACGAACATTGAAGTGAAATGTGAACCAAGGCGCCAAAATCGCGGGCGCCAGGCGACCAAGCGGCCCGCTAAGAGCACAACCCTGTTACCGGCGCGGGCAGAAAACACTGCACCCTGTCGCTCACTTGATGGTGCGGCTCGCCGACGATGTGCTCCAATGCGTTGCGGGACTGTGACGCCCGACGGGCTCTAAAGGGCCCACAACCAAACTGATCGTCTTGTTCGGTGTTGCTCACGCTCTCCGTGTCGATGTGCAGCACGATTGGAACAAATCCGGCGGAATGCCGTTTCGCGGCTGCCTGCTCCCGTCACGTCAGAACTGCGACATTTGCTGGCCCGTCATCGATGTATTGGTCGACAGTCTTCCTGCCCTCGAAGCGACGCACGCTGTCCCCAGGAATGGCCAGCGCCCTGATGGCGCTCCCTTTTCTCGCCGGCTGTTCGGGAGGCGTTGTGGAACCGCAGGGGCCGATCGCGTCGGCGCAGCGACTTCTCCTGATCAATTCGACTGCGATCATGCTCGTCGTCGTGATCCCCGTGATCGTGGCCACGTTGGCGTTCGCGTGGTGGTACCGCTCGTCCAACCCCCGCGCCAGCCGCGCCACGGACGAACCTTATGAAGAGCGTATCGAGTTCGTCATCTGGTCGATCCCGGCGCTGACCGTGATCCTGTTGGGCGGGGTCATTTGGATCGGTTCCCACCAGCTCGATCCGCGGGCGCCGATCCCCGGGCAATCCGACCCGCTGCGCGTCGACGTCGTGGCGCTCGATTGGAAATGGCTGTTCATCTACCCCGATCAGGGCGTCGCCGCTGTCAATGAGCTGGTCATCCCGGCCGGAACTCCGGTTGAGTTTCGGCTCACCTCGGCGACGGTGATGAATTCGTTCTTCGTGCCGCAGCTCGGCAGCCAGATCTACACGATGGGCGGCATGACCACGCACCTCAACCTTCTCGCGGACAAGCCGGGCGAGTATCCCGGCTTTTCGGCAAATTTCAGCGGCGACGGCTTTTCCTGGATGCGCTTCGTCGTCAGGTCGATGCCGGCCGGCGATTTCAACGCCTGGCTCGAACAGGCGCGCGGCGCCGGGCCTGCCCTCGACAATGCCGCCTACGGCGAACTGGCAAAGCCGAGCAAGGCCGTGCCGCCGACGACCTATCGTTCGGTGGAGCCCAAGTTGTTCGAGCGCATCCTCGAGGAGACGGCGTCAGGTTGCGGAAAGGCGGGCGTCACTGGGGCCCGGTGTCCGCCGCTGCGCCAGGCGGGAGGTTGACATGCTGGGAAAGCTGAGCTGGGACGCAATTCCGTTCAATGAGCCGCTCCCGCTGCTCAGCGGAGCGGTCATCGGCATCGTCATTCTGGCTATCCTCGTGACCGTCACTTTGAAGGGCTGGTGGCCATATCTGTGGCGCGAGTGGCTGACCAGCGTCGACCACAAGCGCATCGGCGTCATGTACGTGGCGCTCGGCCTGATCATGCTGCTGCGCGGCTTCAGCGATGCGATCATGATGCGCACGCAACAGGCGATCGCGGTCGGCAGCGCGCAGGGATACTTGCCTCCGCAGCACTACGACCAGGTTTTTTCGGCACACGGCACGATCATGATCTTTTTCGTGGCGATGCCCCTCGTTATTGGATTGATGAACCTGGTCGTCCCGTTGCAGCTCGGCGTTCGGGATGTCGCCTTTCCCGTACTCAATTCGATCAGTCTCTGGCTCACCGCAACGGGCGCCCTGCTGATCAATCTGTCGCTCGTCATCGGCAATTTCGCGCGCACCGGCTGGATGGGCTACCCGCCGCTCTCCGAGCTTCCTTTTTCGCCCGATGTCGGCGTCGATTACTACCTCTGGTCATTGCAGATCTCGGGCGTCGGCACGTTGCTGACCGGCATCAATTTCGTGACGACGATTCTCAAATTGCGCGCCCCGGGCATGACCTATTTCCGCATGCCGGTGTTCTGCTGGACCGCGCTCGCCACAAATCTGCTGATCGTCGCCGCGTTCCCGGTGCTGACCGCGACCTTCGTGATGCTGCTGCTCGACCGCTACCTCGGCATGCATTTCTTTACCAACGACGGCGGCGGCAACCAGATGATGTATGTCAACCTGTTCTGGGCGTGGGGCCATCCCGAAGTCTACATACTGATCCTGCCGGCGTTCGGCATCTTTTCCGAAGTGGTCGCGA
>JAJPKK010000236.1 GCA_021323775.1 Hyphomicrobiales bacterium
CTTGGATGCAGTCTTGCGGGCGGCGGCAGCCGGTCAAGGGCGATTGGCGCGCGTTTAATCGCGCGCCAATCGCCGCTTAAGCGGTCGAGACCCTTGACCGGCTGCCGGCGCCCGCGACAAAGAGCATCCAAGCGATCAAGGCCGCGAGTGATCGCGGGTTGGCCGCATTTCACGTCCCCGCCCCACTCGAAATTCGAAAGAGTTTTCCACCGGGCCTGGCCCGACCTGCAGCGCATGAAACTTCCGCTACCCGTGGCGCGGTCCTACCGGGTAAGTTTCTTCCTAGCCATTTTTTTTCGGCAGGGTGGGCAAAGCGAGTGGCGCCCACCCGCCCTCGAAACGCCGGGCCGACCCGTGGTGGGCACGGCGCTCCGAAGTCGGGTTTACCCGATTTCGGCGCCAAAATGTGTCGAAATCGGCAACAGCCGATTTCGATGAGCGCTTTTGCTCACCCTGCACGCCGCGCAGTCAATGCGCCTCGGAAGCCCTCGCGGCGTGCTGCTCGGGCTTTGCGGGCGTAATCGACACCGACTCACCGCACCCGCAAGCCGACGTTTGATTTGGATTATTGAATACAAACCCGGAAGAGAATTTATCGACCCGGTAGTCCATTTCCGTCCCCAACAGGAAGAGCACTGCCTTCGGTTCGATGAAGAGGCGCACCCCTTTGTCATCGACAATTTCGTCACGGGGATCGGCGGCGTCGGCGTATTCCATCGTGTAGGACATGCCCGCGCAGCCGCCGTTCTGGACGCCCACGCGAATGCCTGCGATCGGCCGCTCCGACTTGGCGATGATATCCTTGATGCGTCCGGCGGCGGCCTCAGACAGCCGCATCACCTGTGGTCTGGGCCGTGACGTTGGCCCGGGGGTGGCCATGGCGCTCTCTCCTCTCACCCGCTGCTGCCCGCGGGACCGCGGGCGGTCTCGCCCTCTCCTCTTCCGCAACCTCCTCCCCGTGGGGAGGCAGGGAGGTGGAGAGAGCGGCGAAGTGTGGACCAGAAATAAATGGAACCTCTCACCACATGTTCAATACCATCCTCGCCTCATCCGACATCCGCGAAGGCTCCCAGGGCGGATCCCACACGACATTGACGGTGACGGGCCCGACGCCCGGCACGCTGGCGGCCGCATTTTCCACCATGCTGGGCAACTCCTGTGCGGACGGGCAATTCGGCGTGGTCAACGTCATGTCGATCGTGACGGCGCGATCATCGCCGATGTCGATCTTGTAGATTAAGCCGAGTTCGTAGATGTCGGCCGGAATTTCCGGATCGTAGACCGACTTGAGCGCCGCGATGATCTCATCAGTGAGCCGCCCGATCTCCTCGGAAGACAGGCCCCCGTCGGAGGTCGACGCAGGCGCGCCCCCGCCGGATGATTCCTGCGCGAATTCATGTGCAACAAGGGTCGGCGCGCCCGCGCCTCGCTCGTTTGTCATGTGAAAAGCTCCTGCGCTTTCCTCAGCGCCGAAACAAGCCCATCGACCTCGTCATGCGTGTTGTAGAGCGCAAACGACGCCCGGCAGCATGCAGTCATGCCGAAGCGCCCCAGCAGCGGCATGACGCAGTGGGTGCCGGCGCGGACCGCCACGCCGGCGCGGTCGATCACGGTTGCGACATCGTGGGGATGGGCGCCCTTCATCTCGAACGAGACGATCGCGCCTTTGTGTCTGGCGCTGCCGATGATTTTCAACGAGTTGATCTCACGCAACCGGTCGGTGGCGTATGACAGCAGCGCCTTTTCGTGGGCCCGGATCGGCGCGCGGCCGATCGAATTGACATAATCGATGGCCGCGCCAAGGCCGATTGCCTGAACGATCGATGGCGTGCCGGCCTCGAATTTGTGAGGCGGATCGCCGTAGGTGATGCGGTCCTGGAACACCTCGCGGATCATCTCGCCGCCGCCGTTGAAAGGCGGCATCGCGGCCAGATGAGCATACTTGCCGTACAGCACGCCGATCCCGGACGGGCCGTAGAGCTTGTGCCCGGTGAAGGCGTAGAAATCGCAATCGATGTCGGTCACGTCCACGTCGAGATGGACGGCCCCTTGAGCGCCGTCGATGAGGACCGGAATCCCGCGCTCATGGGCGATCCGCACGGCCTCCTTCACCGGAACCACGGTGCCGAGCATATTCGACATGTGGGTCAGCGCGACCATCTTGGTGCGCCCGGTCAGCAGCCGCTCGAACTCGTCGATGAGGAAATTCCCGTCGTCGTCGACCGGCGCCCAGCGGATGACCGCGCCGTGTCGTTCGCGCAGGAAATGCCACGGCACAATGTTGGAGTGGTGCTCCATGATGGAGAGGACGATCTCATCGCCCGGCTTGATGCGCTCGCGCGCGAAGGTGTAGGCCACAAGGTTGATGGCCTCGGTGGCATTGCGCGTGAAGACGATTTCCTCGGGGCGCGCGGCGTTAAGGAAGGCCCGAACCTTCTCGCGCGCCCCCTCATAGGCCTCGGTTGCTGCGTTGGCGAGATAATGCAGGCCGCGATGCACGTTGGCATATTCGCTCGTATAAGCGTGCTGGATGCGATCGAGCACCGCCTTCGGCTTTTGCGCCGAGGCGGCGTTATCGAGATAGATCAGCGGCTTGCCGTAGACCTTCATGGCCAGCAGCGGGAAATCCTCGCGCACGCGGGCGACATCGTAGACGCCGTTGGTCAGAGCAGGATGCTTTGCGTTCATGGCCTCCCCGCGAGTGGGTAGGGTGGGCAAAATCGCTTGCTTCTGCGGAAATAGTCTTGCGCTGGGCGATGGTGCGATTTTGCCCACGCGGTCTTCCTTCGCGGTTCTGCCGCGTGGGCAACGGCGAAGACGCCGTTGCCCACCCGACACGCGTTTTTCGCCGCCCGTCTCACGGCCGCCCCCCGAGCCAGCGAAGCGTCGCGGCCATCAGCACATCCCGCACGCCTTCGTGCGGAACCATCTCAATCGCCTCGCCGACGAAAGATTGGATCAGCAGCGCCTCGGCCTCCTTTTCAGGAATGCCGCGCGCCATCAGGTAGAACTTAAGGTTCTCGTCGAGCGCACCGGATGTCGCCCCGTGGCCGCATTGGACGTCGTCGGCGAAAATCTCAAGTTCCGGCTTGTTGTCGGCTTCGGCATCCTCGGACAAAAGGAGCGCCCGCGTCATCATGCGCGAATCGGTCTTCTGGGCGCCAGGACGGACGATGATCTTGCCCTGAAACACGCCGCGGCTTGCGCCGTCCAGCACGGACTTGAACAATTCGCGCCCCTCGCAGCCGCCCGCGGCGTGGTCGACCAAGAGCGTGGTGTCGCCATGCTGTCGGCCCTTGAGCAGGCTCGCGCCACCAAGAGCGAGCGTTGTCCCGGCGCCGGCGCAGCGGACGAAGAGCTGATTGCGCACGACGAGGCCGCCGGTGAGGAAAGCGAAATCGGAAACATTCGCCTTTGCGCCGATGGTTGCGCTCAGGGTTGCAAGATGCAGGGCTTCACCGCCCTCCGCATTGACCTTGATACGGTTGAGCCGCCCTCCGTCGCCGACGACAAGATCGAGGGCCGTATTGACCTGGTAGTCGACGCCATCCGGACCTTCATGGCTTTCAAGCAACGTCAGGCCCGCGCCCGCGCCCACAATGACGAGGGAACGCGAAAATACGGCTGCGCTGCGTTGTGCGCCGTAGAAAAAAACGAGATGCAGCGGCCGCGCGATCTCAGCGCCCGCCCCGACCTCCACGATGGCGCCATCGCCCATGAAGGCGGTGTTGAGTTCATAGGCCACATCGCCTGCTGCGGGGCCGGCGGCGGCGAGGCGTTCCGTCTCCCTTCCTTCCCCCGCTCGCAGGGGAGGAAGGGGAGGCGGATCACCGCGGCTGAGCGCATCCGCAAGCGAACTAATCTTCAACCCGGGCTCAAGCGCGGCAAGATCGGACAATTCGGGAGCGAAAGCGCCGTCGACGAACACGACGCGCCGGGCGCCGATCATCGCGAACACGCCGCCCGCCGCTTTTGCTCGGGCCCTGGCGCCGGCATCCGGCGCGCCGGCGAGCGGCTTGGCGTCCCGCATCAGGACGCGCAAGTCGGTGTATTTCCACTCCTCCACCCGGCGGTGCGGCAACCCCTGCGCTTCGAAACGTCGAAACGCCGCTTCCCGGCGCGCGGCGACGGCGCCGTCCGGCAGCCGTCCGCGCAGCGCCGCAAAAGCTGCCGCAAGGCCTGATTCGGCCGCCGTCTTGATGGGAGTGATCTCGGCCGTCATCGCATCACGCCGCCTCATCCTGGTATGGCGCATAGCCCTTGGCCTCGAGCTCCAGCGCCAGCTCACTGCCCCCGGTGCGTACGATGCGGCCGTTCGCCAAGACGTGCACGACGTCCGGCACGATGTGGTTGAGGAGCCGTTGGTAGTGGGTGATGACGAGGACGGCGCGCTGCGGCGAACGCAGCCGGTTGACGCCGTCGGCAACCACCTTGAGAGCGTCGATGTCGAGGCCGGAATCGGTTTCGTCGAGCACTGCGAGCTTGGGTTCAAGCAGCGCCATCTGCAAAATCTCGTTGCGCTTCTTCTCGCCGCCGGAGAACCCGACATTCACCGGCCGCCGAAGCAGCTCCTGGTCAATCGAGAGCCTGGCCGCGTGCTCGCGCACCCGCTTCATGAATTCGGGCGTCGACAGCTCCGCTTCGCCGCGCGCCTTGCGCTGGGCATTGATGGCGGTGCGAAGGAACGTCATCGTGGCGACGCCGGGGATCTCCAGCGGGTACTGGAACGCGAGAAAAATGCCGCGCGCCGCGCGCTCGTCCGGCGCAAGCTCAAGCAGATCGCGGCCCTCAAATTTTACTTCGCCGGCCGTCACCTCATAACCGGGCTTGCCTGACAAGACATGGGCGAGCGTCGACTTGCCGGAGCCATTCGGCCCCATGATGGCATGCACCTCGCCACGGTCCATGACGAGATCGAGGCCTTTCAATATTTCACGGCCGTCGACTTTGACCGTCAGATTTTTGATTTCGAGCAGCGACACGTAAGCCTCTTTCTTTGCCCTTCTGCGTCGCGGAAGCGACATGTCCTTACCGCACCTTCTCGGCATATCCGCTGTTCGTAGCGCCCTCATGAAATCCGGCGGTCACTGATGCGCTCTGTCTCAATCGCGTGGATATCAGTCTCACCAACTCGTCCTTCGGAGGCAGCTTGGTGTTAGTCATTCCAAGAATCCTCGCGACAAACTGAAGATCAGGCTTTACCACATAGCCTCTTAATTCGGTTTCTATCTGCTCTCCTTTGGAAGCTCGTACTTTGAGGTTGGCAATCACATGATGTGCCGCTTGTTCATCCAAATATCGTCTCTTCTCGCTTGCGGATCGTCCCGTCCGTTCAGAAGGTGCGGTTGTGGGAAATGCCGCCGTCACTCGCCGTTCAATCCGTAACAATTGCCGCGAACTCTCTTGCAAAACACCCTTGATTTCCGCGAGCTCCTTCACGAGCAGGCGAATTTCGTCTCGATCCAAGCTCGAAAGATTGTTGCTCATTCACGGCTCCCCCTCCCCTCACCCGACGCTGCCCTCAAGGCTGATCGAAATCAGCTTCTGGGCCTCAACCGCGAACTCCATCGGCAATTGCTGCAGCACATCGCGCACAAAGCCGTTGACGACCAGGGCCACCGCATCCTCCTGGGAGAGGCCGCGCTGCATGCAGTAGAACAGTATCTCCTCGGAGATTTTCGACGTTGTGGCTTCGTGCTCGAAAACGGCAGTGGGGTTCTTGGACTCGATGTACGGCACCGTATGGGCGCCGCAGTGGTTGCCGATCAGCAGCGAGTCGCAATTGGTGAAGTTGCGCGCCCCGACGGCGCGGCGGTGGGCCGAGACCAGGCCCCGGTAGGTGTTGTTGGAATGCCCCGCCGCAATGCCCTTGGAAATGATCCGGCTCGTGGTATTGCGGCCGAGATGGAGCATCTTGGTGCCGGAATCGACCTGCTGGCGGCCGTTGGAGATCGCAATCGAGTAGAACTCGCCGCGTGAATGGTCGCCGCGCAGGATGCAGCTTGGGTATTTCCAGGTGATGGCCGAGCCGGTTTCGACCTGGGTCCAGGAAATCCGCGAACGATGGCCGCGGCAATGGCCTCGCTTGGTGACGAAGTTGAAGATGCCGCCGCGGCCCTGCGCGTCGCCCGGATACCAGTTTTGCACGGTCGAATACTTGATCTCGGCATCGTCGAGCGCGATCAGCTCGACCACCGCGGCGTGAAGCTGGTTCTCGTCGCGGCGGGGCGCCGTGCACCCCTCCAGATAACTCACATAGGCGCCCTTGTCGGCGATGATGAGCGTGCGTTCGAACTGGCCGCTGTTGCGTTCGTTGATGCGGAAATAGGTCGACAACTCCATCGGGCAGCGCACGCCCGGCGGCACATATACGAAGGAGCCATCGGAAAACACCGCCGAGTTGAGCGTGGCGAAGAAATTATCCGACACCGGCACCACGGAGCCGAGATACTGCTTCACCAGCTCCGGATGCTCGCGGACCGCCTCCGAGATCGGCATGAAGATCACGCCGGCCTTTTTAAGCTCGTTCTTGAAAGTGGTCGCGACCGAAACCGAATCGAACACCGCATCGACCGCAACCGGACGGGCGCGCTCCGGGGAGCCGTCGGCCGCCTCGCCACCCGGCCTGCGCGCCACGCCGGCCAGCAATTCCTGCTCGCGCAGCGGAATGCCGAGTTTCTCATACGTCCTGAGGATCTCGGGATCGACCTCGTCGAGGGATTTCGGCGCCACGGCCTGCTTCGGCGCCGCATAATAGTAGATGTCCTGGTAATCGATCGGCGGATAATCGACCCGCGCCCACCGCGGCTCCCGCATGGTCAGCCAATGCCGGTAGGCGCCCAGGCGCCACTCCAAAAGCCAGGCGGGCTCGTTCTTTTTTGCTGAGATGAAGCGTATGGTGTCTTCGCTGAGGCCTTTTGGAGCCTTTTCCGACTCGATAAGCGTCTCAAATCCATACTTGTACTGATCCACGTCGATCAGGCGCACCCGCTCGACGGTCTCTTGCACGGCCGGCATTTATTCCCTCCACTGCAGTTTCAAGGACTGCGGGTTGGATCAATCTGGTCGTCTATGGTCGGTTCCCGGTTCCGGCAATCACCCATAGCTTGTTGCGCTTACGCGGCAAGGCCGCTCTGTCTCTTAGATAGCGCCGCCAGGAGCTTCATCCAAGCCTTAAGAAATAAATCGATTTCATTTTCACGGGTCGCCGGCCCGATGCTGACCCGGATCGCCCCTGAGCCCAAATCCGGAGGCACTCCCATGGCCGCCAGCACGTGGGATGCAGCGACTTTGCCAGAGGAACAGGCAGAACCCGATGATACGGCGAAGCCCTCAAGATCAAGGTTGATGAGCGCCGTTTCTGCACGCAATCCGGGCGCCGCAAACAGACTGGTGTTGGGTAGCCGCTCGGCATCCCGGCCGAAGACGACCGTGGGCCCGTTCGCCAGGGCGGCTTCCAGCCGATCGCGCAAGGACCGCATCCGCTCGCCATCCGCTGCCAGGGTTGCTCCGGCTGCTGCCGCTGCCGCACCGAATCCCGCAATGCCGGCGACATTTTCGGTCCCGGCGCGCGCGCCGCGCTCCTGGCCGCCGCCCCTGAGCAGAGGCTCCGCGAGGTGCAAATCTGCCGATCGCTTGATCAGCGCGCCGACGCCTTGCGGTCCGCCCAGCTTATGGGCGGAAATCGTCACCAGATCGGCGCCTGACCGGTTAATGTCGAAAGGGATGCGTCCCACGACCTGCACGGCGTCGACATGCAGCAGGCCGCCGCCGGCGTGCACCAGCGCGGCAGCAGCCTCGACCGGCTGGACGACGCCGGTCTCGTTGTTGGCCGCCATGATGGAGACGAGTGGGAACCGGGCGCCCTGCTGTTGCAATTCGGCGAGGCGACGTTCCAGGGCCTGGAGATCCGTCAGCCCCTCCGTGGTGACGGGGATCTCCTCCACATGGTGAGACCTGAACCCTCCGCCAGCGCGCACGGAAGCGTGCTCCACCGCCGATACCATCAGCCGGTCAAAGCCGCTTTTGCGCTCGGGAGTTTCCAGCGCCGGGGTCAGCGCCATCGTATTGGCCTCGGTGCCGCCCGAGGTAAACACAACGTTGCGGGGCTCTGCTCCGACCAATGCCGCGAGCCGCTCGCGCGCCTCTTCGATGAGACGCCTTGCGGCGCGGCCTTCGTTATGCACCGACGACGGATTGCCGACTTGATCGAGAGCCGCAATCATTGCAGCGCGCGCCTCCGGGCGCAGCGGAGCAGTGGCATTCCAGTCGAGGTAGATTCGCTCGCCCATAGTTAATCCCATCAACCCTTCGGTTCGAGCCACTCTCGTGGGAATGGTTGACCAAATGGGGAGGCGCGCCCCCTTGCGTTCCTTCCCGCAGCGGCGGGGGAAGGCCCAGGCCGAGGGCAGGTTTCGCTTAAGGTCACCACCCTGCCCGACAGGTCCGGCCGGGACGGCTCAACCCACCTCGCATCCGGGAGGCGGAACCTTGTGTAAGCACGAATTCATGCGGTTCAGCGGCGCATGAAGTTCTTGCTTTTTATCCCCTTGATCGGGCAAAAAAATACGCGAAATGCCCGCTCGTGCTTCCCGGCGCCGTTCCCTGCCTTCCCTCCCTGCCGGGAATGGCAGGGAGGGGCCAGGGTCCAATAAAGTCGAGCGTTTCTGAGAGAGCTACGCCCGCCCGGAAGGGCCGTCAAGCGCGCCGGTTAGCCCTCCCCTCTTAGCCCTACCCTCCCGGGAGGCGAAGGAAGGTGGGCGAAGAGCCGTGAGCGCTGCGCCAATGCAATTGAGGTCGTGACTATGCCCGAGATCATCTTCACCGGCTCTGCGGGCCGGATAGAAGGCCGTTACCATCCGTCCAAGGTCAAGAACGCCCCGATCGCGATTGTGTTGCATCCGCATCCGCAATTCGGCGGCACCATGAACCATCCGATCATCTACCAGCTCTACTACGCGTTTGCGCATCGCAATTTTTCCGTGCTGCGCTTCAATTTCCGCGGTGTCGGACGCAGCCAGGGCTCGTTCGATCACGGCCAGGGCGAGCTTGCCGATGCGGCCTCCGCCCTCGACTGGGCGCAGTCCATCAACCCGGAAGCGCGCGGCTGCTGGATCGCCGGCTTCTCGTTCGGAGCCTGGATCGGCATGCAGCTTCTTATGCGCCGGCCGGAGATCGAAGGCTTCATTTCGATTGCGCCGCCAGCAAACCTCTATGATTTCTCGTTTCTCGCCCCCTGCCCTTCCTCGGGTCTCATCATTCACGGCGACAAGGACGCCGTCGTGCCCTACAAGGACGTTATCGGCCTGGTCGAGAAGCTCAAAACCCAGAAGGGCATCGTGATCGATTCACGCGTTGTCCCGTCTGCCAACCACTTCTTCGACGGCAAGATCGATGCGCTGATGAGTTCAGTGACGAGCTATCTTGACAAGCGCCTGGAAGCCGGCGAGCCGCGCCCCGAGCCGCGTGGGCGACGCACCGGCGCGGGCTGATCATTCTTATTCTCTCCTTCGCCGCCCGCTGGTTCAGGGGGAGATTTCCCTTAGAGCAGTAAAGCTGTTAGCGCGCTCAGCGATACTCTGCAACGCGTCACGATCGCTGAATCTTGCCGCTCCGCGGCTTGCGTGCGCCGCACGCGGTTCCGGCCTCAAAGGCATCAGGCGTGCCCGGAGTGCTGGCATAAGCCCGCCCCCTTCCCGCAATGCTGGTTCCGACCCCGCTCACCTCTGGTTCCCCCCGCCATTTGAGCGAACCGATGATGGCGGCGGTGTACCGGTAACGTCGCAACCAAATCACGCAGCGGACGTATTCCTAACAGAATCATTACAGATGATTAAGAATGTAGCCTCGTGATCCGGGGCTTTGACAGGTGGGGCGATAGACAGGCGGGCGATGGACTATGAGAGACTACGCTAAGCGGGCACAACACTATCACGATCTTGCTCTGGAATTCCTGGTATTGACAAGAATTACGACCGCAAAAGACATTCGAGAGAACTACCGCATGATGGGCCAGCACTATTTGGCCAAGGCCCGGGCTGAACTCGCACGGGCGAAAAGAACAGCGTCTGCAACCAACCTTAAGATTGCTTCCGTTTCAGCATTGCCGCAATCGTCATAATTTGCACGCCACGCTCGCTCTGCAGCGAGTGCCGGTCCCATTGATTCGATTCACGGTGTGGGGCGGAGCGTGTGGGGCGGAGCGCGTTGCGCCATCATCTCAAACACTGTCGCCGAGATCGCGAAGGTGCCCGCTTCGGCGCTGAAACCGGCGCGATGCGTGTCGCTTATTGCGCGGCGCCCCTTCGGCTTTGTTCGTCACACGGTTGCCGGCGCCAACGGTTTATTGCCGCTCGCCGGCCATCATGGCGTAAATATATTCGCTCGCGTCGTCCCAGCCGGCATTTTCGAAGGATGTTGTGCGATGGTGCAGATCGAAGACCCTGCCGGATTTTTTTCCATTTTGAACCTGGGCAAAGGCGAGCATTTCTTTGGTCTGCCCATCGTAGAGATATTGCCCGAAGCGATGTGAGCTTTCGTTGAGTTCGCCAGTTTGCACCCTGATCACCACGTAGCAGCGGTTCGTGTTCGGGCTGTAGCGCCAGAGATGCTCCTGATAGAGGGCAGAGCGAATGAAGTTGCGTTCAAAGATCTCCTGCGCCCAGGCGGCACAGGCGGAGGGCAGTTGAACGTCCTCCGCGGCCGCTGGGTTCTCATACACGCGGTCTTCAGCGGTTGCGTCGGCAATGGCCAGGACACACACTGCCACTCCCAGCAAACGCGCGAGTGAAAGCAAAACCGCCAGGCGTTGTCGTTGTACCCCTTCATGAGCCGTCCGACGCCCTGACCCGCGCGCAGACGAAACCACAGCCCCTGAAGGGACTGCTCCTGACTGTCTTTCCATGCCGCCGACACCCCTCACTACCCGCGCGTGCTAGCGCCGTCGGCTGGCAAATCTGAGGCAGTCACAGCCGTTTTCCGACTGACGTGGCCCCGCTGTTTACGCCGGCGGCGCAACCGATGCGTCGCCTTGACCGCTCGCCTCCAGGGCCCGCGCGACAAAGCCGGAAGCCTTCATTTCTTCAATGAAACTGCGCAAGTAGGCAATGCCCGCTTCGCGCCCCTTCACTGTGCCCATGGCCTGCTCGATCGCCATGAAACGTCCCGGGATCAGGCGCGTGTCGGGATGCGCCTGCGCAAAGGCGGCAATCGGCTGCCGCACGCCGGCTGCCGCTTCGAGGCGGTCCCGCACGAACATGTCCAAGGCTTCGGGCCCGCTCGGCTGCCGCACCAGCGTGGCGTGCTTGAGGGCGCGGGTGAGATAGAGGTCGTAGGCGCTGCCTTGCGCCACCGCGACCCGCACGCCGTCGCGATCGACATCCGCGACGGTATCGAGCTTCGAGTCCTTCGGCACGACGTAAACGCCTTCGATCACCACATAGGGCGCTGTGAAATCGATGCCGGCGGCGCGCACCGGATCGACCGCAAGGAACGCGATGTCCCACAGGCCCGTTTTGCCGGCCTCGACCACCTTGCCGGCGGCGTCGAAGGTGACGTAGTCGATGCCGACGCCAAGACGTCGCGCCAATTCGCGCGCCAGCTCTGCCGACACGCCGCGCGGCGGCCCGCCGGCCGGATCCTGCTGCGCGAGCACCGAGTTGCCGAAATTAATCGCCGCGCGCAGGCGGCCCTTGGGAGCGAGCTCCGCAGCGAGGTGCGATGAACTTGCGTCGGTCATGATGCGATCCTTGTCTGACTTGCGGTTGCCATGAATAATGCGACGGATCGCCTCTGAACATTCGATTTTCGGCAAAGCCATAGCACGTTCTGCTCAGATCGAATCACGTCCCTCGCCGTCATGCGTGAACTTGGGGAGAAGTGGCTCAATCTGACCGGGACAGGGCTGTAGAGCGCTCATCGCGCTTGGCGCAGTCTCCCGAAGCGACCTTGGATGAAAGCATTCTTCGGCTTCCGTGAGGCCATCAGCATGATTTTTTGCCGCTTTCTGAGCTGCGACGCGTCCAGCAGCATCTGGCCCGCCCAGCGATAGACATTTCGGCTGCGCACGACGTCACGCATCAGCCGCATGCGGTCGCGCTGCTCCGCCTCGGACATGTGAAGAGCCTGCCCGATGGCTTCGCTCATCGACCGCAGATCATAAGGATTGACGATCAGGGCTTCCGACAATTCGCGCGATGCGCCGGCGAAATCGGACAGGATGAGGACACCCTGCGCGTCATCGCGGGCAGCGACGAACTCCTTGGCGACAAGGTTCATGCCGTCATGAAGACTGGAGACGATGCACAGGTCTGCTGCACGAAACAGCTCAAACACTTCCGCAGGCTCATAATGCCGCACAATGAGCAAAATAGGCGCGTACCCCTCGTAACCGTGGCGAGCGTTGATCTCGCGGGCAAGCCGCTCCGCTTCCTCCTGCAGATTGCGATAGGCCGCAAGCTTGCCCCGCGTGGGCGCCGCAACCTGCAGGAAGACAAAACGGCCGATCCATTCAGGGTGCCTCGAAAGAAACTCATCGACCGCGCGCAAGCGGTCGAGAATGCCCTTGGTATAGTCGAAGCGTTCAATGCCGACGCCCATGCGCATCGATTGGCTCAAGCCCAGGCTGGCGCGAACTGATGTGCGGCAGTCGGCCACTGATTTCTGGCCGGCGAGTGCGGCCGGCGGCCATTCTATCGAGATTGGATACGGCCGGACAAAAGTTTCGTGGCCGCTCACGGTCACGGAAGCGTGCTCACGATCAATTCTGCTCTCAATAAAACGATCGACGGTGTCGATGAAATTATTGCAATGAAATTGAGTATGGAAGCCGAGGACCGTGCTTCCGAGCAGACCCGCGATGATTTCCTCCTTCCAGGGGCAAATGCCGAAAGTTTCCGCGTTAGGCCAGGGAATGTGCCAGAACGTGATGATGGTCGCCTCCGGCAACCGCTCCCGGATCATTCTCGGCAACAGCGCGAAATGATAGTCCTGCACCAGGACGATCGGGTCCGGATGTTTTGCCTCTGCAGCCACCGCGGCAGCGAAACGTGCATTGACGGCGCGATATTCGTTCCAGTCAGCTTCTCTGAAGGTCGGCCGGACAAAGACGATATGGCAAAGCGGCCACAAGCCCTCGTTCGCCAATCCGAAATAGTAGCCCTCCTCCTCCTGGTCGGAGAGCCACACCCGGCGAAGCGTGTAGGACGGAGATTCCGGAGGGACCCGGATGCAATCCCTGGCATCGACGACATCGCGGTCGGCGCTGCCGCTGCCATGCGCGATCCAGGTGCCGCCGCATGCCCGCATGACCGGCTCGATCGCCGCGACAAGCCCGCTTGCCGGCATTTGCAGCGCTATTCCCTCCGCTGCATGATTGTGGATATAGGGCTCGCGATTAGAAACAACGATGATTTCCGCATCGGGGAGCTGGCTCGCCAACGCCAGACGCAGCGTGTCGGGGCCCCAATCGACATGAGTCGCATCGATTGAACGCCTTGCCTCTGTGAGCTCCTGCAGCGCTTCGTGAATCTGGCGGCCGAAAACCAAACCATGGTCGTCGTTGAGACCGCCGTTACGCCCGGCTTTCACGTCATCGATCGCGCGGCGTATCGACTGCAACCAGCGGCGAACGATGAGGAGGGCGAAAACCGACGCGAGTGCGGCGCCGATAAGGGCAACTCCGGCAAGCGCGATGGTGATCCAGGTTCGCGCCTGGGCGCCACGCTGCGCCGCGAAGGTCAGATCGTGCAGAAGAATAAGGTGGCCGCTTGTCTTGTCGGTCGCAATCGGAAACGAACCGACAACGAGGCTTCGCTCGTCTGAAACAATAGTGGAAAAGCTCGGGCTCGGGGTGCGTGCAACCTTCTCGCAGGAGAAGTTTGCCGGCATGAGCTTGCTGCGATAGAGGAGCAGGCCGTTGCCATCGCAGAAGCCTACGGCGAGCAGCCTTTCGTCAAGGGCGAGACGATCAAACAAATCGTCGATTCGCGCGGTTGCCGCAGCCGCAAGAAGATTCGCCAGTTCGTCCCGGACGGAATTAAAGACAAGCGTCGAGCGCAATTCGATGTCGCGGCGCGCCCATTGCTCGACAAAGGTGCTGGTAAATGGTGCGATCGCAAAGATTGCTGCGGCCAGCATTACGAACGCCGCCAGGACATAGCGTAAAATCATAGGCATGCGCGATCTCCGCCGTCCCACGGGAACGCAGACGCCTCACGTTACAGCATGTTGGGGACCGCGAAGGAGGCATGCGGGCCAATTTGTCGCGGGCGGAGGCGAAGGTCATCGGCCGTTGCCGCGAGGTGTCTGGCGGATGCGGCGAGCGCGCCGCCGCATCCGTGTGCCGCGTTCGCGGTTTGCTACCTTGCGCTGCCGGTCGTGCCGGACGGCATGATGATCTCAGCCACCTGCCGATCCTTGGGGTTGATCAGCAGAACTTCATTGTTCGCCAATTTGGCGTATTCGTAGTCCTTAGCCGCCGAAACCTGACTGGCCGCGCTGCTCGGCAACTGATGCATTGACAACGATTGAGGGACCTTTTCGCCGACCCTCGCCTGGAATCCTGCCGGTGCGGTTTGACCCTTCTCGCCCGCCACGCTCTGGAAAATGGTTTGCTTCTGCGCAGAGGTCAGATTGAGTTGAGCCGCTCCGGCCAGACCCACGCTGCCGGTAAGCGCCACGGCGATTGTCGCGCCATAAAGAATTGCTCGCATTGCGATGTCTCCTTCATTTGGATTTGCGCGCCGGATGCTGATCAACCGGCGGCAACTGGTTCTTTTTTGCGCGCCAGCGCGAGTCGCGCCTGCTCCTCCATTATTGATCTGGGTTAATCGTCAGCGCCGGGCTTATCCCGGCGCTGCGGCGACGCAAGGGCGTTCGCGTAAGAACGATATTGCAGTCAGCCGTGCATCGAGGGCGCGGCCGGGCATATTGCCGGGGTTCCGGAGGCAATCTCGGTCCGCAAGGCACGGGCAGTTTCGCCCAGATACGAGTTATCGAAATCGGCAAGCAGGGACAGCGCGTCGAAGTCCAGGATGGTCACGCATTTGTTGCTCATCTTTATCAGCCCGTCTTCGCGCAGCGAACGCAGCGTGCGATTCACATGGACCGTGGTGAGGCCGAGTGCGTCGCCGATCAGCTCCTGCGTCAGCGGCATGTTGAACGACATGCCATCGGTCTGACCGGTCGTCTTCAGCCGCACGAACAGTTCAAGCATCAGGTGGCTGACACGTTCGCAGGCCGACCGGCGCGCCGCATCAATGAGATGCTCTCCCACAATCGCTGCTTCGCATACCGCGGACCAAAACAGTCCCTTTGCCAATGGCAGATTTCGCTCGAATAGTCTGTCGACCGCTTCAAGCGGGATCGCTGACACCGATGCGTCGGTGACGGTCGCAATCGAGTACAGAGAGGCTTTGAAGAAGCATGCCTGGAGCCCGAAGACCTGCCCCGGCAGGATAAAATCCACGATCTGCCGATCGCCGTTATGAAGAATCTTGTAGCGGAACAGCCATCCGCTGTGATTGAGAAAGAACGTGCGACAAGGCCGTCCCGCGACCACGAGGTCCTTGTTCTTGCGGATCTGGCGCAGCTCGCCGCCAAGGCCGCGATGCGGATAAAGGTCGCGCCAGATTGCTGTGCGCGCCCATTGCGAGACGCGTGAAGCAGGCAGGCGAGCAGTTTCGGCGGCGGTCCCCATGACGGCGTCATCGCTCGTCATCGAACGACACATGCCGCTGACGTATGGTTGAAAACCAGGGCGTTTTCGCATTGACCGTACCCCACTTCAGGACAGCGGCGCTCGCATCAACAGAGCGGCGTTCGACGTAAGATCGCGTTGGGTCTGGCCCTTGCTGGAAGCCTTTGTTATTTTTGTGCCGATTTCCTATCAATTGGGATGCAGATGAATTTATCGCATCAAGGCGGGGAAAATGTCGCAGCGGTTTGTTCGCGAGCCCGCCGCGAAACCCGCAATAGCAGCGGCGCTCGCAAATGTCAGTTCCGTCCCACTGAGATCAAAAGCGATATCGGTTTGGCGCCGGTGGAAATTTTCGTCATCCGAAACTGTCGCTTGAGCCATGCCGCGAGCTTACGCGCGAAGGTGGTTGAGACGCGCGGCGAATTGTCCGGGCGTCTCACGCGCTCGTGACTTTCAAGGTCGCGACGCTGCCTCATTGACCTCTTAGGAGGGCGCCCAGTCATCAGAGGCGCTGCACGCGCCCTGAACTCAACCCCGAAAGGCAACTTGAGGACGCTCGTGTCAGCGAGGCCGGTTTGCGCCGCGTTGAGCCACGACCGTTTCATCATGGGAGGAGATATCATGAAGCGTATGACGCTCGCCGCGCTTGCGGGCGCGGCAATGCTCTTTGCGGGAACCGCAATCGCGCAACAGAACGTCGATTTCTCCAAGGTTGAGATCAAGACCACCGATCTCGGAAATAAGACCTACATGCTGCAAGGCCAGGGCGGCAATATCACGGTGGCGGTCGGCACCGACGGCATCGTCATGGTGGACAGCGAGTTTGCGCCGCTCCATGACAAGATCAAGGCGGCGATCGAGAAAATCTCGCCGTTGCCCATCAAGTATCTTATCAATACCCATTATCACGGGGACCACACCGGCGGAAACGCGCCCTTCCATAAGGACGGCGCAATTGTCGTGGCGCAGGACAATATCAGGACCCGTCTCGCCGCCGGCACAATGAACGGCCTCACCGGCAACAAGACGGCGCCCGTCGCGGCGGATGCGCTGCCGACCGAAACCTATATCGGCGGCTCAAAGACCGTGGAAGTGGGCGGCCGGAAAGCGTTGCTCACTCATGTCAACAATGCGCACACCGACGGCGACACCTGGGTGTTTATCCCGGACGCCAATGTGCTCGCCACCGGCGACACCTTCACCAATACCGGCCGCTACAACACCATCGATTTCGCCAATGGCGGCGACATCAGGGGCCTGATCCGCGCGGTTGACAGCTATATCAAGGTATCGAACGACGATACCAAGATCGTGCCTGGCCATGGCGGGCTGGCAAAGAAGGCGGACCTCATCGCGTGGCGCGAGATGCTGGTAACCTCGCGCGACCGCGTACAGAAATTGCTCGACGAGGGCCAGAGCGAGCAGCAGGTGCTTGCCGAAAGGCCTTTGGCCGATCTCGACAAGAAATGGGCCGCGAACGACCAGCAGGCGCAGAACTGGCTCCGCATGGTCTACAACTCGTTCAAGCGCTCGTGACGCCGGCCCATTGGGCCTGACAAACCGGCCTCGAGCCGTTCCAATGAGATGGCATCCGCTCCTTGCCGTCATCGCGGTCCCCGGACTTGATCCGGGGACGGTCGCCATCCGGGGATGGTCGCCCCGAGCTTCCCGGCTCGTCGGGGCGGCGCTTGTCGCGGCCGTCCGGTCATCACTGGCGAGGGCAAGCTCTCGCCCGCCCCGCCGCAAGGCGCACCGCCCGTGCGTCTGAGCCCTTACCCCGCAATAATTGGCAGCGGCTCGAACGCGCCGCGCAGCACGCCTGCTGCGTCTTGGTAGCCCATCCAACTCTGGATGGCGGTGGCATAGACGCGGCGGAAATCGGTGGTGAACACCATGTTGCCGTCGTTGAGCTCGGTGAGGCTCGGCATCTTGCCATACTGGCCGCCCGCGACCGGCGCGCCGATCATGAAGACCGGCCCGGCGGTGCCGTGATCGGTGCCCTGGCTGGTGTTCTCCTTCACGCGCCGGCCGAACTCGCTGAAGGCCATCAGCACCACGTCCTGCGCCCGCCCCAGCCGGGCCACGTCCTTCATGAACGCCGCGATGTGGTCCGACGTGTAGGTCCACAACCGTGCATGGACGTCGCTCTGGTAGACGTGGGTGTCGAAGGCGTTGTTGCGATAGGCGACGTAGTAGATCCGGGTCGGGAAATCCGCTGCGATGAGCGCCGCGACGCGGTCGAGGCCGAACCGCACGAGGCCGTAGTCGACGGGCGTGCGATAGTTCGCCCACGCGTCGCGCACGAGCTGCTCGGCATTGAGCGCGCTGCGAGAAACGCCGTAGATGAACTCCTGCGCTTCATTGTCCCCCTGATCGCGCGTCGCGACGGTGCTCAAGACCTCCTTTTCGTCCGCAAAGCCGGTGCGGATGAATTTCTGCGGATCGTCAAACACCAAGGGCACGTGGCGTTGGGAGCGCACCGCGAGCGATTGCTGGGTGTCGATGTTGACGACGAAGTTGGCGTGCCCTTCCGGATCCATGGCATCGGCCAGACGGCCGACCCAACCGTAAAGATCGCCGCGGTTGGGCGCCGCCGTCTGCCAGTAGGCCATCGAGGAGAAATGCGAGAACGACGGCTGGTCGTAGCCGACGCCGTGCACGATGGCCATGTGGCCATCCTTGTAGAGACGCTCCAGGCCCGCCATGGTGTATTGGAAGGCGAAATGATCGTCGAGCTTGCGCAGCCGCGCCGGCTTGATTCCGATGCGCGGCCTCGCACGGTAATAGGAGTCGTCGCCGTAAGGCACGACGGTATTGAGGCCGTCATTGCCGCCGGACAGTTCGACCACCACCAGGATGCGTCCCTTCTCGGGAGCGCGCGCCGCCGTCTGCGCCCAGGCCGGGCCGCGGGTGAGCGCGCCGGCGGCGCCAAACGCAAGGCTGCCGAAGCCCGCACGCAGGAAATCGCGACGCGCCATGCCGCCGAGGCGCGAAAACATGGATGTCATTGGGGCCTCCCTTGTTTGTGCGGTGCTGGCCGCTTCTTCAGCCCGCCCGCGTGCGGGGCGAGGAAAGCGCCGCGCGGCCGGACCCGGCATCGGACCGCCAGCCGCGCGCTAACACAGCTGAAACTCCGGCGAACTCATGATCAGGTGAGCGGTCAGCCGCAGCGGCCGTTCCATGTAGGTCGAAGCCCGCTCAAGGTCGGCGGTGCCAAGCTGGCGCTCCAGAAACATCGCCAGCGTATCGCGCACGGCCGCGTTCACCTGCACGCTCAACAATCGAAGCGACAGATGGTCCACCGCATCGGCAGCGGTCTTCGCGCCGGCCGCCTTGACGAGGGCGGACAGCTCGAACTGCGCGGCCGCCCGCGGGATCGGCTTGATCCGGCGCACCGCTTCCTGCCACCCGACCAGGCTGCCGTAGCGAGTGTTGAAATCCTCCGCGCCGGCGATGACGTTCGCCATTGTCTTGTCGCC
>JAJPKK010000317.1 GCA_021323775.1 Hyphomicrobiales bacterium
CGACCCCGCCGCGCCCAGGTGAAATCGTCATGTAGTGACAAACCCCGCGGCCGGCCTGTGGAAAATCAATGCGTTATGTGCGAAATAGGGAAACATGGGCTAGCGGTTCAGCCGGGAAAAAGCGAACGGGTCATTTGCAGTTAGGGCCGGGCCTTCGTGGCCTGTCAAAAGCAAGAGGTTTCCGGACTGTGGGTGATCGTCGCCAGCGGGGTCCAATGTCGGTGGGTTCCAGACGCAATGCCGACTCGCCTGCACGGCCGGAATGCATCCCTGTAGACCGTTGGCCGATATCTGCGAGCTTCGATCCGATACCGAGCGCTGCTTCACGCGCAACTGCGCCGCCGCCTTGGCCATGCTGCCTGATTGCACCGCATAAAAAATACATGGAAGCCGCGCGTTCAAAATGGCGCGCAGATCGCTTGGCGGTGGTATGGTAGGCGAGTGAAACGGAGCCGCGAAATCATGTCTGAGACCACATTCCCGCATTGGACGACCGGCGCCGCGCTGGCGCTCGTTGCCACCGCCGTCGCCGCCGAGCCAATGGGTGAAGCGATGCGCCACGCCAGTACAGTGGGAGGCCGCGAGCGAACTTTCATCGAATATGTTCCCAAGACCTTGAAGCCCGGCGCGCCATTGTTGTTCGTGCTGCATCCTTCAGGGGGCGATGCCGCGAGTATGCGCCAATATTCCAATTACGAATTCGACGAACTGGCGGACAAACACGGATTCCTGGTCGTGTATCCGGATGGGTTCGACAACACCTGGAACGATTGTCGCGGCGGCTCGCCATTTTCCTCCAAGCGGCTGAAGATCGACGACGCCGGTTTCATCAAAAGCCTTCTCGACTATGAGGCAACGGCGTACAGGGTCGACAGGAAACGCGTCTTCGCCGCCGGCTGGTCCAATGGCGCGCAGCTCGCCTACCGCCTGGCGTTGGAATATCCCGAGGATTTCGCCGGCGTCGCCGCGATCTCGGCAAGCGTGCCCGTGAAGGAAAATCTCGATTGCGGCCAAGCCGGCAAGCCAATTCCCGTGATGATCGTCAACGGCACCGCCGACCCGATCAATCCGTTTCGCGGCGGCATGGTGAATTTGGGCGGCGCAAAGCTCGGCAACGTGCTCTCCAGCGAAGACACCGCGAAATATTGGGCAAAGCTGTTGGGCGTGACGGCCCCGCCGCAGATTGCGACGCTGCCGCATAAAGGCGGGCGTACCTCGGTCGACAGCATGACTTGGGTGAAAGACGGTACGCCGGTGGTCATTTTGTATTCAGTGCAGAACGGCGGGCACGCCATGCCGCTCGAAGGCGAGGACCTGGATTCGCCCGTCGCAATCTGGGATTTCTTCTCCAAATTACCGAGCCGCTGACGCCCCGCGATTGCAAGGACACCTATGTTCCATTCGGTCGCTCGGCTATGCTCGGCGCGCTGAGCCCTGCGCAGTTGAGTGCGCCGGCAGCGCTGCGCAGCAGCATCACGCGTGGCGGGTGCCACGAATTGGCGCTGCAAGCAACTCAGGATTCCATTTAACCTACGGCGGATTCCGGTCATCGCCGCAAAGGCAGTCCTGGCCGGAGCCGACACGGCGACCACTTGTGGCCTTCAACCCCGAACCTCGCCTTCAGAAGTCAGGCTTCTCGGCTTGCGGAGCGTTGGTGTCGCTCTGGTCGTAATAATATTGATGGAGGTTCTCGGCACAGACGTTTTCCGGCAAGACCTCCGGTCCCGGCACATAGGTCAGGGTCGCGGTCCACGGCGCCGTGAAGGCGCCTTCGTCCTCGATTGTGACGTGGAGCTGCAGGAACTTGCCCCGGTGGTTGCTGAAGACATCGCCGTTGAACAGCCAATTCTCTTTTTTGTTCCTCTCGATGGCGTCCTTCACATCATCGTATTCACGCAGCCGGTAGCGTTCGATGATATGCAATGACTTCGTATAGGGCGTGCCGAAGAGGTCGACCATTGCATAGGGCCGGTCGGTCTTAACCCCGACGGTATCGATTACCAGCGTATCGCCCTCGTAATGGCCGACCGAATCCCCGTACCAGGACGGGGTAAGCGGCTGGGGATGACGGTCATTGAGGCGCACGCGGCGAATGTCTGTGCTCGGGGCCGTGTAGATGAGCAGCACATTGTCCGGCTGTTGAATGATCTGCACCAGGAATTGCTTGTAGATGAACGGCATCGGCATGGGCCAGCATTGGTTGGATGGGTTCCCATAGACGATGCCGGCGAGCGACATTTCGCCGAACTTCTTCACGACCTCCGCTGCCCAGGGCTGCAGGATCGGATTGGTATAGTCGCCGACGAGCTGGTCGTAGTCGCTCACGCCTTCCACGCCCGGCGGAAGGGGAGGCATGGCGACCGAGCCCGAAGAGTCGCCGGGCCGCTGCGGCCAGCGCGACCGGTTCGTCACCGGGCCCGGACCCGATGCGGGCGGCTCGAACCAGGGAAAGGCCGGATGATTCCAGACGCGGGAAAAGTCCGGGATCGATGCCGCGACGGTGGTGACGCCGCTCGCCGGTCCGACCCCCGATGTCGCGCCCTGCCCCAGGGCAGGCTTTGCAACTGCCGTTGCCAATGCGACGGATAGAAGGAAATTCCACTGCCTGCGCATGCCAACCTCCCTTTCAATGGTCTTCCATGAGGGATCACAAGGGCGCTCGCAGTTCGGGCTGAAAGTGCCTGCCCGCAGTGGTCACGCCCGCTGCGCCAACGCGACAGGAATTCGGCGCCTCCCCGTTTGGCTATTCCAATTGAAAGCTACACCTTTTTCGCTTTTTTAGGGAAGGGGCGGCAATTCTTGCCGGTTATGGCCGCCGACGCCGAGTTGGGCGTCGCAGCATATCGTCAGCCGTCGAGGGGACGGTCAACGCAGTTTCAATGGCGCCCGTCACTTACAGTAGGAGAGACATTCGCCGGCTGCGAATTGCAGCGATCGCCGTTGGCTAATAGGATGCCAGCGACACGCCGCACCACTTCCCCCCGCCATGAGATGCAATTCCAAGACTCGAATCCGCGTGCTTTTGCCGGCAAAGGTCGGCCTTCGCCGGCAAGTTTGGGACACCTCTCTGCCTCGCTCCGAGCGCCGCTTGCTGGTTGAGGCTTGACACGATGAACATGCGTCAACACGCGGTGCGGCAAGTCGAGCAGGCCAAGGTGCTCCATCGACAAGGCCGTCTCCCCGAGGCCATGGCAATTTATGACGCCGTCCTGGCGCGCGATCCGCGCTGGTTTGAGCCGCACTATCTGCTCGCGCTCGCCAACTACCAGCAAGGCAACGCCGCTGAGGCTTATCGGTTTGTTTCGGCCGCACTCGAGCTTAAGCCGCATGCGGCCGAGGCGCTCGCCCTGCTGGCCGGCGCATTGCTTGCCCTGAATCGTCCGACCGAAGCGCTCGCGGCCTGCGACCGCATCC
>JAJPKK010000244.1 GCA_021323775.1 Hyphomicrobiales bacterium
ACGGTGTTCGAGCATCCGGGCGAGCAGACGTTTCCGGTGTCATGCCTCGTGGTCAAGCGCGGCGGCATGGTGGTGTTCTGCGCCGGCACCACCGGCTACAACATCACCTTCGATGCGCGCTATGTGTGGATGCGCCAGAAGCGCATCCAGGGCTCCCATTTCGCCCATCTCAAACAGGCGAGCGCCGCCAATCAGTTCGTGCTCGATCGCCGCATCGACCCGTGCATGAGCGAAGTCTTCCCCTGGGACAAGATCCCGCTTGCCCATGAGATGATGTGGAGGAACCAGCACAAGCCCGGCAACATGGCGGTGCTGGTCAACGCCCCGCGCGCAGGGCTGCGCAATTTCGACGATGTCGTGGAGGCGGCGCGGGGCGGGACTTAACAAGAAGGCATATCCGGCGAACGTCTCTCGCTACTCCGCGGCGTTTCGCTTGACCCTGCGAATCGCCTGATTCAGCTCGCCGCCGTAGACGAAAATCCCGGCCGTCCAGTACAGGAACACGAGCGCCACCATAGCGGAGGCCAGGCCCGCATAGGTGCGCACATAGGCGCCGGAGAATGTCGCCAGGTAGCGGGCGAACGCGACTGCGGACACAAGCCACAAAAGGAGCGTCACCACGATGCCGGGCGCGATCTCGCGGAGGCGCCGCCGTCCGGAGGGCAACCATTTGTGCACGGTGATGAGCGCCAGCACCAGAACCGTGGTGGTGACAGCATACCGAAGGAACGTAATGAGGCTTTCGACGCCAGCTAATCCCGGCAGGTACCGCAACACGGCAGGCAGGATCAGCGGCGCCAGCACGATCAGGAATGAAAGTGCGCTCAAAGACACTGCGCCCACCACCACATAGACGAGCGATTCCAGGCGCAGCAGCCACCACGAGCGCATTTCGGTCTCGTTGTAGGCGCGATTGAGGCCAATGCGCAGGCTCTCGACGCCGTTGGTCGAGAAATAGAGCGCGAGCACTGCCCCGAAGGTGAGCGCACCGCCCTGGGCCCTGGTGAGGACGTTGGACAGCTCGTTGGCGATCGGGCCTGCGACCTGCTCGGGCCATGCCTCCAGCAGAATTTGCGCCGCCTTTTCAGCAAGTTCCTCCGAGCCATAGAGCAGGCTCGTCAAGCCGGTGATGAAGATCAGGAACGGGAACAGCGACATCAGCGTCGAAAGCGCGATGTGGCTGGCGATCGCCCAGCCGTCGTCCCCCAGAAACTTGAGGAAGGCGTCATGGACAACGCGGTATGCGAACGCAAGAAGTCGCAAGGGGCCCTCGGCATGGAAGTCAGGTCGTTGTACGCCGTTCTAACGTAATGCCTGTGACCCCCATATGTTGCAGCGCCCGTGTCTCCCTCCCCCGCAAGCGGGGAAGGGCTGGGGGAGGGGGCTTAGCGAGTCAGCGCCGTGGAGGCGCCATTCCCCAACCTTCCCCCGCAAGCGGGGGAGGGAATCTGAGACGCTGGCGCGGGGCGTGGAAATTCCTATTATTGTGCGTTGCAGCACGGGCGATCCGGGCGCCCCGATCGAAACGCAGGAGAGGTCCATGTCGCTTGCCGCCTCGCGCACGGATACCGGAACCGATCTGATAGGCCTGATGGAGGCGGCGCGCAGCGCGGTCGACGCGTTGCTGCACGACGCCACCGTCTCCGTTCGCGAACGCCTTTCAGTCGATGGCCGCATCGATGCAAGTCTCGCAGAGCGCGAGCAGCGCGCCACCCATGGGCTTGCCTGGTTCGCGACCTATGCGGAGGCGATCCGCCAGCTTGCGTGCTACACGGAAAGGATGAGCCGGAATGGCCGGCTCGGCGAGATCGAAGAGTTGCTCGTGCGCATCGGAGGCGGCGAGTTCCTCGCCCAGATGGCCGGCGGCATTCCGATGAGCCAGGGCGAGCTGGTGCGGCCGTCTGATCTCGGCCTTGATCCGCGCGCCGTCATGGCCCGCCTTTCGCCCGCCCTTGATGAACTGACCGCGGCCGGCAATAGCGCAGAAAACCGCGCCCGCCTGATCGCTTTGATGGCCGATTGCCGCGGCGCCACGGTCGGCGATTGCGGCCTCGACGACATCCTCAATTCCATACGCGAGGAAATGCGCAAATTCGCCGACACTGAGATCGTTTCCCACGCCCAGCAATGGCACCGCACCAACAGCTACATTCCTTTGGAGGTAATCGCCAAGATGGCCGGGCTTGGGGTGTTCGGCCTCACCATCCCCGAGGAGTTCGGAGGCCTTGGGCTTGGCAAGGAGTCGATGTGCGTGGTCTCCGAGGAGCTGTCGCGCGGATACATCGGGGTTGGCTCGATCGGGACGCGCGCGGAAATCGCAGCCGAGCTCATCCTGGGCAGCGGCACCGAGGAGCAGAAACAGAAATGGCTCCCCAAACTTGCCTCCGGCGAAGTGCTGCCGACTGCGGTGTTCACCGAGCCGAACACCGGCTCGGACCTCGCATCATTGCGCACGCGTGCGGTGCGGGACGGAGATGTCTACAAGGTTACCGGCAGCAAGACCTGGATCACGCATCCGGTGCGCGCCGACCTGATGACTCTTCTGGTCCGCACCGACCCGGATGAACCCGGCTATCGCGGCCTGTCGATGCTGCTCGCCGAGAAGCCGCGCGGCACCGACGCGGATCCGTTTCCCGCGCCCGGCATGTCGGGCACCGAAATCGAGGTGCTGGGCTATCGCGGCATGAAGGAATACGAGATTGCCTTCGACGGATTCGAGGTTGCGGCCGAAGGCTTGCTCGGCGGCGTGGAGGGAGAGGGCTTCAAGCAGCTCATGCAGACCTTCGAGTCGGCCCGCATCCAAACGGCGGCGCGTGCAGTCGGCGTCGCCCAGGCTGCCATGGAGGAGGCGATCGCCTACGCCAACGAGCGCAGCCAGTTCGGCCAGAAGCTCATCGCCTTTCCCCGCGTCGCCGACAAGATCGCCATGATGGCGGCTGAGATCATGATCGCCCGCCAGATCAGCTATTACGCGGCACGGGAAAAGGACAAGGGCCGCCGCTGCGACCTGGAGGCCGGCATGGCGAAGCTGCTCGCCGCACGGGTCGCGTGGGCTGCCGCCGACAACGCCGTCCAGATTCATGGCGGCAACGGATTTGCGCTCGAATACCGGATTTCCCGGATTCTGTGCGACGCGCGCATTCTCTCAATTTTCGAGGGCGCAGCCGAGATCCAGGCGCAGGTGATCGCGCGACGGCTGCTGCACGGAGGGAATTGAAAACGGAGAGAATTGAAGAGGAAGGAAAAGGCCCCGATCAGCGGGGGGGGTGCGTAGAGAGGAACCGACCGGGGCCAGTCCTCCTCATATAGTGCTTGCCGCACCGAGCGCTCATGCGCTCGCCGCGCATCTGTCATGTTGCCGCCTCTACGGCAAACGATGACATGCGCCTTTCCTCCAACAGAAGCGCGGCCTTCGTTCGATGAGATCGCCCGATGAGATCGCCGAGACTTGACGCCGAGACGCGGCGCCCTGCTGCATTTGTCCTGCAGCGCTGCTGTGGCAGCAGCACAGGAACGGCGCCCGCGCGCCACAACGGGCTGGCGCGCGGCCCCGATTCCCTAGCCCCCAAGGTTTTTGGGAATCGGGGCCACTGCCTCCCCGCCCGGCCCTTTGCTGAATACACCCGAATCTGGTGCGCGGAAAATACCCTCAATCAAATATAGCTGAAGTGTTGCGTATCGGACACTAAGGAGGGGTCTCACCGCTTCGACCTGTGTTCGCATGTTGTTCTCGACGTTGCTTGGGCGCCACTGCCTGATGCGACATGAAGACTTGTCTTTTGAGTCTTTTAACGTTGTCCGTCTACGAAGAGCCGGCGCCGCCAAAGTCTCTCCCCACTGTCTTGCGCATACGGGGAGGTGGAGAGGGGGCGGGCAGCATGAGATTACGACAAGGCTGTATCCGGATGACGCCGTTGGGTATCGGCCTGGAGCCTACATTCCCGCGCGGAGGGGGCGGAGGAGGCAGATCAGCGAGCCTCGCGAAAAGTTTAAGAGGTCGGTTCCTGGAGATTGGATACAGTTCCTGGGTTTACGACCGGAGATTCTTAAAGCTTCCGACTGAGAAGGAAGGGCCCGGTCGGCAGGGAGGTTGAAGTGAGTGTAGAACAGTTTCGGCGGCGCGCCGATGAATGCCGCCGTCTAGCTGCCGCTGCGCGCAATGCCAGCGACAGGGCGTTTTGGCTTGGGCTCGTCGAGCGTTGGCAGACGCTTGAGAGCCAGAAGGCCCAGCAAGCGGTGCGAGAGAAATCCCGATCGCCGCTCAGGCGACAATCCGAATTGCCAGCCGACAGCTAAGGTGTTGACAATTTGGCGAGAGAACTTAGACCCCGGCTTGCGCAAGGAGGGAGGGCAGCGGGGCTTAAGGCGGCTTTTTTGCAAAAACGGCGGCGCCGTCGCGCAGTGGCAGGCGGCGCGGCGATGCGGGCGCTTGGCGCTGCGCTTCGCACAAAGCGTGGCGATCTTCTGGCATCGTCGCATTGTCGCGTCAGGACGCGCCCAAGCAGGCTCCTGACTTTCGTTCGCCCCGGTCCCCGCTGGGGGATAGGGACCGGGGCTGCCAAACGCGTGCGGCCGTGGCTGTTGGGGGGACAGCCGCACGCAAGCGTTTCGACTCCGGCTCCTGGCGCTTTATTCCCATCGGCCCTCGATTTTTTTAGATTCGGCCGACGGCGATGAATTGAGCGCCGGGCCGCCCCAAGGAGCGGCGGGGTTGGAGGACGCGAGAACCTTAAGCAAGCTTTGAATAAAGGCTCACAACAGCGTGCCGCGCAAAATGAGCGCCGCGACGCCGAAGTAAATCACAAGGCCGGTTACATCGACCAGGGTGGCGACGAAGGGCGCCGATGCGGCGGCCGGATCGAAGCCGATGGCGCGCAGCACGAACGGGAGCATCGACCCCACCATGGAGCCGAAGGTGACGATGCCGACCAGAGCGGCGGCCACCGTAGCGGAGAGCAACAGCCAGTGGGGGCCGTAGTCGTAAAGCCCGAATATCTGCCACAGGGTGATGCGGGCGATGCCGATCACGCCCAGTATGCTGCCCAGCATGATGCCGGTTGGCAATTCGCGCAATGCGACGCGCCACCAGTCGATGAGCTGCAGCTCGCGAAGCGCAAGGGCGCGGATAAGCAATGACGTCGCCTGAGATCCGGAATTGCCGCCCGAGCTCATGATCAGGGGAATGAACAGCGTCAGCACGATCGCCTTCTCGAGCTCTCCCTGAAAACCCTGCATGGCCGATGTGGTCAGCATTTCCGAGATGAACAGCGCACACAGCCAACCGGCGCGCTTACGGATCATCTCGGCAAACCCGATGTCCATGTACGGCACATCGATTGCCTCCATGCCGCCGAACCGCTGCACCTCCTCGGTCTGCCGCTCCACGATTGCGTCGATGACGTCATCGACCGTCACGATGCCGACGAGTTGGCCGGTGCCGTCCACCACGGGGACGGCCAGGAGATCATATTTCGAGATCAGGCGCGTCGCCTCCTCTCGGCTGGCATGGGGTGAGATGGTGACGGGCCGCCGCGCCGGCGCCGCCGCCAGAACCGAATCATTGGGATCGGCGGTAATCAGCCGGCGCAGCGGCACAGCCTTCAGCAGCACCTTGGAGCGCGGATCGAGGACGTAGATGGCGTAGACGGTTTCGCGGCTCCGTTCGACCATGCGGACGTGCTGCAAGGTTTGCGCGACCGTCCAGGTGGCGGGAACGCTGACGAATTCGGTGGTCATCAGCGAGCCGACGCTTTCCTCCGGGTAGGTCAGGAGCTGACGGACGGAGGCCTTGGTTTCGGAATCGAGGCGCGCCATGAGTTCGGAGCGCACCGGCTCGTCGAGTTCAAGGAACACGTCGGCCGCCCGGTCGGCCGACATGCCGGACAACATCGGCACCACGCGATCGCGCGGGATGGCTTCGACGATCTCGCCGGCGTCGTGCAGGCCCGGGGTATCGAGCACCGCGACCGCCGTGTCGAGCGGCAGGTTCTGCAGGATTGCGGCGGCGACCTGCGGGATCTCCTCATTGAGCGCTTCGGCGATATCGGCCGGCATCTCCCCGGCGAGCCGGGCCGCCAGCGCGGCCGGATCGACCGTTTTCTCGGTGTCGGTGACGGTTTCGTTCATCGCTCGCCTCGTGGCATTGCCGGCCCTGACTACTATCCAGCACATCGCCCTGCCGCCGCGCATGCAGAACGTGCGGCGACGCGGAATAGACCTGATCAAGACGGGTTTAGTGTCGGGCCGGCGGCAAGGAAAGAAGGAAAAGCTCGTGGCAGAAAATAAAGGCACGCGATCGTTCTGATATTGCAGCGAACGCGCTTGATGGCGCGCCGACCTCGCCCTCGAAGCAGAGCCCGGCGGCGAACCCGCCTCGATGCGAGGCCGGGGATTGCGGCCTGGTCTTCTATGGGGCTAGAGCGGCGGGCTGGCGGCCGTTCGCCGCAACGGCTATGTAAGAGGGCCAATGCTTGAGAGCGACGTTATGCCCGGTTTGGAAGCTGTCAGTCGGCAATGCAACTGATCGCGATGTTCGATTCTTTTATGCAGCCGCGGGGCGCTCGATCGGCCGCACCGTCAGTTCCACGAACTTGCCGAACCGCAACACTGTCATAGTGACGGGTTGATCGACCCGGGAGCCGTCGAGCAGGCGCACGACATCATCGACCCCGGCGACCGTCTCGCCGCCGAGCTTGACCACAATGTCTTGCGTGGTAAGCCCCGCCGCCGCGGCGGGGCTGTTCTTCTCGATGCCGATGACCAGGGCCCCGAGCCTGTTTTTCAGGCCGAATTCCTTGGAATAACGTCGCGGCACCGGCGCCGTCTGGGCCGATATGCCAATATAAGCGCGTCTCACGCGGCCGTGGCGGATGAGTTCGCCCAGCACGAATTTCGCGGTGTTGCTGGCGACCGCGAAACAGATGCCCTGGGCGCCCGCGATCACGGCCGTATTGACGCCGACCACCTCGCCGCGCGCCGACACCAGCGGACCGCCCGAGTTGCCCGGATTGAGAGCGGCGTCTGTCTGCACGACATCATCGATAAGTCGGCCGTTGGAGGCGCGCAGCGAGCGGCCAAGCGCTGACACGACGCCTGAGGTAACGGTGAACTCGAAACCGAGCGGATTGCCGATGGCGACCACGAACTGGCCGCGGCGCAGCTCTTTCGAGTCGCCAAGCACCGCGGAGGTGAGCCGCCGTTCCGCCGTTACCCGCAAGAGCGCGAGATCGGTATCGCGGTCTTCTCCGATCAACCGCGCCTCCAGGTTGCGGCCTTCGGTGTCCGTGAGGCGCGCCTCATGATGGCCGTGGATGACGTGGCTGTTGGTCAGCACAAGGCCGTCCGGCGAAATGACGACGCCGGAGCCGATACCGCCGGAGCGGCGGCCGTTGCGGGCCGGCTCGACGCGCACGACCGCGGGTCCGACGCGCTCGACCAAGGCTGCGATTCCGCTTGAGAGTGCGTCAAGCAACGCCATCGCTTCGCCTGACTGGTCGTCGTCGGTTCTCCGATTGCCAGAAAGGCCGGGGTCGGTGCGAAAGAGGGGGGACATGGAACTTATCTGGGATTGAGGGGCGCTGTTTTAAACCTTGGTCCTCTTCACCTCACCTGGAAGGGGAGGTCGATCCGGCCGAGCAAGCCGGGAGGGGTGACGGCCGCGCCGCATATACGGCAGCGGTGTTGCACGCGGCGCCGCTGTCACGCCACCCCTGACCGCCTTCGGCAGTCCGACCCCTTCAAGGGAGGGTACAGGACAGCAACGATGGCCTTACGCCATCACGAGGCCGGACCGAATCGCTATCGCGACGGCTTCGACGCGGCTGCGGGCGCCAAGCTTTTCGTTGAGCGTGGCGATGTGAAACTTGACCGTATGGACGGAAAGCCCGAGCGCACGCGCGATTTCCTTGTTGGACGCGCCCTCGGCCAGGAGCGCCAGCACCTCGCGTTCCCGCGGGCTCAGGGCGGTCGCCGGCTCGTCCGCCGCGCCGGCTGAGCTGGCGAAGATGTCCTCGCCGCCGTGATCGCTGCGCGGCAGGAGCGCATAGCCTGCAGCGACGACGGTCACGATCGCCGCGAGCGTTGTGGCATCGACATCGGCGGGCACCACGGCGCGGACATTCGCCGGCCAGACTCTGCGCGTCTCGCCCGACACAAGGGCGATCACCGGAACGGCTGTCTCGCCCGGCCGATCGGCCAGGACGACATCGGCGTCCTTCGCCACGGCGATGTCGGCCTCTTCGCACGTCTCCGCGATATCGGCGCGAAGGGCGCGATCCGCAATGTCGAGCGCGACGCGGATCGGCCGCCGCTCCCAACCTGCCTTCTCCCGCTTGGCAGGAAAGGCAGGATCAGGGGACAAGTCAGGCCCGGTCACAGCTCAAGCCTCAAGGACGCGGCCCGATCGTGACTTCGATCGTTTTGTGAACCCCTGCCCGGATGAGATCGACGGCCAGTTTTTTCCCGACCGCATCGGATCCGAGTTGCTGATAGACGGCGCGCAAGCCGGTCACGGGCGAACCTCCCAGCCGCACGATAATATCGCCTTGTAGGATGCCGGCGGCTTTTGCGGGACCGGCGGGGTCGAGCGTCACCACCATGGCGCCGCGCTGCGTCTCGGCTTCGGCAGCGGCGAGCGGGACGCGCTGCAGTCCGACTCCGAGATAGCCGCGCGCGATATGGCCTTTGTCCTGGATGATCGGCGTCACGCGGGCGATCGTGGCCGCCGGGATGGCGAGCACCCGCCGTCGCGGCCCAAACACCGCTATACCTATCAGGCTGCCATCTGCGCTCACCAGCGCCCCGCCTTCCGCAACGGTGGGCAGCCGCGCGTCGATCACGATCCTTGCATCGATCTGTCCGCCGAGGCGGCTGCGCCAGGGAGCGCCCGCAAAAGCCACCATCCCCAGGGTTGCGACCGGTTCGCCATCGGCCCGGCCGACGGCAAGCGCAAGATGGCCAGCCCGCAGGTCCGCGGCGAACGCGGATGCCGCAAAGGCTCTGGCGGGCGGCGCCGCTTCGTAGCGCAGCACCGCGATGTCCGTCGACGGATCTCGTCCGGCGAGTGTCGCCTGGACGCGGTCCCCGCCCGGCAAAGTGAGGGCGAGATCAGCGTCGTGCACGATCGTTTCCTCCGCCGTCACCACGATGCCGGGTTGCCAGATGATGCCGCTCGATGGCTGGCGACCGCCGCCATGGACCGCGACAACGGCTTGTGCAGTCGCCGCGACCAGTGCGGCGAGGTCGTTGGAAAGCTGCAAGGACGATGGAAATTGAGATGGATTGGGCGAAACAGCGTCTGTCATCGGTGTCTCCGTTCGTGTGTTGGGACAGGTGGGATGGTTTTGGGTCACGAACAACTGACCGGATGGCTAGGCGCCGGGTGACAAAGGCTCGAATGGCCGGGTCCTTGCCTTTTTTCGGACCTTGCCGCAAAACGCCGTCGCCCCAGGCTGGGGTGCGGAGGCAGCAATGGCGGATTTTGCGGCGGCACGCCGGGCGATGGTGGACGGCCAGGTGCGGACCAGCGATGTCACCGACCCCGGCGTGATTTCCGCGATGCTGGAAATTCCCCGCGAGGTGTTCGTGCCGAAAGCGCGGGCGGCTCTGGCGTATCTCGATCGCGATGTCGTGATCGCCGATGCCACCGCCACCGACAAGGCGCGGTACCTCGTGAAGCCCGTGGTGCTGGCGCGCCTCATCCAGGCGGCTGGCCCTGGTCCGCAGGATCGGGTCTTGGTGATTGGCGCCGGCACCGGTTATGCGGCGGCCGTGTTGTCAAGGCTGGCCGGCGAAGTGATCGCCCTTGAAGAGAACGAATCGCTTTTCCGCCAGGCCAAGTCGGCGCTTGCTTCGCTCGGACGCCCCAACGTCACCGTCATCCAGGGCCCCTTGGCCGACGGGGCGCCGGCATCGGCCCCCTATGACGTTATTCTGATCGACGGCGGGGTCGAAACGGTGCCCGACCGGCTTTGTGGGCAGCTCTCGGCGCACGGCCGCCTTGTCGCTGTTGTGACATCCGGGCCGCTCGGAAAGGGAAAGCTATTTCAGGCTGTCGAGGGGAAGTGCAGCGGCCGGGAGCTCTTTGATGCAAATGCACCCGTGCTGCCGGGCTTCAGCCTGGCGCCGATGTTCGTTTTTTGATCCGCTCGGAGTTTCCACGACGAGCGCTTCCAGGTTGCAGGCAGCCGGCGGATCGCGGACAGCGGATAGCCTATGGCGGGGTTGAGACGTCGGCGAAACCCTGGGGCGGGGCTTTATCAACAGGCTTTCGTCACATCTTATCAACAGGATTTCGTCCATTTCATCAATAGGCTTTCGCCGCATTTCTCTGGGCGAATCCGCGCGGTGCATTGTACACTGTCTCCCGGAAGGTGCCCCTCGCGCATTGCGCGTGGTGTTGCCCTTTTGACCAAATTGTGAAATTTCCGACAGAGGTGTCGGGGTAGGGTTTTGCTGGGGGATCGAGTTGCGTATGGTGCTTAATGTAGCGTGGCGTGAACTGGGGTGCGGAGCTATGGCCGGCGATGTTACTTGGCGGGTGACGTCGAGCGGCACGGCTCTGGCTCTATGCTTGTCGGCTGTACTCGCTGCACGGGCGGACACGCTCAACGGCGCGCTGATCAACGCCTACCAGAACAATCCACAGCTTAACTCTCAGCGCGCCGTGGTGCGTGAGACCGACGAATCGGTGCCGCAGGCGCTGTCCGGCTACAAGCCGACCGTGACGGCCACGCTATCAACCAGTCAGGCATACACCAGTACGGTCTCGAAGCTTACGACTGCATCGCCTGTCTCCGTCGCCGGGCAAAGAGTTGTCCTGCCTCAGCAGCCTTGCCTTACGGCGCCCTGCTATCCGCGCTCGGACTTCGAATCCCAGCCGAGCGCCGCCGGCCTGACTGTCTCGCAGACCCTTTTCAACGGATTTCAAACCGCGAATCGGGTCCGCCAGGCCGAATCCAACACCTCGGCGGCGCGGGAGGCGTTGCGGGTCGCCGAGCAGACCGTTCTCTTGAACGCGGCCACGGCCTACATGGATCTCTTGCGCGACGGCGCGTTGCTCGAGTTGCAGCGCCGCAACGTTGAGGTGCTGCAGGAGCAACTCCGTCAAACCCGCGATCGCTTCAATGTCGGCGAGGTGACGCGCACAGATATTGCGCAGACCGAAGCCCAACTGGCCCAGGGGCGCGCCAGCGTGCTCGCGGCCGAAGCCCAATATGCGAGGTCGCGCGCGAATTACCGCCAGTTCATCGGCGTCGAACCCGGCACGCTGCAGCCGGGATCGCCGGTTGATCGCCTGCTTCCGCGGCGGCTCGTGGATGCGGTCGAAATCGCCCGCGCCCGGCACCCAAGCGTCGGCGTCGCCATGTTCGGCATCGATGCCGCCGTCCTGCAGGTCAAGATCACCGAGGGCTCGCTCTATCCCCAAGTCCGCCTTTTAGGCACCGTCCAGCAAAACTGGGAAAGCCAAGCGGTCCAAACGCAGTTGCAGCAATTCAACGCCTTTGTCCAGGCACAGGTCACGATCCCCATCTACAATGCAGGCCCGGCGGGAGCATCGGATACATTCTCCGCGATCCGCGCGGCCAAGGAGACGGTCGGACAAAAGCGCATGGACCTCGAGACAGCGCGCGACCAGGTCCAGGCCGGGGTGGTGACCGCGTGGGGACAATTGGAGGCCGCAAAGGCGCAAATCCTCGCCACCACGGCCGGGGTGGCGTCCGCGGAGATCGCGCTCTACGGGGTGCGCGAGGAAGCCCGCGTCGGGCAGCGCACGACCTTTGACATCCTCCTTCAACAGCAAACCCTCGTGAATGCCCGGGTCGCGCTGGTCACCGCCCAGCATGATCGCGTGGTGGCGTCATATACGCTGCTGGCCGCGGTTGGCGATCTGAACCTGCCGAAGCTCGGGATCAACATCCCGCTCTACGACCCGATGGTCCATTATCAGCAGGTGCGCGATGCGTGGATCGGGGTGCGCAACCCCGATGGGCGGTGAGGGCGGTCGATCACCTGCTTCTCCTCTGGAAAAGTCATCAGCTCGCCCCAGAACGGGCATAAGCTTTACACCTTCTTTCAATCGCGTTAATCGCGATACGCTTGATCGTGACAATACGCTTGATCGCGATGACGCATGTTTGCTGACGCGATCGGTCGCGTCATGCGCATCAACAATGCCGTAAGCTGTGAGTTTGCCAGTCCTGCTCGGGAAATGTGCCGATGTCTCGCCCCGTAAAGGCGCAAGAGCCGTCTATTGAGGATATTCTGGCCTCAATCCGCCGCAGCATCATTTCGGATGACGACGCAGGCGAGCCGGCTTGCGCGGAGGCGGCGCCGGGCCGGACACCCTCTCTCGCCAAGGCCGGCGCAAGGAAGGCTGTGGCAAAGAAGGCGCATGGAACGAACGGCCAAGACAATGCGGATGCGCCCGCCCGTTCCGATATCGCCGCGGATCATGAGCCCGACGACCCTGCGCGTGCGCTCACCCATTTGGTATTGACGCAGAACCCGCGCACTCTCGAAGACCTGGTACGCGATATGCTCAAGCCGATGCTCAAGGCGTGGCTCGACAAGAACCTCCCCAATATGGTCGAGCGTCTGGTAAGCGCCGAGATCGAGCGGGTCTCGCGCGGGCGAGAGTAGGGCGCAATAAGCGCAGCGCATTGCGCTCCCCCGCGGTTGGATAGCGCCGCCTTCATGGGCTTTCGCACCGCAACGGCGCAATGCGCTGCGCTTATTGCGCCCGACGAGACTACCCCGCTCAACGACCGCCCACGCCTGCCCCTCACGTGATATCCTCCTTGCTTGCGACTACCGGGGGATACCGCTATGATCGACCGACGTCTGTTCATCGGCCTCATGTCTGCCGCCGCCGCGGCGCCCGCCCTCCCTACCCTCCCCCGCGAGCGGGGGAGGGTAGGGAGGGGGCAGCAAGCCGGGGCTGCAATGCTCAAACGCGCGCGCACCAGCGTCCTGGAAATCGCCTACGAGGAGAGTGGGCCCGAGACCGGCTTTCCGGTGCTGCTGATGCACGGCTTTCCGTACGATCCCCGCGCTTTCGATGAGGTGACGCCGCCGCTGGTCAGGGCCGGGCACCGGGTGATCGTGCCCTATCTGCGCGGCTATGGGCAGACGCGCTTTCTCGAAGCCGACACGCCGCGCTCCGGCCAGCAGGCCGCGATCGGCCGCGATCTCGTGGAGCTGATGGACGCGCTGGCGCTGCCCGCGGCGGTCCTTGCCGGTTTCGACTGGGGCGGGCGCGCCGCCTGCGTCGCCGCCGCGCTGTGGCCCGAGCGCGTGCGCGGCCTCGTATTGGCCAACGGCTACAGTATCCAGGACATCGCCGGATCGGTCGTGCCGGCGTCGCCGGAGCAGGAACACCGGCTCTGGTACCAGTATTATTTCCACACCGAACGCGGCCGCGCCGGGCTGCAGGCCAACCGGCGCGAATTGTGCAAGCTGTTGTGGAAGCTGTGGTCGCCGAACTGGAACTTCGACGACGCCACCTATAACCGCACGGCGGACTCCTTCGACAATCCGGATTTCGTCGACGTCGTCATCCACTCCTACCGCCATCGCTTCGGTTACGCGCCGGGCGACCCCGCCTATGACATGCTGGAGCGCCAGCTTGCCGAACGGCCGCCGATCACGGTGCCGACAATCGTGCTGCACGGCGAAGGCGACGGCATCGCGACGGCCCGCGCCGCGGCCTCGCAAGCGCGCTTCTTCACCGGACCTTACCAGTACCGGCTGATCCCGGTTATCGGCCACGACGTGCCGCAGGAAGCCCCGAAGGAAACCGCAGCCGCGGTGCTGGAGCTTGCGGCGGCGGCGCGGTAGGGGCGGCGCTTCCGTCTCCGAGGCGTGCAACCAATTTACGCGCTTGGAGTGCCGCATCTGGCGGCACGTCGCGAGGACCGGTGCTCATAAATGCTGACCCGGCCCTGGCAATCGTAATGTTTCAGTTGCGGAGCGTCACGCATGACCGCCTCATCCCCAATCGTTCCGCCGGCCGCTGTCGCGGTGATCGGCCTTGGCAATATGGGCCTGCCGATGGGCCTGCGCCTCGTCAAGGCGGGCTTTGACGTGACCGGCTTCGACGTATCGGAAGCCGCGCGGGCAAAATTCGCCGCCGCCGGCGGGCGAACCGCGGATGATGTGGCGGCCGCGGTCGAGTCCGCCGAGGCCGTAATCACGCTCCTGCCTGACGGCAAGATCGTGCGCGAGGCCGTGCAGACGCTGCGGCCGCATCTCAAGCCGGCTGCGATCCTGGTGGACATGAGCTCGTCCGATCCGATTGGCACGCGCGCCCTCGGCGAGGAACTGATTGCGGCGGGATATGCGTTTGTCGATGCGCCGGTGTCGGGCGGGGTGCGGCGCGCGGCCGACGGGACGCTCGCCATCATGGCAGGAGGCGAGGGCGCGGCCATCGACCGCATCGCTGCGCTGCTCGGCGCCATGGGGACGCAGATCTTCCGCACCGGCGCGCTCGGCTCCGGCCACGCCATGAAGGCGCTCAACAACTACGTCTCGTCGGCCGGCCTCGTCGCGGCGGTCGAGGCGCTGCTGATCGGCCGCAAGTTCGGGCTTGATCCGGGGCTGATGACCGACGTGCTCAACGCCTCGTCGGGCAAGAACAACACCACCGAGGTCAAGCTCAAGCAGTTCATCATCTCGGAGACGTTTGCGGACGGCTTCCCGCTGCGCCTGATGGCCAAGGACGTACGCACCGCCGACGACATGGCCCACGCGCTCGGCATCGCAACGCCGCTGGCGGATTTATGCGCGCAATTGTGGGACGCGGCGGCGCGGGACTTGGACGAGAAGGCGAATCACACGCAGGTGCTGCGGTATCTGGAGGGGCTGGGCGGGTGAGTGTGCGCCGCGGTTGGCGCACCGAAAACGAACGGCCCCGAACGGGAGTTCGGGGCCCTAAATCCGAAAGGGTTGTTCTGACGGCGACGCTTACGCGTCAGAACTTGTAGTTAATCACGCCGCGGACGATGTCGCCCCCGACCTTCTGGGACGCGCTGACGACGTCACCGGACGCGTCCGTCCCTGTAACGGTGGTGCGCCCCAGATCATAGTGGAGGTAATCCACGCCGAGAATCCAGTTCGGCGTCACGGCATAATTAACGCCGCCGCCCGCGGCCCAACCGGCGCGAGTCTCAGAGCGCGATCCAGCAACCAAATCGCCCAATGTGTCGCTGACGCTGATTGTGCTCTTCACGTTCCCATACGCAACACCGCCTGAGCCGTAGAACAGCCAGTTGCCCGCCGCCCATCCGAGTCGGAGGCGCCCCGTGCCGAAGAAATCCAGCTTCTCGGACAGTCCCTCTGTTATGCTGAAGGGGGTCCGGCCAACGAAGCCGCTAAGAGTGTTCGCCGCCGAATCCTTGATGTCAGCCCCCTGAAAATCGGCTTCGAGACCAACCACCCAGTTGGGATTGACTTGCCAATTGTAGCCGATCTGGCCGCCCCCGATGACGCCTGCCGGCTTCAGGCCCGGGAAAAAGTTTTCGGTCGGATCGGTCGGATCAATGAAGTTGGAAGAGATGCTTGGGTTAGTGTTCTCGCCCCACCCGTACCCGATGTTGCCGCCGATATACCAGCCAGTCCAACTGAACACCGGCATCAAGGCTGGCGGCGCCTTATAGACCGGCGGCTTACCCAAATCAGCCGCCAGCGCTGGACCCGCGAACAACAGTGTCGCCCCAACCAAACCCAGTACTTTCCTCATGTCCCCTCCAACCCGGTACGGAAGAAAAGCCTAACCGGCGAGTGCGTGTTCGCCGCATGACGTATGCAATAACGTATGATTCCCGTCTTTGCTGTAGCGAAGCTGCCACAATGTCGAAATTGAACGTAGCCAACAGGTGGCCTAATTACGGCTAATGTTAGTCAGGTACGCGGACAAGCAGAGATTTGAGGGCTGCTGAGCGATCTCGAGAGGCGGGGCCTTGTCGGAGCGCATGACAGCATTGCCACAATAAAGGCATCTCGTAACTCACACTGCGCTGCGGGACGCGGCCCGAAAAGAAAAAGACCCCGGTGCAACCGGGGCCTCGATTGAGAGGGAAGGTTGCGGCCGTTTTTGTCAGTGAGGCCGCAATTCCTCTTGGTCAGAAATGGAAATTGATGCCGGCGCGGGCAATGCTGCCCTTGATGAAGGCGTTGGAAGCGATGCCTGCACCAAAGAAGTTGGCACCGGCGCCGTTGGTCTGGGTGATCTGCGACGCAGTGCTCAACGTGCCCAGGTTGTAGTACAGATATTCGCCCTTCAGCGACCATTGAGGCGCGAACATCCATTCGAGTCCGCCGCCCGCAACGAAGCCCGGCAGGGTGTTCGACGTGGTGGTGGCCACCGCCGGGAACGGGCCGCAGGAGCAGGGCCCGCCTACGGATTCTGCAAATGTGGTGGTGGTGGAGACATGGCCGAAAGCGCCGCCGCCCGTCCCGTAGACCAGCAGTGACGGCGCCAACAGGAAGCCGAGCCGGGCGCGTATGGTCGCCAGGAAATCCAGCTTTTCGCTCGCGGTTGCGGCAACGTTAACCGTGTTGGGAAAGCCAACTACGGGCGCCGACCCGAATTGCGCGTTGGAGCCCTTTATGTCAGCGCCGGAAATATCGCCCTCGACGCCCAGGACAAATTGACCAAGCTGGTAGTTGTAGCCGATTTCGCCGCCGCCGATGAAGCCTTTCGGATCGGGGCTGAGATGCGGCGGGATGGCCGCCACTAAAGCCGTGCTTGCGGCCGGGGCAGGGGGAGGACAACCGACGATGCCGGTCGTGCAAAAGGACGACAGCACCACGTTATTCACGCCGTCATCCGACCACCCGTACCCGGCGGTTGCGCCGATGTACCAGCCGGTCCAATTCAACACCGGCCCCATCGGCATCGCCGGAGCCTTCAGCAAATCAGCCGCGAGCGCGGGGCCGGCAAACAGCAGCGCGGCTCCGGCTAAACCAAGGACCTTCCTCATTCGCCCCTCCCATTATTCGATACCACACGCCCAGCTCGGCAGCCCGAGTCGACCGCATGACATTTCTGTAACGTAACGTCCTCGACTTTGCTGTAGCCGGGACGACACAATGACGAAATCGAACGTAGCGAAGGCGTGTCTTAATTATGGCTAATCATTGTCAGAGAGACGGAGGCCGAAGATTTTCGAGGCGATCAGATTGGGGCGATTGGTGAAAGGCGGGGCGCAGCGCGCGCAATTGCGTTGCAGAGCAAAGGGTTCGCAGCGGCTGAATGGCCGGGACGCGCCTCGCAGGCGCTAACCGGCTCAATCCTGCTCGACAAGATTCGCCTCAGGATCGCCGCCGGCCGGCAGATCGCCTTCGTCCTCCGGCCGATCGATAGCCGGGATAATCCCCCATCCCACCGTCACTTCGCCATTGCCGCGCCGCATCGGCAAAGTGAGCGGCGGCTGCACCACGGCGTCATGGGCGAGAGCCGCATAGGCGGCCGGAAGGGTCTTAAGGTCGCCCGCGGTCCAAACCACGACGCCGCCGCTGGCGGCGAAATCGCGAAGGTCGATCCACGGCGCCCGGCGCGGATTGCCGTCGATGAGCGTGCGCGGCTGATCGCCCGAGTAATGACCGATGTTGCCGCCGAGCCACATGGTGCCCACCACATAGGCCAGCGGCGATCCGGTTTGAGCGTGGAAACGCGCGGAGATCTCCTCCGCGAGCTGCTCGCCCGGAAAGAGCGCCGCGCGATAGCGGTGATCAAAATACGGCAGCACCGCGTAATCGGCGACGAAGCTCGCCGCATAGAGCGCCGTCACCGTTCCCCACACGCCTGCGAGCCGCCCAAGACAGGCGCGGTCGACCCGCGAGGATGCCGACACCACGATCCAGGGCCCGAGGAACAGCCACAGCGGATAGCCCCACATGGTGATAAGCCCGCGCCCGGTGAAAACCGACCCGCTGATCAGCGTAATCGCCGGGCCAAACGCGAGGAGGGCGAGGATGCGGCGGTCGTAATCGTCGGCTGCGGTTGCATCGCGCTCGTAGGGGCGCCGGAACAGCGGCAACGCGATAATGAGCGCCGGCAGCAGCCAGAACAGTTGGCCGAGAGCAAACAGACCCGGATGAGTCAAATGGTCGAGCAATCCGTGGCTCGCCTTAGCGCGGGCCTCCGCATAGGCGAACGGCAGCCAGTCGTTCAGGTAAAGCCAGACGAGGTGGGGCGAGATGATCACAAGGCAGATCGCTATGGCGAGATACGGCCCCGGAGTGGCGAGACAGCGGCGGGCCCGCGGATCGATGAGCACGAAAAGCGCAAGCGGAATGCCGAGAATGAGCACGAAATACTTTGCCCAAAACGCGGCGCCGAGAGCTGCGCCAAGCACCGCCCAGTGAACAGGGCGGCCGGTTCGCAGCGCGCCGTGGAACGACAATCCGGCAAGCGCCCAGAATGGGAGCTGGACGACGTCGTGATTGAATTTCGGCGAAGTGAAGTTGAAATAATGCAATCCGTCGATGATGAGAATGGAGGCTGCCGCCGCGGCCGGAGTTGCGACACGCAGCATGAAAGCCCAGACGGCCGCAAATGCCGCGAGAACGCTGAGCTGTCCGAGAGCATAATAGGCGATGTCTGAATCAAAGGCGCGGTGGGCGATCTCGACGAGCCACCATGGCAGGGGCGGCAACTTGTCGTAGCCGAGCTGCCACTCGCGTCCGTAGGTGAGAGCCTCGATGATGTCGAGCGGCAGGTTGGCATAGAGGGCGGAAGGCAGGATCGTCCAGATGGCGGCATGCGCCGCCGCGAGCAGCCAGAAAGGAGCCCACGGCCGCGCCCCGGCATTGGCAAGGAGCGCCGCGGCGAAGCCGGACGCCGGCTGCCGCGCAGAGGAAAGTCCATCCATCACGTGAAACCGATCTCTCGGACCGGCAGGGCGCCCCCGACGGCCGTTTCTGGCACTTTTGCGGGCGCCAGACCACCCAACCCAGGTTGCACCATGGCGCGGCGACATCAAGGCGTCAACTTGCCGGATGTCAGGTATCCGGCGTCAGGCATCAGGCATCAAGTTGAGCATATCGTGGAGGAGTCATGGCCTGACTTGCCCAGGCTTGTGCCGGCCGTGACGCCGGAGAAAAGCGATTCAATTCAATGGCGCCGGAAACTGCGCGGCGCTTTGATATGTCGACATTCTCACATGTGATATCTGATACCTGATACCTGACCTCTGATACCGGCATGTCCTTCCATCTTGTCGATCGCTTTTCCACAGTCGCGTCAAGCTACGACATTGTCCTGTGCGACATATGGGGCGTGGTTCATGACGGGATTGCGGCTCATGGAGAGGCCTGTCACGCGCTGATGCGCTATCGCTCCGACGGCGGCACTGTGGTCCTCATCACCAACGCTCCGCGGCCATCGCAGTGGGTGATCCGCCAGCTCGGCCGGCTCGGCGTTCCGCCCGACGCGTATGATGATGTGATGACCTCGGGCGACCTCACCCGCGACGCAGTCGCCGGCCGCGGAGGCGGGGCCGTATTTCACATCGGGCCGCAGCGCGACATCTCGATTTTCGACGGCCTTGACGTGCGGCTCACGACCGTGGAGGCCGCCGACTATGTGGTGTGCTCAGGTCTCTTCGACGACACCAAGGAAACGCCCGACGATTATCGCAGCCTGCTTGCGACCATACGCGAACGCGGCCTGTTCATGGTGTGCGCGAACCCGGACCTTGTGGTCGAGCGCGGCGACGAGCGCGTCTATTGCGCGGGAGCAATCGCCGATGTCTATGCCGCCATGGGCGGCGAAGTGCTGTACACGGGAAAACCGCACCGACCGATCTATGATGCGGCGCTGGCAAAAGCGGCAGGCGTCCGCGGCGGCATCGCGTCGCCAGCTCGCACGCTGGCGATCGGAGATTCGTTGCGCACGGATATGACGGGGGCGCAGGCCTTGGGGATAGACGGGTTGTTCGTATCGGGCGGGATTCATGCCAGGGAGCTTGGGCAGGGCGAAAGCCTCCCCCAAGAGGCATTGGGTGAGGCGCTCGCCGCAATGTTCGCCGCGGCCGGCGTAACCCCGCGATCTGTCACGGCGCGCCTCGCATGGTGAGCCGGGAGCGCGGGCCTGCCGTTCGTGCTCCGATCCACCCCGACAACCTGTAGCCTGGATGGAGCGAAGCGACATCCGGGAACGGCTGTCCCCGCATTTCGCTTCGCTCAATGGGGGCTACAGGGGGACAGCGGGCAGGACGCCCGCGGTCCCAGGAGCGCTGGGATTTGCGTGCGGCCTCGTCGGACGGCGTAAGCCCGGCTTCGGTCAGCGCCTCGATCAGGTCGGCGCGCCGCAGGACAAAACGGTCCCGGCGCTTGCGCGCCTGCTTCGGGACCCGCCGCATCTTGGCAAGCGATTCTCCGTCCTTCGGATTTCGCCCATCCTTGAAGATGCGAACGCCCGCCCACAACAATTCGCGCGGCGCATCGGCGCCGAAGCTGCCGGTCGGATCGGGCCCGGTTTTCCATACTGCGCTTCCGATAGAGTTAGTGCCGATATCGAACGAAAATCGAACCCCCATCGCCAAACTCCGCGCAAATTGGATGGATGAAATTTTTTGCGGGAATTTAGTTAGCTCTTGCGCGCATTTGGCGGCAATGCGCGCATTTGGCGGCAAGGCTATAAGGGCAATCTTTTAGCAAGGAACGCGGCGTGGCCTCTCCGTTAACACGGCTGTCACGCCACCGAATCAAAGGCGAGCCCCGGTCCGCCTTTTTCGTCAGTAGGCCCTCATAATTCAAGGCGTCGGGCAGGCTGAGCCTGCGGCTCGAGCTGCACACCGAACCATTTCAAAGCCATATTGAGAGCCAGCGGGCCGCATCGCCGGGCCGTTGCTGATGGGCTTTAGACAAGCCGGCTCTGCACGACCGCAGCCTCGATGAACGAGGCGAACAGCGGGTGCGGATCAAAAGGCCGCGACTTGAGCTCAGGATGGAACTGCACGCCGATGAACCACGGATGGTCGACGTACTCGATGATCTCCGGCAATAATCCGTCCGGAGACATGCCGGAGAAGCGCATGCCGTGCTGCTCCAGGCGCGCCCGGTAGGCGGTATTGATCTCATAGCGGTGACGGTGGCGCTCGGAGATCTTGGAGCTGCCGTAGATCTGCTCGGCGCGGCTGCCGCGTTCCAGCAACGCCGCGTAGGCGCCGAGCCGCATGGTGCCGCCCAGATCGCCGTTGAGGCCGCGCTTCTGCAGCTCATTGCCTTTGAGCCATTCCGTCATCAGGCCGACCACCGGCTCGGATGTTGCGCCGAATTCGGAGGAATTGGCGTCGGCAATGCCGCAGAGATTGCGCGCCGCTTCGATCACGGCCATCTGCATGCCGAAGCAGATCCCGAAATACGGGACGCGCCGCTCGCGGGCGTATTGCGCCGCGCGGATTTTGCCCTCGGCGCCGCGCTGTCCAAACCCGCCCGGCACCAGGATGCCGTTGACGTGTTCCAGAAACGGCGCCGGATCCTCGCGCTCGAACACCTCGCTTTCGATCCAGTCGAGGTCGACCCTGACCTTATTGGCGATGCCGCCGTGGGACAAGGCTTCGATCAGCGACTTGTAGGCATCCTTGAGGCCCGTGTACTTGCCGACGATCGCGATGGTCGCGGTCCCTTCGGGGTTATGGATGCGCTCGTTGATAACACGCCATCGTTCGAGATCGGGGGGCGGTCCTGTGATCCCGAACGCCGCAAGAACCTCAGAATCAAGTCCGGCCGCATGATAGGCCTCGGGCACTGCGTAGACGTTGTCGACGTCGCGCGCCTCGATTACCGCAGATTCGCGCACGTTGCAGAACAAAGACAGCTTGCGCCTTTCCTCTTTGGGAATCGGCCGGTCGGTGCGGCACAGCAGGATGTCCGGCTGGATGCCGATCGAGCGCAGTTCCTTGACGGAATGCTGGGTGGGCTTCGTCTTGAGCTCGCCCGCGGACGGAATGAAAGGCAGCAAGGTGAGGTGAATATAAACCGCGCTCCGCCGCGGCAGCTCGTTGCCGAGCTGGCGGATAGCCTCGAAGAAAGGTAGTCCTTCAATATCGCCGACCGTGCCGCCGATCTCCACCAGCACGAAATCAAACGCCTCATTGCCGTCGAGGATGAACTCCTTGATAGCGTTGGTGACGTGGGGAATGACCTGGATGGTCGCGCCGAGATAGTCTCCCCGGCGCTCCCTGGCGAGAATGTCCTGGTAGATGCGGCCGGTGGTGATGTTGTCTCCCCGGGTGGCGGGCCTCCCAGTGAAGCGCTCGTAGTGGCCGAGATCAAGGTCGGTCTCCGCCCCGTCGTCGGTCACGAAGACCTCGCCATGCTGATAGGGCGACATCGTACCCGGATCGACGTTGAGGTAGGGGTCGAGCTTGCACAGGCGCACCGAATAGCCGCGCGCCTGCAACAGCGCGCCCAAGGCGGCCGATGCCAACCCTTTGCCGAGCGAAGAAACCACGCCGCCGGTGATGAATATGAACCGCGCCATGGGACTCAACCCTTACTCCGAAGCAACCGATTCGAGGAGAGGCAAATCGCAGCGTCCGCAGCTTTTCCTCTCGTGGGAGAGGCGGGCATCCCGCCCGCCTCTTGCCTCGCCAGGGATGCTGGCGAGACGCCCGTGCTCCCAGGCAAGCCTCCGAAAACCGAAGGGCCGGAAAATCCGGCCCTCTGGGTGAAATCGTCACTGCGACCTTGGAACCTGGGGCGCGCCGCCTCCGTCGGCGGGCGGCGCGGCCGGCTGGCCGCCGCCGCGGAGCGCACCCGGCAACTCGAGCGGCGGTGGAGCGCCGGGCGCGCTTTGAGTTGGCGTCGACCCGGTGTTCTGGATGATCGATCGCGGCTTGCGGTCGTAGCCTGCGAGAATTGAAAGCAGCAGGCTGGTAACGAAAAACCCCAACGCCAAGAACGCCGTGGTCCGCGTCAATACGTTCGCCGTGCCCCGGCTTGACAAAAATCCGCTGGTCCCGCCTCCGCCCATGCCGAGGCCCCCGCCCTCGGATTTCTGCAGCAGCACAACGCCGATCATGGCAAGCACGAGCATCAGGTGGATGACGATAACGACGGTCTGCATCTCATTTTCTCTTGCAAGGCCAACGGCTTGCAACGCAATGCGGGCGTCCGGGGCCGCTGCCTCACATCATATAGGAACTGTGCGGGTCATTACACGATCCTTGGAGATAATTCCACCCCGGGAACGGTGCTGCGTGGATAAGCGGTACGAGGATAAGCGGTACGAGGGTGTAATGTGGGGCGACAGGGCAAAGAAGCTAAAGGGCCCTTGCGGGCGCCTCCGCCTGCCCTGCGCGCCAGGCCGGGCGCTCAATGTCGCTTGTATTTGGCGGCCCCGAGCGTTTCCGACGGCAGTTCTCCGAATGCAAGGCGGTAATCGCGGGCAAAATGGCCTGGGTTGAGAAAGCCGCAGGCAAATGCCGTGGACACCACTGTGGTTGTGCTGTCGGGCTGTTGAAGCATGCGGCGGGCGTGCTGCAGCCGCACGCTCTTGACGAATGCCATCGGCGAGCAATTGCGCGAATCTCTGAACGCTTTGAATATGCTGCGGGCGCTCGCGCCGGCTGCAACCGCGAGCGCTTCGACGGTGATCGGCCGGTTCCAATTGGCGGTGATGTATTCTTCCACCCGCCGGACCTGCCAAGGGGCGGGACGCGGCTGGTCACGCTCCAGAGCGTCGCTGAAATTATGCGTGTTGGCGGTCAGGAAAGCGATGAGCAGCACCTGCTCGAATTCGACAAGCGCTGCCGGCGGCACTTTTCCGTCATCACGGTCAAGCTCGCTCGCCATGAATTCCAGCATCCGGCGCAGGCGCTGGAGCGCCGGCTTATCGAAGCTGGAACGATGGGCGAATTCGATGTTTCGCGTGATTGGAATGCCGAGCGCGGCACCGAGCTTGGCCTGCAATGCCGAAGGCTCGACCCGGAAAATGAACGACTCGAAGCCGGCCTGCTGTTCGTGCGTCATCTCGACCCCTGCCGGGATGACGCACCCTTCGTCCGGACTGACAGTGAATTGGCGACCGCCAAATGTGGTCTGGCCCGCCTTGTGCAAGGTGAACTGCTGTTTGATGATCGGGACGGCTGGAAAGCGAACCCGATAAGGCGCTGAGCATGCGCCAAAAAGGAGATCCACGCTCTTGAGCCGGACGTAGCTCCGGTGGACCTCGAAGCGCGTCGCGTCGGCCCCTACGTCAAACCCCACGGCGCCGAAATTCCTAACAAGCAGTTGCCCGAATTCGTCGGGATTTTCAGTATCGATGAGTGGAAACCTATGCAGCGGCCGCGGGCTGGATCGACTGAGCATTGCGGGGCTCTTTGCCAGGAAGTGAGACGCGTGCAAATTATCTTGCATGATAACCGCTGGCGAACCTTAGCGCAATGGTTGCAGCAAAGCGCAACGCTGCGGTGTTGCAGGGAGGGCACAGCGCGCCCAGTCGGGCTTGCCCGCCTTGGGCGCTGCGGCTTTTGCGCGAAATAATCGCTTCAATAGTTATTGGGCCAGGCGGAGCGAACTCGGCCTGCTAGTGGTGGAGGGTGCCGCCTGCTCGGCTCGACCGGCCGCTGCGCCAGCGGCCGGCGCTTGCTGGAATATTATCCGATTGCCACGCTTCCCGACCTGACAACCTCGCCTGCGTTCGCTATATCAGCGGCGCGCCCGGCACCCGTCCGGGCTTTTGGCGTTTCACCCACCTTGCCTCGCTTTGGCGGCGCGGAGGGGGCGAGGGTTTTGGCATGACCGGAACGGCGCGAACGAGTGCGGGGCTGGACAAGCGGCGGCGGCGGGTTCTGTACCGGGCGTGGCATCGCGGCACGCGAGAGATGGACCTGATTATGGGGCGCTTCGCCGACGCCGCAGTCGGCGAGTTGACCGAGGCGGAAATCGCCGATCTGGAGCAGCTCGCCGAAGTCCCCGACCCGGAACTCTACGCCTGGCTTACTGGCGGCCGACCGGTTCCGGACAACTACGATCACGCGGTGTTCCGCCGACTGCGGGATTTCTACGCCCTGAGGCCGATCGAATGAACATCGCACGCACCAAGCCGCATTCCCCCGCCGATCTCATGGAGCAGGGCCGGCCGCTGACCATCGCGCGCGTCGCCGACGGCGCCGAGGGGCTGGTGCTCGCCGACCTTGCGCGCGCAATCGCGGCGCGACCCAACGCGCCCGCGACAAGCCTGCTAGTCGTCTGCCGTGACGGCAGCCGCATGGCGCAGCTCGCGCGCGCGCTCGCCTTCTTCGCGCCCGATATCGGCGTGCTGGAGTTCCCGGCGTGGGACTGCCAGCCGTATGACCGGGCGTCGCCCCATGCCGCCGTCATGGCCCAGCGCATGACGACACTGTCGCGGCTCGCCCACCTCAGGGCGCAGGCCGCGCCGCAATCGCGGCCCTCGGTTCTGCTTGCCACCGTCAATGCGGTGGTGCAGCGCGTCCCGGCTCGCGCGCTGGTGGCCGGGCAGGGGCTGTCGGCGGCGCCCGGCAACGTGCTCGCCATGGAAGGCATCGTGCGCTGGCTGGAACTCAACGGGTTCATCCGCGCGTCGACGGTCCGCGAAGCCGGTGAATACGCGGTGCGCGGCGGCATTATCGATCTTTACCCGCCGCCCCTTCCCTACCCTCCCGCCGCCCCCACCCTTCCCTCACCCGCCAGCGGGGGAGGGTTAGGGAGGGGGGCGGGGGAGGGCAGGGAGGGGGTGCGCCTTGACTTCTTCGGCGACACGCTGGAGTCGATCCGCAGCTTCGATCCTGAGACACAGCGCAGCACCGATCAATTGCACGCGCTTGACCTCGTTCCGGTTGCGGAGTTTCAGCTCACGAGCGAGACCATCCGGCGCTTCCGCACCGGCTATGTCAAGGCATTCGGGGCCGCCACGCCGGGCGATCCGCTCTATGAGGCGGTGAGCGAAGGGCGCCGGTATCCCGGCATGGAGCACTGGCTGCCGCTGTTCCACGACCGGCTCGATACGCTGTTCGATTATCTGCCCGGCACTCCAATTGCGACCGAGCCCCTGGCCGAGGAGGCAGCCCACGAGCGCTTCGCCCAGATCGCGGACTATTACGAGGCGCGCCGGCAGGATCTCACCCAGAGCGCCGATAAAGCGGCCGGCCTTATTTACAAGCCGTTGCCGCCGGACCGCCTCTACCTCGGCGAGAGCGAATGGCGCGAGCGGCTTAACGGCGGCAAGCTGGCGCGCCTCGTTCCCTTTGCGGCGCCGGAGGGCGCAACTGCGGCGATCGACGCCGCCACCAGGCAAGGCCGAAATTTTGCGCCCGAGCGGGCGCAGCCGGACGCCAATGTGTTCGATGCCGTGAAGGACCACGTCAATACGCTCCAGGCCGCGGGCAAGCGCGTGGTCTTCGCGCTCTGGAGCGACGGCGCGCGGGATCGCATGAGCCATGTGCTGGCTGATCATGCGCTGTTCAATCTCGTCAACGTCGCGACTTGGCCGGAGGCGCTCGCGCGGCCCGCACACGAGATTGCGCTCGCAGTGCTGGGCCTTGAGTCCGGATTTGAGACTGATTCGCTCGCGGTGATCGGCGAGCAGGACATCCTGGGCGATCGCCTGGTGCGCCCGCGGCGTATCTCCAAGCGCGCCGAGAATTTCATTGCCGAGGTGTCGGCGCTCTCCGCCGGCGACCTCGTGGTCCATGTGGACCACGGCATCGGCCGCTTCATTGGCCTCAAAACCATTCAGGCGGCCGGCGCGCCGCATGACTGCCTCGAAATTCACTACGCCGGCAATGACAAGCTGTTCCTGCCGGTCGAGAACATCGAGCTGTTGTCGCGCTACGGCTCTGAGGATGTTGCGGTCGAGCTGGACAGGCTCGGAGGCGCAGCCTGGCAGGCTCGCAAGGCGCGGATGAAAAGCCGCATCCGCGAAATGGCGGGCGAACTCATCAAGATCGCGGCGGAGCGCCACCTGCGCGAGGCGCCGCGGCTCACGGCTGCGCAGGGCCTTTACGACGAATTCTGCGCCGGCTTTCCGTATGAAGAGACCGATGACCAGCGCGCCGCCATCGATGCGACGCTCGACGATCTTGCCTCGGGCCGTCCAATGGACCGGCTCGTTTGCGGCGACGTCGGCTTCGGCAAGACGGAGGTCGCGCTGCGCGCCGCCTTCGTCACCGCCATGGCCGGCAAACAGGTCGCCGTGGTGGTGCCGACCACGCTCCTCGCCCGCCAGCACTTCAAGACGTTCTCGGACCGATTTCGCGGCCTTCCTGTTCGTGTCGCGCAGGCGTCACGCCTCGTCGGCAATGCCGCGCTTGCGAAGGTCCGGGAGGGACTCGCCGCGGGCGCGATCGACATTGTTATCGGCACGCATGCGCTGCTCGGCAAAACCGTCAAATTCCGCGATCTCGGGCTTCTGATCGTGGACGAGGAGCAGCATTTTGGCGTCGCCCACAAGGAACGCCTCAAAACGCTGCGGGCCGAGGTGCACGTATTGACGCTGACCGCGACTCCAATCCCGCGCACGTTGCAACTGGCGCTGACCGGGGTGCGCGAACTCTCAATCATCGCATCGCCGCCCATCGATCGCCTGGCCGTGCGCACTTCGGTCTCGCCATTCGATCCGCTCATCGTGCGGGAGGCGCTGCTGCGCGAGCGCTACCGGGGCGGCCAGTCGTTCTACGTCTGCCCGCGCATCGAGAACCTTGCCGAAGCCAGGGAGTTTCTCGACAAGAATGTGCCGGAGGCGCGCGTTGCGGTCGCCCACGGCCAGATGCCGCCGACGGTGCTGGAAGACGTCATGTCGGCCTTCTATGACGGCAAGTACGACATTCTCCTCTCCACCACCATCATCGAGTCGGGCCTCGACATCCCGACCGCAAATACCCTGATCGTTCACCGCGCCGACATGTTCGGTCTCGCCCAGCTCTACCAGTTGCGCGGCCGGGTCGGACGCTCAAAGACGCGCGCCTACGCGCTCTTTACGCTGCCGGTCGGCCGCAAGCTCACGGCGCAGGCGGAACGCCGGCTCAAGGTGCTGCAATCGCTCGACACGCTGGGGGCGGGCTTCCAGCTCGCCTCCCATGATCTCGATATTCGCGGCGCCGGCAATCTGCTCGGCGAGGAGCAGTCCGGCCATATCAAGGAGGTCGGTTTCGAGCTCTACCAGCAGATGCTTGAGGAGGCGGTGGCGAGCCTCAAGGCCGGCATCGCTGAGCCTGTGGCTGACCGCTGGTCGCCGCAGATCACGATCGGGACGGCTGTGCTCATTCCGGAGGATTACGTAGCCGACCTTCCGGTGCGCCTCAGCCTCTACCGGCGGCTCGCCGAGCTTGAGGATGAGCGCGACATCGATTCGTTCGGGGCCGAGATGGCGGACCGCTTCGGTCCGCTGCCCGACGAAGTGAAGCATCTGCTCGCCACGGTGGTGCTCAAAGCGCTCTGCCGCCGCGCCAATGTGGCCAAGATCGAGGCCGGACCGAAGGGCGCGGTGCTCTCATTCCGCGACGATCGCTTTGCCAATCCGGAAGGTCTGATTGCCTTCATACGCAAACAGGGTCGGGATGCCAAAGTGCGGCCTGACATGAAGCTCGTCCTGTTCGATGCGTGGGAGGAGCCGCAGGATCGGCTCAAGGGTGTAACCGCAATCCTGCGCCGACTTGTCGCTATCGCAGAGCAAGCTAAAGCGGCATGATGGCAATCTGTCACGGCTGGCCGGAAGATTATTGGAGAGGTCAATCGCATGACTGATCGAGACGGCGGGAGCCTGCTGCTGGCTCTCAAGGCGCCTCGCACGAGGCACGGCCTTTGCTTCCGCCTTTGCATGCGTATAATTTCCGGTAATAATCTATCGCAACGAGATGAACGTTTTTATCGCGCTCACTGTCAGGACGCCGCGGACTTATTTTCGGCTGCGTGGCGTGCCAACGCGTGAGCAGCATTGCGGTTGGGCTTTGGGGGGAAAGCGTTGCCGGGATGAACACGCAGTTGGCTGGTCAGCACTGGTTCGTTTTGCTCAACGGAAAGCGCCATGGGCCCTTTACCTTCGCTGCTCTTACCAAGGCGGCGAAGCAGGGCGTTATTACGGCCGAGACCAATGTCTGGCGGCGCGGCTGGCAAAAATGGCATCCAGCCCGGCAGGTGCCGGGGCTCTTGACCGAGGCGCCGCTCGCCCCTGATGATGCTGAGTGGACGGATGAGCGGCTGGGCTCTCCGAACGAGGAGGCCCTGCTCTATGCGCCGCCCCGGCGCGGCACGCGACCGTCGCCCGAGGTCGTTACGCTGCGCGGGGATCCGCTTTCGCGGGAGGATCCCAGAGAACACATCTTCGCGGATGAGTGGCGGATGCTCGCCGAGCGGCCCGCCCTGGATCGCGGCAAGACAGGTGGGTCCTCCCGATTTGGCCGGAAACGGACGCTGAAAGCCGTCGACCTTGATGATGCAGGCCGCGATATTGCGGCACATGGGACGGGCGTTCGGACCGCAGCCGCCGACCATACGCCCGCCGCACGGGGAGGCGGCAGGCGTTACAAACGCGCAGCGGTCGGGCTATTCGCCATCCTTTTACTAGGGGGGGCTGGCTGGTTCCTGCTTGGGCCGGGATCGCTGCGACAGTCCGCTGACACAAAGCCTTTGAAAGCCGCATCGGCCGCGCCAAGCGCAGCCGTGACGGCGGCAACGGACAGCCTGCCCGCTGCGGTGGCGAGTTTGCCCGCAGTTGCGGCGCTTCAACGCAACGATCCCGCGGCTTTTGAACGTTTCAAGAAACGTTATGCAGATAGCGCCCGGAACGCGCGAGACGATGAAGTTCTATCGCTCGCACGCTCTGCGCTGCGCAAGAGCGTCAAGCACCTGCTTGCCATCGCGTCGGGCGATGTGCTGCTTGAGATCACCGCGACTTCTCTGGCCTATATGCAAGGCTTGCAGGCCTCCAATCCGGAGAGCTGCGTCGCCTTGAGCGACGAAAGCAAAGGGGCGAAGCTGACCAGCAACCTCGCCAAGGAGCTTCCTGTTCAATTCGTCCGTGACATGGCGGTTCTCGAGCGCATTGCGAGCACCAACCCGCATACGACGGTGGCGCCTATGAGCACCGAGGAGGCGCGACCGCATCTCGAGACGGTGTTCAATGCCCTCAAAGAGCAGTCAGTCAAGACGGAGTTGCTGGGGCGCGCCAAGCTCGATCCTGCGGACTTTGCGCCCTATTGCGCGCTCGTGATCGCGTTTTACCAGGCCGTGCTCGACCTCCCGCGCGACGATAAGGTCAATCTGCTGCGTTATCTTTACGCTGCCGCTGCGAATGCGGACGGCGATATCACGAAGTGAGGGCCACCGGGGCGGCTGGGTGACGGATCGCGGCAACCGCTATATTGGTGTTGGCGGTGCGATGGCTTGCGTAATTTGATAGCCCAGATGGATCAGCGCCCAGCGGTGCGTAATCCATCAGCTTGTCTTTTGGGACGCACTGGCGGAGCGCTCACGCGATTCTCCAAAGGTACCCGGCGTCCGCCCCCACGTCGTAGGGCGGATTATGCGAAGCCGTAAGCCGCCGCCTCCTCCGGCCGGGTAGGCGAGGATGTTGCCGCCCTCGCCCCCCACGGTCCCGGACGTGCAGATTTCCCGCATCCGGTTCTTCACCGGAGAGCTTGGTTGCGCGCGGCGTAGTGATGGACGATCCGAGGGTGGGGCAGTGGGCGGCGTTCGAGG
>JAJPKK010000322.1 GCA_021323775.1 Hyphomicrobiales bacterium
AAGCGCCCGACGACGGCGTCCTGGTGGACTACATCCCCAAAATCGCGCCGAGCGCCGCAGAGCAGAAGGCATTGCTGGTCGACAATCCGATGCGGTTGTACTGGGCGTAGGGAGAACTGAGGCCGCAGGATGGGTTGAGCACAGATGTGTAGCCCTGGATTGAGCGTCAGCGAAATCCGGGACCGCTCGGTCCACGCTGCAACGGGGCCGCCGGGTTTCGCCGCGCTCAAGCCGGGCTACAGGACTAATGGCTGGCTGCAGGACTAATGGCTTGCGAACTTGCCCTTTTGCTTGCTTCAAATTGCCCCCGGTGGGCAGCGCGCCCACACATTGCAAACGAACTCAAGGCGATATTAAGTGGCGCCATGTCAGGGGTCATATCTCAGATGCCATGGAGGGACGCCGATGACGGCGGCTGAAGCAAGCGCCAAAGAAGCCAAAGAAAAGGAGTACGACGATATTCCCGGCACGTTCGTGTTCGACGCGGATCGATCGCGCCGGGGCTACCATCTCAACATGTTCTGCATGTCGCTGATGAAGGCGGAGAACCGCAGGGCCTTCAAGGAGAACGAGGCCTCCTATCTGGATCGCTTTGCATTGACGCCGGAGCAGCGCGAAGCCATCCTCACGCGCGACTACAACCGGATGCTGGAACTCGGCGGCAACATCTATTTCACCGCCAAGCTCGGGGCGACCGACGGCCATTCGTTCCAGCACATCGCGGCGATCATGACGGGCTCAACCCAGGAAGACTACGCCAAGATGATGCTGGCGGGCGGCCGTTCGATCGAAGGCAACCGCAGCAAATCCGGACGTGATGCCGCTGCCAAACCGGCGCCGCGCAGGACGGCGGCGAAATCCGCCAAGACACGCGCCAAATCCTCTCCCGGACCAACAGCGAAGCGCGCCAAGAAGGCAGGGTCGAAACGTGGCTAGAATCATCGCAGGCGTGACCTCATCGCACGTGCCGGCCATCGGCGCTGCGATCGATCTTAAGAAGACCGAGGAGCCCTACTGGAAGCGGGTGTTTTCGGGCTTCGAAAAATCAAAGGAGTGGATGGCGAACGCCAAGCCTGACGTGGTGATCGCGGTCTATAACGACCATGCGTCCGCGTTCTCGGTCGAACTGATCCCCACTTTCGCGCTGGGCTGCGCGGCGGAATTTCCGCCCGCCGATGAGGGCTGGGGACCGCGCCCGGTGCCGGTGGTGAAAGGTCACCCGGAGCTTGCGTCCCACATCGCCCAGTCGGTCATCCTCGACGAATTCGATCTCACCATCGTCAACAAGATGGAGGTCGACCACGGCCTCACGGTGCCGCTCAACCTGATGTTCGGCTCGCCGCCGGAATGGCCGTGCCGGGTCATTCCGCTCGCCGTCAACGTGGTGATGTATCCGCCGCCCACCGGCCACCGCTGCTACATGCTTGGCCGCGCAATCCGCAAGGCGGTGAACTCCTACCCGGAGGATCTGCGCGTCGTGGTCATGGGCACCGGAGGCATGTCGCACCAGATCTCCGGGCCGCGAGCCGGGCTGATCAAGAGTAAATTCGACAAGGCGTACCTGGACGGCCTCACCAAAGACCCTAAGGAGCTCACGCGTATCTCCCACGTCGAATTCATGCGCGAGGCCGGGGCCGAGGGCATCGAAATGGTGATGTGGCTCATCATGCGCGGCGCGCTCGACGACAAGGTGAAGGAGGTGTACCGATTCTATACGGTGCCAGCTTCCAACACCGCGGTCGGCCATATCATCCTGGAAAATCTCGAACCCAAGACCAAAAGCAGGCGACCCGCATCACTCCGCGGCGGCGCCACGAGGAAGCGCGCTGCAGCGCACGGGATCAGGCAGGTCGCGGTCAGGAGCAAGCAATGAAGATTTGCGTAGCCGGGCAGGGCGCGTTTGGTCAGAAGCATCTCGACGCACTGAAGCGAATTCCGGGTGTCGAAGTCGTATCGCTGATCGGCGGAAATCAGGATGCGACGGCCGAGGTCGCGAAGAAATACGGCATCTCGCACTGGGGCGGCGACCTGAGCGAAGGGATCCGGCGCGCCGACGCCGTCATCCTCGCCACGCCAACCCAGATGCACCGCCGCCAGGGCGAGCAGGTGATGCGCGCCGGCAAGCATGTGCTGATCGAAATCCCGATTGCCGACAGCGTCGCGGACTCAGAGGCGCTGGTAAAAATCCAGGAGGAGACGGGCGTCGTCGCCATGGGCGGACACGTGCGCCGCTTCAATCCGAGCCACCAATGGGTGCACAACCGTATCCAGAACGGCGAGCTCAAAATCCAGCAGATGGACGTGCAGACCTACTTCTTCCGCCGCTCCAACATGAATGCGGCTGGCAAGCCGCGCAGCTGGACGGACCACCTGCTGTGGCACCATGCGGCCCACACCGTCGACCTGTTCCAATATCAGACAGGCGAGACCGTCTCGGAATGCTTTGCGGTGCAAGGGCCCCGTCACCCGCAGCTCAGGATCGCCATGGACATGGGCATCATCATGAAGGTTCCGTCGGGCGCGATCCTGACGCTGTCGCTGTCTTTCAATAATGATGGGCCGATCGGCTCGTTCTTCCGCTACATCTGCGACAACGGCACCTATAACGCCTATTATGACGACCTGTTCGACGGCAAGAAGAACCAGATCGATCTCTCCCAGGTCGACGTGTCCATGGACGGCATCGAGCTGGAGGATCGCGAATTCATCGCTGCAATTCGCGAAAAGCGGCAACCCAACGCGAGCCTCGCGCAGGTGCTGCCGTGCATGCACGCCCTCGGCAGGATCGAGCAGATCATCGATCCGCGCCGCGAGGCGCACGCGTAGCAGGAATTCGGCAATCAGAAGTCAGTCTTCAGATGAAGAGGTGGGACGGCATTTGGTGGCATCACATAACAAGAGCGTGTTCTGGTCATTTTGAGCCCTTTGTTCGGCGTCATGGCCGGGGGGCTGGTCCCGGCCATCCATGTCTTATCCGCTTAACCCCCTTTTCCGCGTGCGAGGGTAGGGGGCAGACGTGGATGCCCGCGACAAGGGCGGGCATGATGTCTGAAAAGACGATCCCATCTTACCGGAATACTCTGGGCCGCATCTGACCAGTGAGTACCGACACCTCTACTAGGGAGAGAAACCATGTTTCGCAACATCATGATCACCACCGTCGCGGCGGCGGCAGTCAGCCTTGCTGGCGCTTCGGCGCAGGCGCAGAGCACCGTCAAGATCGGCGCGCTGCTGCCGATGACCGGGCAGCAGCAGTCGACCGGCGTGCAGATCGCCGCTGCGATCCGCCTTTTTATGGCGCAGAACGGCGACACCGTCGCGGGCAGGAAGGTCGACGTCGTCATCAAGGACGATGGCGCGGTGCCCGATAATTCGAAACGGCTGGCGCAGGAATTGATCGTCAACGACAAGGTCAATTTCCTGGTCGGCTTCGGCGTCACCCCGGCAGCGCTCGCGGTCGCGCCGCTCTCGACTGAGGCCAAGATCCCGCAGATCGTGATGGCGGCCGGCACCTCCATCATCACCGAGCGTTCGCCCTATATCGTCCGCACCAGCTTCACGCTGCCGCAGTCAACCGTCATCATGGCCGAGTGGGCGCTCAAGAACGGCATCAAGAAGGTCGTCAGCATGGTGTCGGATTACGCTCCGGGCATCGATTCCGAAGGGTCATTCAAGGACACTTTCGCCAAGGGCGGCGGACAGATCCTCGAGTCGATCCGGGTGCCGCTCGCAAATCCGGATTTTGCGCCATTCCTGCAGCGCGCCCGCGACGCCAAGCCGGACGCAGTGTTCGTCTTCGTGCCGTCCGGGCAGGGCGGAACCTTCGTCAAGCAGTTCATCGAGCGCGGCCTCGACAAGGCCGGCATCAAGATCATCGGCCCGGGCGACGTCACCGACGATGACCTCCTCAATGGCATGGGCGACCAGGTGATCGGCACTGTCACCGCGCACATGTATTCGGCCGCCCATCCGTCTGCCATGAACAAGGCCTATGTGGCCGCCTTCAAGAAGGCCAATCCGAATCTGCGGCCCAATTTCATGTCGGTCGGCGGCTATGACGGCATGCATCTGATTTACGAGGCGCTCAAAAAGACCGGCGGCAAAACCGACGGCGACCAGCTCATCGCCGCCATGAAGGGCATGGCGTGGGAAAGCCCGCGCGGCCCGATCTCGATCGACCCGGAGACCCGCGACATCATCCAGAACATCTACATGCGCAAGGTCGAGAAGGTTGACGGCGAGCTGTACAACGTCGAGTTCGAAACGTTCCCGAACGTGAAGGACCCGGGCAAAGCGAAGAAGTAGGCGTGCGATGGTGTGGGCGCGGCGCAATCACGGGCCGCCGTCGTGACCACGCCCGCATCACGAGCGGCGTACCTCTGAAAGCTGCCGACTTGCTGCGGCGCCTACGTCGGCAGCGTCGGGCCAATAAGAGACGTTGGCCCTTTTGGGTGAAGGAAACGAGAGAGCTGCCAACGTGGGGACATTCCACTCCGTTGGAACAAAAAAGGAGCACCAAATTGGTGCCCCTTCGACTATTTGAAAGATCATCCCCTAGCCCAACTTGCGCAATTTCGCTTCGATTTGGCGGGTCGATTTGTCGCATCGGCCTTGATTGATCAAGGGGTTGGCTGCTGAGAGGAGCCGATTTGAGCGTGTAG
>JAJPKK010000078.1 GCA_021323775.1 Hyphomicrobiales bacterium
GGCGAATCGCTCTTGCTCTCCCGCATGGAGAGCGTGAATCATCTCGCCGCAGTCGGCTCAACATCGCAGACCCGAGTCACAACGCCGCAGGGGGGTGAGTAGTTACGTTCGAGCTGACGCGCAGATCGGCCACGCGGAAGGGGGGCGTATGGCCACATTCGGAGAGGTCCTGAAAGAGATACAGGACGTCCAATCGCAACGGCAACGCGAAGGCGTTGCTGACCCTATAAGACGAAAATATATCGCTCAGCTACATCAGCTCACGGGCCGCAACGTCGTCGTATATTACTCGGCCTTCCTTCACAGACAAGGCCCGGAGCACTTTCTCACCGTTCAAATCAACGATGAAGACAAGCACGGCTTCATGGCAGCGTTTGCCGGCTTAGATTTCGATCGCGGCCTTGACCTCGTACTTCACTCGCCGGGCGGCGATATTGCTGCGACGGAAAGTATCATCGACTATTTGCGAAGCAAATTTTCAACGAATATCCGAGCGATCGTTCCTCAGATTAGTATGTCGGGTGGAACAATGATCGCTCTTGCGGGACGCGAGATCGTCATGGGGCGCCATTCCAATCTCGGTCCTATTGATCCCCAGCTCGGGGGCCGACCGGCAATTGCTATTCTTGAAGAATTTGAACGAGCGCGGAACGATATCGCGGCGAACCCGAATAACGCGTTTTTGTGGCAGCCCATACTGCAGCAGTACGTACCCACACTGTTATCTCAGGCTGAACACGCGATTAAGTGGTCCCAAGAAATCGGGCGAAAGACGCTGATTGAAGGCATGTTCAAGGACGATACCCAAGCGGACGACAAGGCGAGCGCGATCGTTGATTTCCTATCGAGCCACAATGTACATCGAGCCCATGGCCGGCACCTCCACCGTAATGAGCTTCGCGCAAAAGGTCTAAATATAGCGGATTTGGAGGCGGATCCTGCATTGCAGGACGCAGTGCTCAGTGTGCATCATGCCTGCATGCTCACCGTTGGAAACTATAACGCCAACAAACTCGTTGAAAACCATAACGGAATTGCACATATGAAGGTGGTAGGCATTGCGGTACAGATGCCGAACATTCCGATTCAGGTTCCCGTGCCCATGCCGGGCGCCCCGGTTCAACCGCCAAGCCCGGTGATGCCCCAACCTAAACTGCCGACCAAACCAAGCCTTTGGCAGCGATTACGGATTGCGCTGCGGCTTCTCATCCTTGGAAAGTAATCCAAAACCTGCCCACGCCGAAGCTCAGGCCTCATCCGCAGTAGCGACTGGGCCATCTGTGGATGCGTGTGCCGCGACCGCGACGCCCGTTCAAATCACAACACCGTTGCGCCGGATTGGAACGGCGTGAATTTCTAAAGCCTTGTCCGCGGCGAGCCTTGCCAGCTCGCGTGGCCAACATCGCGGGTCCGCCATGCAATACTCCCCCTATGATCCGTGGCGGAAATATGCTTCGCCGCCGCGCGATCCCCTCAGCACGACGGCGGCGGCGCTCGCCACCCTCGGCGGCGGCAGCGCGGCGACCGGCGGCGCCATGGGGCTGACCGGCATCGGCACGGGGATTTCAGCGGCGAACACGATCGCGGGCGGCAGCTACGCTGCGCAGATGGGCCGGGCGAAACAGGCCGAGGCCAATTTCGAGGCCGATCAGGATGTCGCGCGAGATCGCGGCTGCCCAGCGCCAGGCGATCGATCTCAATCAGAGGGCCGGCCTCATGCGCTCATCGGCGGTCGCCCAGGCGGCCGCCAACGGCGTCAACGCAGGCGCGGGCAGCGCGCTGACCAGCCAGGCGCAGATCGCGGCGCGCGGCCGCTACCAGGCCGACATGGACCTCTGGTCTGGCCAGAACCAGGCCAGCGGCCTGATGAACCGCGCCGCCGGGAAGAGATACAGCGGCGACCTGGACGCGCTGGCCGGCGAGGAGATGCAGCGGGCATCGACGCTCAACGCGCTCTCGACGATCGCCGGAGGCGGCGCGTCGTTCATGCGCATGTATGGCGGCCGGGCATCGTTCTAACTCCGAGGGAAGCTCCTATGCCCGCAGTTCCCTCTCCCGAGGAGCTTGGCGGCGTGCTGCACGCGCCCGGCTCGCGCCCGATCGGCGGCTACGACCTTTCATCCTATGCGGCCGGCGCGCGTGAGATCGCCGATGCCGGCGCGCGATTCGGCCAGGCGATCGAGGATATCGGCAAGGCGACCTATAAAATTGGCCGGCAACAGGCCATAACGGAGGCCGTCAATGCCGACGCGTTCATTCACGGCCGGCTGATCGAGGCGCGCGAACGCTACCGGAACGATCCCGACTACGCGACTCTTGCGCAGCGTTGGAGCGAGGAAGCCGGAAAGATCGTTGAGGACGGACTTTCCCGGATTTCAGATGAAGGCTTGCGGGAACACGTCCGCGCCAAACTCGCCGCGCCGCTCGCGCAGGAAAGCGCCGCGATCGACAACCAGGCGTTTCGCGGCGCCGCCAGCGCCCACGCGGCGAGCCGCGAAAGGTACCTCCACAATCTCATACAGCACAGCACCCTCGACCCGAACGATACCCTGTTCGCCGGCGGCGTCGATGCCCTGCATTCCACCATAGACGACGCGGTCGCGCGGCGATTTCTCACTCCCGAGCAGGCCCTGGAGGAGAAGCGACGCAGCGCCCTTGCGCTTTGCGCCGGCCAATATGCCCGAATGAGCCGCGGCGATCCCGCGCGGGCGATCCGCGAGCTTCAATCTCCCGAGAGCGGCCACCCGCTGCTGGGCGAGCTTCCGCAGCAGGTGAAAGATTCCCTGATCCAGCAGGCGCGGGAGCAGCAGGAAAATAACCTGAAGGATGCGGAGCATGCCGTTGTCCGTCGCGGGCAGGACATTCAGCGCATGTCGGATCAGGCCGAACAGGAAATCGTCGCCGATTTGATGAGCGATAAGCCGACGGCTACCAGGGCCGACATTTCCGATAATCCAAACCTCACGCCAGCCGCCAAAACTTACATGCTCGCCTTGGAGGACCGGGCCGCGGTCCCGGACCCCGATGCGGCCACATCGAGCGTCACGGCGCGCGGCTTGCTTGACCGCATCCGTCTGCGTGACGGCGATCCGAACAGGATCGCCTCGCTCAATCAGCTCTACGATGCGTACATTGCCGGAAGACTCAGCAGGGAGGACTTCAATTTTGTCCGCAAGGAATTCTTTGCGAACCAGACGCCCGCCGGCGCCGCGCTGCTGGCTCACAAGCAGGCCTTTCTGAAGTCGGTCGCGCCTGCGATCGACCAATCCGATCCGCTGATTGGGGACATCGATCAGCTTGGCAGGGCGAAAATGTATCTCCTGGAGCGGGATATCGACCGGAAAATCGGCGAATGCCTCAAGGAGGGCAAGGACCCGCTCGATCTGTTTGATCGCTTGAAGCCTGACTATATCGGCAAGCCGGAGTCGCTCGAGCGCTATCGAACCACGGCGCGGGAGGCGCTGGAAGAAAACGCCCGCGAGCTTGGCTCGAAAGGGCTCTCCGGCGCGGATGCGGCGTCTCAATCTGTTCCGCCGCGCCTCAACGGCGAAACGCCGGCCGAGTACCTCGCGCGCATGAACGCCGCCCTGCCCGACGCCAACGTGCGCGTTCCCCTTTCGAGGTGACCGACCATGCCGACCCGGATCGAGCTGTTGAAACAGGCCGGCTTTTCCGATGGCGAGATCGGCGATTGGGCGACCGCAGAGCGGCAGCGAATGCGGCAGGCGGGATTTACCGACAGCGAGATCGACGATGAGTTTGGCGTCACGCGGCCGCCGAAACAGGTTCCAGCGGCGTTCATCCATCGCATCCTCGGCGCCGCCCGCGAATATGCGCAAGGCTATTTCGGCGATGAGCCGTTGGGATTTTCGCCGGAAACCCAGGAGGCGTTGCGCAAGCTCGGCATTGCCGGCGACATCATTATCCCGGCCGGAAAACCGATAGACGCAGCATTGAGAACGCTGTCGGCGGGGACGGCAGGCATTGGCGCAGCGGTCGGACAAGCTGTGGAGGAAGGCCAGGAGGCCATCTTTGGGCCCGGGCCGTATGGGAGAGGCAAGGCTGCGCGCGATTTCGCGCAATTCGCGCAGATCGCCGCGATGCTCTTGGGCGCAAGCGGGCGGACGCCGGGCGCCGCGCGTGCGCCCGCGCCAAAGGCCGCCGCCGCGGACGCGCCCGTCAGCGCGCTGCCGCGCGCCGAAGATTTTCGCAATGCCGCCAGCGTCATCTCCGGGACTGCGGCAAGCTTCCCCACAGAGCAGAAGCTCCTCCGATTATGGAATGATCACGGCATTCCTCCGGCCGAGGTCGCGGAAGACGCGCTGCGCGACCGAACCATCGGGGACGCCATCAGGTCGGACTCCGACAAACTCCCTGAAGCCTATGTGGGGACCGGCGAGACCACTACGCCAACCGGCGCCGAACCGGGCGCAACGACGCGGCCCGCCAAGCCTGCCGAGGCCGAGCCCGCAACCGCTCCAATGGGAATCAAGGCTGCCCTCGTGGAAGCGGGCGACGGGTCCGCCGGAAACCTGAATGCTTCTGAGCGGGCGAATATGATTGCCGAAGCTCGCGTCCGTATGAGACACCCGCCGGCGAGACCGCAGCGCCCATTCAGCGAGGACTATCCCCGCCGCGCTCCAACCGATGTGAACAACCAGCTTCTATATGATATTGAAGGGCGTCCCCTGGGAGCCACGTCCGTTGCTGGACGTCGATTTGCCGGGAAGGCTGATGAAGCGCTTTCGCCGGAAGATATCAGACGCGCACTGGCGGAAACAGGCATCAACCTGACGGATATACCTCGGAAGCAGTGGAATCAGTTTCCGCGAGGACTTCGCGGACTTTATTGGGGGCGCGATGAAGCGAACGGGCCGGCTCTCGACATTTATCTAAAAACCGGACCCAAGGCGGCCGACCGCGACAAAGTCATAGCGCATTAATTTGGTCACGCTATTGACCAGTTGAGCGGGAACATCTCGGAAACGCTCACGCCGGAGGAGATCGCCGAACTCCGCTCGGTCTACGGCAACCTGAGATACCGTCCGAAAAAAGAAGGGCCTAGCCCGCAGCCTGAGCACTTCGGCTATCCGCCTGAACTTGTAAACTCGGAACTCGTGGCCGAAGGCTTAAGGGCCTATCTGACGAATCCAAATTATTTCAAGACAATGGCGCCGAAGGCGGCAGCCAAGATCCGGGCCGCCGTCAATGAAAATCCCTGGCTTCAGCACGCCATTCAGTTCAATTCGCTCCTCGCTGCGGGTCTGATCGGCGCTGGCGCTCGCGGTCAGGATCGGGACGACCAATAGCCACGCGCCGCGCCCGGGCGCGGCTGTTCCCGCCGAGCCCGGCGATAATCGCTCTGCCATGCAGCGGCATCGCATCTGTGCGCCGCCCTGCGGCGAGCATTCCGACACGAATTCTTCTCGCGAACCTGACGGAGTTTCACCATGCCTGCTGTTACCCCGGATAACGTGCTCGTCTGGCTGCACGGCCGCCGCCTTGGGCTTGTTGGCGACGGCAGCTTCAGCGCTTCCTCGGGGCTCATGGTCGACAACCAGCTCGTCGGCTCCAGGCGCGGGCCCGTCATCTCCCAATTTGCGCCCGGCAACAACGGAGCCGGCGGCGTCGCATTTCCGGCCGCGGTCGATGGCGATGTCGTGCTGTTTGCGCTCGATCTCACGACGCCGGCCAACGTGACGTCAAGTTTCGAGGCCGTGATTTCCGCCGCCGGGCAGATCAGGCAGATCTCCGCCGCAAACCTCAGCACCAAGAACATCTTCTTTCAAATCGCACCGGCCTCATAAAGCTCAGGGAAAACGACCATGCACCGCTATCGCGAATTCGGATTGTTCAGCGAACAGGACGAAGTCTTGCGGCGCGCCTTTCGCGACGGCTTCAAGCGGGCGGGCTTGTCATTTGCGCAGTTTCTGGACGCGCTTTCCTGGTATCGCGACCATGCGCGGCCGGCGGCCGATGAAGCGCAACTTGCCGACGCGTTTGCGCAGTTCGCAGCCGACAGCGGCTGGCCCGCGCACCAGCGCGACGGCATCCTCGATCTCTACCGAACGATCCGCGACGACGGGCCTGCGGCGGTGATGCAGCCGCCGGCCCCGGACGAGGACCGCGCGACCCTCGCGCGGGCCGATGATCTCCTGCGCCGCGATCCGGCGCGCTATTGGGGCGATATGGAGCTGCAAGACGCGGCATTCGAGGCGCGCGAACGGCTTGACGCTGCGCAGGCGGACGGCGCTGCGCAGGCGGACGGCGCTGCGCGGGCGTCGCCAGCGAAAGCGAGCCCCGATCAGCAGCGGATCCAGGAGATTGAGGCGATGCTTCATCACCCGAGCGGCGACGGACAGCGCCGGTACTGGACCGACGCCGCACTGCGCGCCGACTATGCTCAGGCGCTGGGCCGGCTCTACGGCAGCCCCGGCAGCGGGGTTGCCGAAACGACGGCGTCTTCGCCGGCGGCGCCGGAGAATGTCGGGGCGGCGCGCTCCTGAACGCGCTTCATCTCCTCGTCCCATCGCAAGATCACGCGATGACGATCCGATGCGCCGGGATCGTCAACCGTTCGTTCCCGGGCGCCACAGGACCAAGTCATGAATCACGCCATCCAGCCCGCAAAGCGGAGCGCGCGCAAGGCGTAGGCCGCGGCGCCCGTCCCGCAAGCCATCGCGGACGCCTCAAAATCTTCACCGAAGACCGAGGCCGCAGCGCGCGCAGCGCTGCCGGCAGCGCCCATCCCGCAGAGCGCCATGCAAGATGCCGCCTTTGCCCGCAACTGGTGGCGGGTCGTGATCGACGCGGAACGCACCCCCTATGACAGCGTGCTTGCCGATGTGGCGGTGTGGGGTCCGAACGAGGCCAAGCTGCGCGCTGGCGACCTTGTCGAAGTGGTAGACGAGCAATCCACGCTGTTCGCGCTCATCTATTTGGTCGAGCACGTGCCGGCGAAATTCATCCGCTTCGCCGAACTGATCAAGGCGCCGCTCGGCGGATTGGCGACCGGCCGCATCGAGGCGCGAGGATCCTATTATGCTCAATGGCGCGGCCCGGCCAGGCGCTGGTGCGTCATCGGACCGACCGGAACGGTGGTGCGCGACGGCATCCTCAGCAAGGAAGAGGCGGATCGCGATGTCGCCACGCGCAACATGCCGACCAGCATGGCCTTTGTCAGCCATCCGCGCATGTGAGGGCCCGCGGGGGCCCTGCAGCGTGCTCCGCCTCGACCCTCTGCCCCGCAGCCCGGGATGAGCGCCATCAAAACCCGGGTCGGCGTTGCAGCGTGGAGCCGGCGGCCCCGGATTTCGCTCCGCTCAATCCGGGCTACAGGAGGCTGGCGGGCAGGGAGAGGGCGGGCGACCAGATGCAAGCAACGAGGTGATCAATGCAGGACAGTCATATCGCGCCCGCACCGCGCGCCGCCACGCCTGAGGGCGAAGCGGCGGCCGGCAGCGGCGTTGCCTGGCCATCCTCGAAGCCTGCGGGCGGCGCCCCGAATACCGCCGCTGCGGCGGGCCGCGGCGGCGCTCCGCTCGGAGCGCGAATCGATGCGGCGATGGCGGCGAGCGCGCAAACAAAGGATGCTGCGCCGACGTCAAGAAACGCGGCGTCGATCGCGGAGCCCGCGGCCAGAACCTTTCCGGAATCCTGGCGTGAGGACCTCTCCGGCGGCGACAGGGCATTCCGCAAAACGCTCGATCGATTCGAAAGCCCGGCGGCTCTTGCAAAGGCTTACAAGGAGCTCACGGCGAGGCTGTCCTCCGGCGACCTCAAAGCCACAAAGCCGCCTCCCGCCAACGCGACGCCGGAGCAGATTGCGGCCTGGCGCGCCGAACAAGGCTTGCCGCAGAACGCTGCCGCCTATGTGGACGGATTGCAGCTTGGCGACGGCACAGTAACCGGCGAAGCCGAGAAGGCGTTGCTCGCGTCCTTTGCGGAAGAGGCGATGAAAGGCCGGTGGACGGCGGACCAATACAACCAGGCCGTCCGCTGGTATTTCGACACGCAGGACAGGCTGGCTGCAAAGCGCGGCGAGGCCGATGCGGCGTTCAAGCACGAAGCCTTGGCGGACCTCACCCGCGAATGGGGGCATGATTACGCGACCAACCGCAATGCGGTTGCACAGTTTTTCGATCGAAGCTTTCCGGCAGACTTCAAGGAAGCATTGCTGACCGCCCGCTTGCCCGACGGCAAGCTCCTTGCCAATCATCCGACTTTCAACAAGGCGATCCTGGAGGTGGCAAAGGCCATCAATCCGGGCGGCGCGATGCTGCCGAACGCCTCCGGCGGCGGCCTGTCCAACGTGGAAAGCCGGATTGCCGAGATCGAAGGGAAATACATGCGCGCGCCCCACGGCTCGGACCTCTGGAAGAGCTACTGGACCGGCGATGCCGGCGCCCGCATGCAACAGGAATATCGCGGCTTGCTCGCCGCCCGCGAGCACGCCCGTCGCGGCCACGCGGGGTGACCCTCATCGCCGCGGCGACGACGCGCGCACCGAGCGTTTGAGCGAGGGGCCGGCGCGCTGCGGCTTCGGCGTCTTCAATGCAGCTTCGAGATCGTGAAGATGCTTGCGGGTCGCGACCAGCGCCTCGGCCTCGATCGCGCGATAGCGTTCGACAAGCCGCTGCCCGAACGGCGTCAGCGTCGCGCCGCCGCCATGGAGGCCGCCCGGCTGTGCGGCGATCACCGCATCGCGAAAGCAATTGTTCATGTCATCGACCAGAAGCCAGGCGCGGCGATAAGACATGCCCAGCATACGGCCTGCCTGTGAAATCGACCCGGTCTGGTCGATGGCTTCGAGCAGGCGAACCTTGCCCGGCCCCAAGGCGCGGCCGCTGCCCAAATCCACTCTCAGCGTCAGTCTTGGCGTATCCATGATCGCGACGGCCCGAACTCGAACTGGGTCACCATAGCATTTCCGCTGATTTGCCACCCGAACGTTTTCCGCAAGACGATCGGATATCCCGTCAGCACCCGTGAGGGCAAGGTTCTCTCGGAACCTTACCCGACCCGGCCGCTACGGCCCCGAACGGCTTGCATTTCACCCGCCGATGGAAAGCCCTGCGGGGCATGTGCCGGCGCCGGCTTCAGGGAAGCAGGAATTCAGACGTCAGGCGGTCGAACGCATCTCACGCCAAGACCGCCAACGATTGATTTCGGTCCCCGAAGCCGGCTAACCCCAATCATGCGCCCGCAGACAACCGGAACGGAGGCATCGAAACGATGACCACGAAGGACTGGATCAATGGCCGATTCGGCGTTCCAGATTCAATTCCGTCAGGAGTTCATCGCCCAGTTCGAGCAGGGCCAGTCATGGCTGCGCAACGTCTGCACGACAGAGGCGGTGATCAAGGGCAACCAGGCGATGTTCCTGGTGGCCGGCTCAGGCGGCGCTACCGCCGTGACGCGCGGGCTTAACGGCAACATTCCGCCGCGCGTCGACAGCCTCACCCAGGTGCCTGCGACTCTCGTGGAATGGCACGACAAGCCGCAGCGCACCGAGTTCAACATCTTCGCGAGTCAGGGCGACGGCCGCCGCATCATGCAGATGTCGACGGTGAAGGTGATGAACCGCAAGATCGACCAGGACATCCTGGGCGCGCTTTCCGGCGCGTCGAGCAGCCTCGGCCCGGCTCAGGCAATGACTCTCGCGCTCGCAACGCGGGCGCTGGCGCACCTCGATCTGCAGGACGTCGACACCACCGAGGAAGACAACATGTTCTTCGTCGGTTCGCCCGCCATGCGGGCCTATCTCATGCAGATCCCGGAATTCCAGAAGGCTGAATATGTCGAGATCAAGCCCCTGGCCGGGCCGGCTCGGCGCTTCCGCCGCTGGGCCGGCTTCAACTGGATCTTCCATCCGCATGTTCCGAACGTGGGCACCGCGAACGAGCAGTGTTTCGCATTCCATCGCTCGGCTGTCGGTCACGCGGTGAACACGGGCGAGATGGATGTCCGCGCCGGCTACAACGAGGAGAACGCCTACTACTGGGCGCGCTCCTCGATCTTCATGGGCTCGGCGCTGCTGCAGAACGCGGGCGTGGTCGTGGTCAGCCACGACGGCTCGAAATACACCTAACGGGAATCAGTAATCGGGAATCAGGGGTCAGGAAGCAGGGTTGGGAAGCGCAGTCCTGACTCCTGGCGCCTGACTCCTGACGCCTGAATAACGGGAATCAGTAATCGGGAATCAGGGGTCAGGAAGCGGGGTTGGGAAGCGCAGTCCTGACTCCTGGCGCCTGATTCCTGACGCCTGAAAATCCGAAGGATTTTCGAACATGGCATACACTACCGGCACTCTGACATACATCGCGGGCGGCCTGATCGAGGGCGCGTGGAAGCTGTGGGAATACACCACGACCGACACGCTGGCCCAGGTGACGGCCGCAGGTTACATCACCGATGCGACCTTCAAGGGCATGAGCCCTGGGGATTTCGTCATCGTGGTGAACCAGACGAACCCGCAGGGCTATATCCTCCAGGTCCAGAATCTGACGCCCGGCGCCATGAATGTCTCCGGTACGGCGACACTTGCTGCTCCGGCCGGCGTCGGCGGATCGCAGTTGGCGTTCCCGCGCAACCTCATCGACGGCGGCGACTTCACCACCAATCCGTGGCAGCGCGGCGTGAGCTTCACCGGAATCGCCGGCGCCGTCACCTACACGGCAGATCGCTTCTTTGCGGTCGGCGGCGCGTCGTCCTCGATCTCGGTGTCGCAGGTCACCGGCGTCACGGCCGTATCGGGGTTCACGCAGGCGCTGCAGTTCGGCCGCGCGGCGGCGAACGCCAACACGGCGGCGATCAGCCTCGGCCAGGTCATCGAGACGCTCGACTCCATTCGCTGTCAGGGCCAGACCGTCACGCTGTCGTTCTGGGCCCAGGCCGGCGCCAATTGGTCCCCGGCGAACGGCGCTCTCAACGTGCTTCTTGCCAGCGGGACAGGCGCGAACCAGAGCGCCGCCAGCCTGGCGGCGGGTGCGTGGACGGGCTATACCTCCCTCACGCTGACGCCGCAGCAGAACCTCTCGCCCAACTCTTCGCCCAATAACGCCGTGCTCACGCCGGGCGCAAACATCGCCCAGCAGATCACGACGAGCTGGCAGCGCTACGTGTTCACGGCATCGGCGCCGGCGAATTGCACGCAGCTTGGCCTGCTGTTCAACGCCACGCCGGTCGGCACGGCCGGCGCCGCAGACTTCGTGCAGATCATGGGCGTCCAGCTCGAGATCGGCGCGCAGGCAACTCCGTTCGAGCATCGCGATATCGAATTGGAGTTGGCGATCGCCCAGCGCTATTTCTTCAACATTCCGGAGCCGGCATCAGGTGTCATCGTCGGCGCCGGCATGGTGGCGGGCGCCGCGTCGGAAATCATCTTCATTCCGCTGCCGGTGCAGATGCGCGCGGCGCCGACCGTGACGGTATCGGCCGGCTCCTTCAAGTTCAACCTCGCCGGCGCCGCCACCGCGGTCGGAACCTTCGCGCCCGGCGCCACCCACACGCCGAACTACATCAGCGTGACCGGCACCGCCGCGGGCACTGCCGGCCAAGGCACGCTGCTGCAGGGCGGCGGCGGCGCCGGATTTATTCAGGCCAGCGCGGATTTCTGAAAAACAGAGGACGGAGGACAGGGGGACGGATGACGGAAATCCGTCCTCCGGCCTCTGCCTTCCAACTCTGCCGTCTGTCGTCCGCCATCTGTCGTCTGGAGCACCCATGACTACGCAGCTCTTCATCTACAACGAGGCGCTCGGCCATCTCGGGGAGCGCCAGCTCGCGAGCTTGTCCGAGCCGCGCGAGCCGCGCCGCGTCCTTGATTCCTACTGGTCGGACGTGGCCGGCTTCTGCCTGGCGCAAGGCTTGTGGAAGTTCGCAAGGCGCACCGTCCAGATCGACAACAGCTCCACTCTCACACCGCAGTTCGGCTTCAACTATTGCTTCTCGATCCCGATCGATTGGGTGAGGACGATCCAGGTCTCGACTTCGCCAAATATGGATCCGCCGCTGCTGCAATACAGCGACGAGGCGGGGCTCTGGTACGCCAATCTCACGCCGATCTATGTCTCCTATGTTTCGAACGATCCGCTCTACGGGATGAACATCGGGAACTGGCCTGAGCATTTCGCCGACTACGTCTCGCTTCGCCTGGCGCGGCAGGCGTGCCTGCGCATCACCAACGACAAGGAGTTGAAGGCTGCGCTGCTCAGAGAAGAGGACCGCGCCCGCCGCGTCGCGAAAGCCGAGGAGGCGATGGATGAGCCGCCCGGCCTGCCGCCTGTTCCGTTCTGGGCGCGCGCCCGGCGCGGCGCATTCGGGCCCGGAGGATTGTGGCTCGGCGGCGGCGCCGGCGGATCGATCGCAACCGGGCCGCAGGGGAATGACTGATGCGCGCAAACGCAGCGTTATATTCCTTAAATGCCGGCGAGGTCTCCAAGATCGCGCTCGCGCGCGTCGACGTGGCGAAGCTGCGCATGGCGGCTCAATGTCAGGTCAACTGGCTGCCCTATGTGGTCGGGCCGATGACGTTGCGGCCCGGACTCTCCTATGTGGGCGAGGTGCTGGGCGACGCGCCGGCGCGGCTCTTGCGTTTCATATTCTCCAAGCTCGATACGGCGTTGATCGAGCTTACCGCCAACAATATGCGCGTATGGGTCAACGAGACGCTCGTCAGCCGCGCCGCGGTCGGAACCTCGATCGGCGACCCGTTCTTTTCCGGCCTTGGCAACTGGTCGAATGCCAACACCACCGCGGGCGCGAGCGCGACTGTTTCGGGCGGCGTCGCCACGCTCGCCTGCCAGCCGGTTGGCGGGCTCGCGCAAATCCAGCAGACCATCTCGATCGCTCCTGCTGACCAGGGCAAGGAGCACGCGATCCGCCTCGTCATCACGCAGGGGCCCGTGGTGTTCCGGGTCGGCTCGACGGCCGGCGCGGCGGACCTCATCGCGCAGACGACGCTCGACACCGGCGCCCACTCGCTCGCCTTCACGCCGTCGTCCGGCAACGCCGCCATTCAGATCGAATCGACCGACGCGTGGTCGAAGACGCTGACGCAGTGCTCGATCGAGAGCGCAGGCACCATGGTGCTGCCGACGCCGTGGAGCGTGAATGACCTTCCCAATATCCGCTACGACCAGTCCGGCGACATCATCTTCATCGCCTGCTACGGCCAGCAGCAGCAGAAGATCGAGCGCCGCTCGCTGCACTCGTGGTCGGTCGTTCAATTCTACAGCAACAATGGGCCGTTCCAGTCGACGCCCGGAATCGTCGCCAACTTCACGCCGGGCAATTACCACGGCAACACCACGCTGACATCGGACCGGCCGTGGTTTCAGGCAGGCCACGTCGGCTGCCTGTTTCGCCTGTTCACCAACGGCCAGTTCAACCAGACCATCCTGGGCAACCAGAATGCCTTCACGCCGCCGGTCCGGGTCACGGGAGTAGGCGTCGGCGTCGGTAATCCGCCGGTGCCGCAGTCGAACCAGGGGCGCAACTATACGTGGACGATAAGCGGCACATGGTCCGGCGTGCTGACCATGCAGCGCAGCTTTGATTCCGCCGCGTCGGGCTATGTCGATACGGTCGCCGCCACCGGACCCAACGGCGGCCCGTCGTCCGGCGGCGCGCTCACCGCAAACGGCGCCCTGCAATCGGTGACCGGAAGCGCCGGCGCTCCCACCGACCTCGATAACGCCATCTGCTGGGAGCGCATCGGCTTCAAGGCTGGGCAGTATACGTCGGGGAGCGCCGTCGTATCGTCGAACTATTCAGGCGGCGGCGGCTTCGGCATCTGCCGGGTGACGGGCTATGTCTCGCCGACCCAGGTCAACATCGAAGTTCTTTCCCCGTTCACCTCGCTTGCCGCCACCACGGACTGGGTGGAGGGCGATTGGTCGGGCGTCATCGGCTATCCGACGTCGGTCGCCTTTCACGAGGGGCGCCTGTGCTGGTTCGGCCGCGACCAGGCCTGGCTGTCGGCCTCGGACGACTTCACCAACTATGCCGACATCAATCTGGACGGCACCTCGACCGGAGACGGCGGCGCCATCAATGTTGCGCTGGGCTCGGGGCCGGTCGACACCATCTCGTGGGGGCTCTCCCTCACCCGGCTGATGATCGGCCGCGAGCAGTCGATCGCCTCGGCGCGCTCATCGAACTTCGACCAGCCGGTGACGCCGTCGCAGATCGTGATCCGCGACTGCTCCGACCAGGGCGCGCAGCGGCTGCCCGCCATCAAGGCGGGCAAGCGCGGCATCTTCGTGCAGCAATCGGGGCGGCGCGTCTACGAGCTGGCGTTCAGCGCCCAGGAGATGGATTACGACGACCGCGATCTCACGAGGCTCAACCTCGACATCGGCAAGGCCGGCTTCACCGACATCGACAAGGCGACCCAGCCCGACAAGATGATCCTCCTGCCGCGCGGCGACGGCCAGGCAGCGTGCCTGTTGTATGACGTGAAGGACGAGGTCGAGGCGTGGTGGCGGCTGCAGACCCTCGGCGTCATCGAGAATGCCGCGGTGCTTCCTTCCCCAGGCTCTCCGGCGGGCTCCGAAGCCAGCGGTATCGAGGACCTCGTTTATTTCGTGGTGCGGCGCACGATCAACGGGGTGACGCGGCGCTTCATCGAGCGGCTCGCCCCGCGCGACAATTGCGTGGGCGGCGCCATCAACCAGCAGCTCGACTGCCACGTGGTCTATCGAGGCGCGCCGGTCTCGGCCATTACGCTATCGCATCTGCCGAACACCCCCGTTTCGGTTTGGGCGGACGGCCAGGCGATCGGGTCCGCCACGACGAGTGCGTCCGGCGTGCTGACATTGCCCGACGGGCAGGCCCATTCCAATATCGTGGCCGGCCTCGCCGGCGCCGTCATCTCGAATACCGCCGCGTCCCCAACCGGCACGCTCATGGTCGGCACGCAATATAACGGGTATCCGGCAGAGGTCTTCGCCGATATCGGCGCAACCGGCGAGCCGGTTCATATCGGTTCCATCGTGGTCGCAGACGGCGCCATCACGCTTCCCAACGGGCAGACTGCGCTCACCGTTGTCGCGTGCCTCGGCTATGTGGCGCCGTTCATGTCGGCGAAACTTGCCTATGCGGCGCAATTGGGGTCCGCGCTGACGCAACGCAAGCGGATCGATCATGTCGGGCTCGTGCTGTACGACACCAACTCCCAGGGCATCGCGTTCGGGCAGCGGTTCGACGCGCTCGACAATCTGCCGCTCTGCGAGGCGGGGGCGGCGACGCCCGCGGCGACGACCTGGAGCGAGTACGACGAGCCCATGATCGAGGTGCCGGGCAGTTGGCAGACCGACGCACGGCTGTGTCTGCTCGCGCAAGCCCCGAACCCCTGCACTGTCGGGAGCGTGGTGATCGGACTGACCACGAATGAGCGGGGATGACCGACGGCAGACGACCGAGGACGGATGAAAGATATCCGAACTTCGGGGCGAGCATGCCGCCCGTCTCCACCCTCCGATCCGTCATCTGTCGTTGGTCCTGCGTCCTCTGAACAATGCCGAAAGTCACGCTGCGGCCGACGATTGCCGCCGATCTGGCTCATGTCATTGGCGAACCCTTGCCTTACCGCATCCGCGCCATCACGGCCCTCGTCGATGACCGCGTGATCGGCATCGGCGGGATCGCGTTTCCGCCTTACGGGCCGGCAATCGCGTTCGTGCAGCTTGCGCCCCCGTCGGGACAGGACGCCGATGGCGATGCCGGGCGGACCGCGCCAGGCGTTCCTGAGGCGAGGCGTTATCCGGTTGCATTTCACCGCGCCGGCCTGACGGCGATGGAGATGATTCGGAAGTCTCCCATCACACAAGTGGTGGCGACCGCAGATGCCGCCAGCGAGGTGGCGGTGCGCTGGTTGAAGCGGCTGGGCTTCCAGCCGGCGCAGCGCCAGCCGATCGCCGGCAAGATCCTTTTCGTGTGGAATCGGGAGTCAGGAGTTCGGGGTCAATCCTGCAGCCCGTGCAGCCCGGATTGAACCACCGGGTCCGGTCTTAGGCCGGCCCGATGATAAACGCCGCGAAATCCGGGGCCAGCCGCGCCGCGCGTCACTGCCGTTCCCGGGTTTCGTTTCCGCTCAACCCGGGCTACGACGCCTAAAACGGAGAGGATGCCGATGGCGACCATCGATCGTCGTGGCGCGACCGTATCTGCGGCCGATCCGCCGATTGCGACCAATCCGAACCCGGATCTTGCCTGGAAGGCGCCGGCGCGCGTCGCGACGACGGGCAGCAATATCACATTGTCCGGGCTGCAGACGATCGACGGCGCAGCGCTCAGTGCCGGCGACCGCGTGCTGGTGAAGGACCAGACGGACGCCGCCACCAATGGGCTCTACAATGCGCAGACCGGGCCGTGGACGCGCACGATCGATGCGCAGAACAATTCGCAATGGACGCAGGGCACCCAGATCGCCGTCACCCAGGGCGCGGCGAATGCCGGGGTCGTCTTCCGGCTCACCGCGGCCAATCCGGTCGTGCTCGGCGTGTCCGCGCTCACATGGGCCGGCGACGCGAGCAGCACGATCGTCGGCGACCGTGATTATGCGATCCTGGGGACCGACCGGGTGCTCAACGGGGGCCTACTGACCGCCCCGCGCACGTGGACGCTCCCGCCAGTCGCGTCGGTCAATCAGGGGCACCGTATCCTCATCGCCACCGGCGGCATCTCTCCCGTCAATACGCTGACCATCGCGACCCAAGGCGCCGATCAGATATGGTGGCCGACCGGGGCCGCCGTGAGCGATGTCACCATCCCGTTTCCTAATGTCCTCATGGAGCTGCTTGCGCTCACGAACAGCTCCTCCAGCCTTTGGGTCGTGACGGCCTTCTACGTCTACAGTGTCCCGGTGATCCTGACCGGCACCTCCGGTCTTCTCTCTTCGGCCTCGCAGATCATCAATGCGAGCGGCACATTCACCCTGACGTTGCCTCCCGCCGCTCAATTCGGCGGCCAGTGGATTTGGATCAAGTCCATCTCGCCGCAAGCCATTAACTCGGCAAGCAGCAACGTAGTGCCGCTCGGATCATCGACACCCGGCACAGCGATCTTGAATGCGACCGGCAAGTTCGCGGCCCTCCAGTCTGACAATGCGAACTGGCAGATCATGTTCGCGGGCTGATTTTTCAACGCTGGCGACGGCGGCGATTGGCATTGCGGCTGTGAGCCTTCATGGGCGGCGTAAGGGCCGCAGCCGCCAGACCGCCTACCCTCGATCCTGATCCCCGTCACTCGACATCGGAGACAATGAGATGGCGCTATTTCCTCTGAGCTCCGCCTTTGCGGCGCAGCAGCACATCGGGCAGGTGGGCGGCCTCAGCAATGTGTGGCAGCCGGCCGACTCTGCGCTGACGCGGCCTGCGAACACCACCGCTTATGCGGCGAACCAGGCGATCGGGTCGGGCACGACCGCGCTGTTCAAGTTCTCGGGCTTCTTCCGGGCCAATGGCGGGTCCGCCCTGCTGACCGGGCTGCGCCTCGTTGCGTCGCTCTCAGGCATTGCAGCCTCCAACATGGGGGCGATCCGCGCCCACCTGTTCAATGCGGCGCCGTCGATCGCCGCCGGATTGGTTGACCAGGGCGCGTTCAACACGCTGTTGGCCGACGACCTGCTCAAGCTCGGGACGGTCGATTTCTCGACCTGGAATATCGGCGGCGGCGGCTCGAACCTGATCGAAAGCTATGGCGCGCCGGCGCTCTCGCCGCCGCCGATCATCGGCGCGCAGACGCCCGCGCCGGGCGCGCGCGACCTCTACATGATCCTGGTTGCGACCGGCGCATTCACGCCGGCCTCAGGCCAGACGATCCAGGGCTATGCCTCGGCGACGGTGGACTAAGCCATGGCGCTCGCTGAAATCCCAGCGCGGAGATTGCTGCTGCTCGGCGGCAGACGAGGCTTCGCCGGAGGGGTCGACCCCAACTGGTGGAAGCGCTTCCAGTTCGGCGGCGTGCTGCCGACCGTGGTGATGGATTTTGCCAACGGGCTCTACTACGACGGCGCGCAGACCAGCACCGACCCCGCCGCCTTCGTCAGCAACGGCACGGTGACGGCCGGCTCGGGCCTCCTCTGCAACGCCGCCAACATCACCGCGAAGGGAGCGCTCCTCGCCGCCTTCCAGGGCGCGAGCGGCTACAACGCGCAGATCGCAACCTTCGGCGCGCCGGCGGCGGCCGGAGCAAATGTCGGGATGCTCGCTGACGATCATACCAACGGCATTTTCATGAACGCCGCCAGCGGCGGGTTTCTGACCTGGAACCAGGCCGCAGGCTCTGCGCTGCAAGACAGCGCCGGCTTCGACTGGACCAAGACCTGCTGGGGCAGCCTGTCGACGAATGGCTCTACCTTCCGCCGCCTTTCCTCCCTTGGCCCCGGCGCCGGGACAACCGGCGCGACCGGCAATCATCTGGCCGATGCGAACGGCTACGCGAGCCCGGCAACAATTTTCCTCGGCTCGTGGAACTCCGGCTTCACCTTCCAGGGCTTCATCGCCCAGCTCGCCGTGTGCAAGAACAACCCGCTCGCCGACCGCGTCATTCCGCCCGCTGCCTTTACCGGCACGAACGGCTGGTGGTGGAACGGCGATGCGGCAAATTCCAGGATCACCTACGGCAACGTCCTTGCCTACGAGTACACCCAGCCATGGACGCTCGTTGCCGCCATCTGCTGCTTCGCCGCCGCGGGCGGAGGACATGCCGGCGTCTCCGGCATCGTCTTCACCAACGTCACCGGCCCCGGCAACGCGGCGCAGCCAGGCTACGAGTTCTGGCCCGACGGCAACGGCCATATGACCATCCGCGTCATCCATGTGGCGAACACCGCCTGGATCGACGTGAACGGCGGCACGTTCATTGCGGACGGCAAATGGCGCGTCGTGGCGGCCTCCTACGACGGCTCCGGCCGCGCGGCTGGCTGCAAAATCTACGTTGACGGCATGCCGGAAACCATCACCGTCAATGCCGATAGCCTCGGCGGCGGGTCGATCATCTCGACCGATGGCGCAAACCCGAACGGCTATGTGATCGGCAACCAGCAGGGCCAGAGCTTCGGCAACATCGGCGCGATCGGCCTGTTTCGGCAGTTCAACCGGGTTTTATCGCAATCCGAGATTCAGAAATACAAAATCAACATGACGTTGCCGCCGATCGATTCATCGTGCGTGCTGGCGCCGGCGTTGAATGAAGGCGGATCCAGCACGACGACAGCCGATCTCTCGGCGAGCGGCCTGACCGGCACGCTCAACTCGGCAAGCTGCTGGCTGAGAGGATGACGACAGAGGACAGAGGACAGAGGACGGATGGAGGCGCGAGGCTCTGGCAATCCGTCCTCTGTCGTCCGCTAAGGAGAATGCCGATGGCGCGAACCGTCAAACTGATCGAAGGCGAGATGTTTTCATCGAAGCGCGTGCTCATCGAGGTGCTGTCGCTGCCGCCGCAGGGCTGCAACATCGCCGAGATGCGCAAGCGCATGCGGGTGATGGATGCGATCGAGGCGGCACAGGGGGATGAGATGACCTTGGAGGATGCGGACTACGAGCTGCTCAAGGCGGTGTTTCATTCAAACCAGTTCCGCCTGGCGCACAAGGATCTGCTGGCGATTGCCGACACGCTGACCTGACCCATGTCGACGATCAATCTTGCGGGCGGCAACACGCTGCTCTCCTCGGGCTCGTTTCCGCCCGTGCGCGCAGCCTCGACCGGCGCGCCGCTCAACCCGGCGATCGGCGGGCTCCTTGTGGTCGACGGCGTGCAGCTTGCGGCGGGCGACCGCGTGCTGGTGAAGGACGAGGCGAACGCGGTCAACAACGGCATCTATGCGGCGAGCACGGGCCCGTGGACGCGCACCAGCGACGCCAATACCAACACGCAGTTCTTCTCCGGGATGGCGGTGACGGTCGCGCTCGGCAATGTCAATGCCGGGCAGACCTTCATCTGCACCTGCACGGACGATCCTGTCGTCGTGGGAACGTCGCTCATCACCTTCGCCTCGCAGCAGGCGGTGGCGACCGCGCAGCAGTCCGCGACTTCGACGACATCGCAGACGATCGGCACCGGCTCAAAGACCTGGGCGGTGCAGTCCGGCAAGGCGTTCCAGGCCGGGCAATGGGTGCTGGTCGAGGAGACCAGCAACAGCGCCAACCAGATGCTGGGCCAAATCTCAAGCTACAGCGGCGGCTCGCTGACCGTAAATGTAACCGCGACGGGCGGCGCGGGCACATATTCCGACTGGACGATCGTGCTCACCAACAGCCCGGCCGCGGCGGGCTATCAGCCGCCGGTGGGCACGGGTAACGTCACGGGGCCGGGCTCCTCGACCGCGGGCCACGTTGCGACCTTCGCTGACGCGACCGGGAAGGTGCTTGCCGATGGGGGGGCGGTCTTCAACGTCCCCTACAGCGGAGGGCTATTCACCAACGGTTCACCAGCAGCGACGATCACGAGACTGGACAGGCTGCTCGTCAGCACGGCGACCATCAACAGCGGCGACAACCCCGTCACCACGAAAGATTGGCTTGAGGGGCTGATCCCGCATACGACCTCAAATGCCCAGCTGGCCTCCATCAGCCCGCTAAGCGCCATCGGGGTGCTCGGCGGCTCACGAACCAGCGATGTGGCGACCGGCCAGGGGTCCATCGCGGTCGCCGGGTTTCAGAACAACAACAGTTCGGCCGGCGGCCAAAACGGCTGGGCGCTCTACGGTGAGGCGTGGCACAACAATACTGCTGCGGTCTTTACGACCGCAATGGAACTGGACATCGTCAACAAGCAAAGCCTCGTCCAGATTGATCCGTACAATGTCAATCCCGGTCATCAATGCACGGCCATGTGGATTGGGAGCGGCGGGAGCAGAGCGGGAGCACAGATCGCATCTGCGGCTGCGGTATTTATCGCCAACGGCGCGACCTTCGACAAGGGCATCATCTTTCAATCAGGTTCGCTGACCGCATCGAACGGCCTCGCCCTCGCTCTGCCGGCCGGGTACCAGATTGGATGGTATAGTTCCGCCGGCGTCCTCGGCCCGACGATACAGGGCAATGCGGGCGGCATGGCGCTGGGCCGCGTCGCCACCGTCGGAAACGGCACCGTCGGACCAATGACCATGGGGTCAGCGGGACCGCCAGGATCAAACGCTGGCGTTCAGGAGTGGATGGTGATCACCAATCCTTTTGGCGTCACTAGGTACATTCCATGTTTCTAAGCCGGTGAGGCTTTCTGCACGATTGCGATGTTGGTAAGAACCACCAGCCGCTCTATACCAAGCGCCGATGCCGTAAATCCTGGCGCCACGCCTCTGCTGGAGGATGCTGACCACGCCACATTGCGAGAGGCGATCGAATGATTTCAGTTCGGGGTCGCCAACCGACTTGTCCTGCGCATCATTGATGACGTGATCGAGGCCAAAGCGCCAGCCTCTGACCTTTGACATGCAGCACCCTTATCTCCTTCTCGCCCCCGAATACACCGCGCTGCTTGCCGCCATGCGCCTCGATCCGGCCCGCGAGCATGAGCTGGCGCAGCGCGCGGCCAAGGTGCTGGAGCTCGCCCACCGCCACTGCGACGAATGGGCCGAGGTCGAGGCCAGGACGGGCGTGCCGCGGCTGTGGGGGCTCGCCTCGTTCGAGCGCGAGGCCTCCTCGGACTATTCCCGCTCGCCCGCGCAGGGCGACCGCTGGGACCGCGTCTCGGTGCATGTGCCGGCCGGGCTCGGGCCCTACCGCTGCTGGGCCGAAGCGTGCGTCGAGGCGTATCGGATTGATCGGCTGGATGAGGTTGCGCGATCTCCCTCCCCCGCAAGCGGGCGAGGTTTGGGGAGGGGGCGCGATCCAGAAATGACGGCGTCGCCGTCGGGCTCGGCCGCCTCCCCCTCCCCTGACCCCTCCCCTGACCCCTCCCCTGACCCCTCCCCCTCCCCTGACCCGTCCCCCGCAAGCGGGGGAGGCGAAGGGGGGCTGGCCACCGCAAGCAGGGGAGGGGAAATGGTGGGCGAGCCCTTCGACAAAGGCTCAGGACCCGCGCTCCCAGGCTGGACCTGGCCCCGCGCCTGCTACGAGGGCGAGGCTTTCAACGGGTTCGGGCCGCGCGCGCACGGCCGCCGCACCAGCTATCTGTGGAGCTGGACCAACATTTACGACGGCGGCAAGTACGTCGCCGACGGCCGCTGGGACCCGGATGCGCGCGATGCGCAATGCGGCATGGCGCCGATGATGGCGGCGCTGGCGCGGCTGGACAGCACGCTTGCGCTCGGGGATGCGCCGCCGTGGGCCGGGAGCGCAGAGCCTGAGCCCTTGTCGAAGGGCTCGGCTGCCCCCGTCCTGCGCTCCCCTGCATCCTTCGACAAGGGCTCATCCTTCGACAAGGGCTCAGGCGGGGGAGCAGACGGGGCTTCGGCCAGCGCTCAGCTGTCCGCGCGCCCAGGGCCTCCCATCGTGCCGGACGTGTTCGCCGCCGACGCGACCGCGTGGATGCAGACGGCGCTCAACCGATGGGGCGCCGAGCGCTTGTCGAAGCCTGGGGGCTCGTGGAAGCACGAGCGCCGGCGAACGATCTGCCGCTTCTCGTAGACGGCTGCTACGGCCGCCATACCCGGCGCGCGGTGGCGGCATTCCAGGCTGCGCATGGCCTTGTGCCGGACGGCCTCGCCGGGCCGCTGACGCTCGCGGCCCTGCGCGAGCTTGCGCCGTAAGCGCACCCCCAACCGAAGGAGAATCCATCTTGGACGAAACCAAGGCCCTCATTCAGTCGAAAACCTTTTGGGGCGCCGTGGTGGCGCTCGTCGGCGCGGCGCTCACGCTCGGCCGCTACACGCTCTCGCCGGCCGATGCCGCCGCGGCCGTCGATCTCCTCAGCGGGATCGCCGGCGCCGTCGGCGCCCTCATCGCCATCTATGGCCGCGTCGTCGCGACGAAGAAGATTGGAGCCTGACCCATGCGCACGCTCGTGTCTTTCATCCTGTTGCTTGTGCCGTCGCTCGCGATGGCGCAGAGCAAACCGCCATCCTATCCTCCGCCTGGGAGCGCGGGCCCCGAGCATCTGTCGAAGGGCCCGTCCGCACCTTCGCGGAGTGCGGGCGAGCCCTTCGACGCAGCCGCAGCGCCTGCTGTCCGAGGTCGAGCGGCGGCCCCGTTGAAGATCGCGACCGAACGCGGCGGCGCACTCCCAAAGCGCGCCGCGCTGCAGATTGCAACGCCCGATGAATTGTGGAGAAAAATCCGCGCCGCCGACGCCGCCGATTTGCAATACGCCAAGGCGCTGGCGGATTCCGTCGGATCGGCCGCCGCCAGGGAGCGCGCCGCCTGCTACGAAGCGTTAATCGTCATCATCGCGCAAGCCCAGGGCGCGGGTTTGAAGGACGCCAACGGGAACGCGCTCACGCAGCCGGACCCGCACGTGTTCTCGTCTTTCGAGCAGCTTGCCGAGGTTGCGGAGGCGCTGCAGCCGACCGGACCGCTGATGGCGGCCTGCGCGCCCGCGTGGACCGCGCTCAAGCTCTCCGCCTTTGAGTTCTTCACCCTGGCCGTGAGCGGCGCGGCCGGCCTTTCCGCGCTTGGCGTCGCAATCCCGTGAGCCGCCCATGAGCGAGGCGCAAGACCGGCAATGGCACGTCGACAAGAAGGTGCCGCTCGCCCTCATCATGACCATCATCGGCCAGACGGTCGTCGCCGCCTGGGGCGCATCGAACCTGTGGACCCGCGTCGGCGAGCTTGAGCGGCAGATGCAGCTCGCCGCGCCTCAGTTCGAGCGCATCATCCGGCTGGAGACCAAGGTGGACGGGATCACAGGCAGCCTGTCCGAGATCAAAGCGCTGATCAACCGGCGGATCGAGCAGAAGCCTTAGCGCCAGCCCCGCTTCTTAGCGCACTTTACGATGACACTGGGATATGTGAAGGCAAAGCGCACGCCCCCGAATCATCAGGCACAAAATGGCCGTTTACGACGATATCATTTTCAAAGTAGTGCGCGATGCCGAAGCTGACCTTGAACAGCGGCTCGACGCGGACATCATGTATTTCAACAGCGAAATTCGCATGAACATATTCCCATGGTTTCGGGAGGTGATCGAAAAGCTCGCCAGGCGGCCGGAGAAGAAGTCCGCGATCGCGATCTTCCTTACCACCCCAGGTGGTCAAGCCGAAGTTGTGGAAAAACTGGTCGAAGTTGTGCGGGCTCATTTCGACCTGGTTAATTTCGTCGTGCCTGTCGCCGCAATGTCCGCGGGCACCATTTTTTGCATGTCGGGCGATAAGATTTTCATGGACTACTCGTCCTCGCTCGGACCGATCGATCCGCAGGTGCCAGACCGTGAAGGCAAGTATCTCATCCCAGCACTTGGTCATCTCGACAAGGTCAAGGAGATCATCGAGAAGTCGCGCAACAACACCATTACCCCGGTCGAGTTTCAATGGCTTCTGAACCAGGACCTCGCAATGCTGCGCTTCTACGAACAGGCGCGCGATTTGTCGATCGCGTTGCTGGAAAAATGGCTTGTTCAGTACAAGTTCAAGGATTGGCTAACTCACAGGACAAGCAGTCCAGGGACAGCCGTTACGCTAGAAGAGAAGCGGACGCGGGCAAACGAAATTGCCAAGCTCCTCTCAAACAACGCCCACCGGCACTCGCACGGCCGAATGATCGGGATGAACACGCTCAGGAAGACATGTAAGCTCGAGATAGATGATTTCGGTGGAGACCCGGATCTCCAGAAGGCTGTTCGGACTTATAACGATGCGCTATCGGAATACTTGGCACGTGCGCAGATCCGGAACTTTTTGTACAATCGACACCTGAACTGAGGAGGATAACCATGAGCGTCGCCGACCAGATCGACCAGCTCCGTGGATACCCGTCCGAAGCGCCAGATGCGTTCCGGGGGCAACTTGAGCGTGCGCGCCTTTGCAGGGAGCAAATGGATGGGCAGATCGCTCCTGTGAAAGGCGTCGACCGATCCGGGGAGCTTGTCCCCCTGCCGCGTCCAACGATATTGCGCTCAGCGTGCTGACCCGTCGCGCCGTCCTTGCCGCCTCGGCCGCCGCCGCGATCGGCGGCGCTCCGCAGCGCAGCCGCGCGCAAGTGCTGAGAAAGACCCTTCACATCGTTGTCGGATTTCCGGCCGGCGGGGCGACCGATCTGATCGCCCGCATCCTGGCTGAGAGGCTGCGCGGCCGCTACGCGCCGGCCGCGATCATCGAGAACAAGCCCGGAGGGGCGGCGCGGGTCGCGGTCGATTACATCAAGAATGCCGACCCTGACGGCAGCGAATTTCTGTTCACGCCGGATTTTCCGATCACCGTCTATCCGCACAGCTTCCGCACGCTGAGTTACGATCCGCTGCGCGACCTTGTGCCGGTCGCCCCGGTGTCGCGATCGACGTTGACGTTCGTGATCGGCCCCGCCGTGCCTCCTGAGGTCACGTCGCTTAAGGAATTCATCGCCTGGTGCAAGGCCAATCCGGACAAGGCGATCTTCGCCACCACGGCGGCCGGCAGCACCACGCATTTCATCGGCGTCATGCTGGCGAACGCGGCCGGCGTCCAGTTGAGCCCGGTGCACTACCGCGGCGGCGCTCCCTCATTGCAGGATCTCATCGGCGGCCACGTGCCGGCGAGCGTCAATCCGATCGGCGAGACGTTGCCGCAGGCCGCATCCGGAAAAATCCGCATCCTGGCGGTGGCGAGCGCCGAGCGGTCGAAATTCTTGCCGCAGGTTCCGACCATGCGCGAGGCCGGCTACAACGTCGTCGTCGAAACCTGGCTCGGCGCCTTCGCGCCCGCCAAGACGCCGCCCGCGGCGGTGCGGGCCCTCAACGCGGCGATCAGCGAGGCCGTCAGGTCGCCCGAGATGAACGAAAGCCTCTCCAAGATCGGCTACGAGGCGAAATTCCAGTCGCCCGAAGAATTCGCCGCCACGGTGAGGGCTGATTTGGAGCGCTGGGGGCCGGTCGTAAAAGCTTCGGGCTTTGTGGCGGAGGAGTAGTCGATCCGTGAAGTCCGCGCAGGGCGGGCAAAGGTCTGTCGGCGAGACTACGACGCGCTGCCGCCGCGGAGCCAGCCGCGGGCGCGGTCGCCGTAGACCTCGAAGCCTTCCTCTGTCACCGCCACCGTATCCTCAAGCTTGATGAAGCCGCGGCGGGGGTGCAGCAGCGTCGTTTCCACGGAAATCACCATGCCGGCCTCGAGCGGACGATGAGCGTCGTCGTCGCTGTACGGCGCCGGACCGCTGCTGGTGAGCCGCGGCGCTTCATGGCTGACGAGGCCCATGCCATGGGCGAGAAAATGCAGGTGATTGTGCTGCCGTGACCGGCGCACCAAGGGCTCCGCCGCCGCATAGATCTCGCCGCCCATGACGCCGGCCTTGATCGGCCTGAATGCGGCGCGCTGGATTTGCTCTATTTCGGCGAGCAGCTCGTCGAGTTCTGCGTCGGGCTCGCCCAATATCGCCATCCGGGCGACGTCGCCGATGTAACCGTGGTAATTGCCGCCGGAATCGAGCGACAGCACGTCGCCCTGTTCCCATTTTTGCTCGGAAGGCGCGCGGTTGTGGCTCGCGCCGGCGGCGATCAGGCAATATTCGAATGTGAGGCCGCGATTGGTCTCCTCGCGGCGCAACGCCTCCGTCAGCTCGCGCTTGGTGGTCCCGGCCCCGTGCTTTTCGACCACCGCCAGCATCGAATCGATGACGCGATCCGAGGCGATGCGCAGCTTCTCCAGTTCCTCGGCGCTTTTGCGGGCGCGCTGCCGCTCCAGCACAATGAGAGCGTCGACGATTTCGGCATCCGGGAAAGCGGCGCGCAACGCGAGGCCGGCGTCGAGCGGGAGAAAGGCCGTCTCCGCGCCGATGCGGCGCGGCCGCAGATCGAGCCGCCGGATATGGTGGATCGCTTTTTGTATGGCATCAACAGAGCCCGACGAGGAGGTCTGTGCGGTCGCAACCCAGAACGGCGCGATTTCCTTCTGATAGCCTTCCAGCCGGTGCCCGAAATAGGCGGCCTTGTCCACGGCGCCCTTGACGTAGACGAAAACCGGCAGATAGCGGCTCACCCCCATGGCGTCCATGTAATCAAAGAAGAGCGCGCGGTGGCCGCCGAGCAGATATTGGACATTGTGCTTGGAGGTCGCGACAAGCGCGTCGAGGCCGGCCTCGTCCATGAGGCGATCGAGCCGGCTGGCATCAAACGGGACGCGCGATCGGAGGTCGGAAGGCCTGGCTTGCGTGAGCATATTCGCTGCTCCCTCTGGCGCGTTGCGGCGTACGGGCCGTCGCAGGGCGGATTGGCGCAGCGTAATCCGCCGAGCCGCGGCGCGGCTACGCCTTTCCCGTGTCGCCCGGGCCGCTTCAGGGCCCGGCGGCAGTTTCACCCGGCCCAGCATACCTCACGGCCGGTAAGCCGGAAACGTCCTGTGGGCCAGATGCGTTTCTCATCGCTGAGGGCGCGCCGCATCCGTTGCCGAAGCACGCGAACGGCGTACAATGTCGTTGAAGACGATCAACCTCCGGACGTGCGCCATGGGCAATTTCTTTGAGGACGCGTTGGCTGGCCGCGTCCAGGAGATCATGGATGCGTGCACGCGGTGCGGCAAATGCGTCGAGGTCTGCCCGGTCAAGACTCCGGCCGGCGTGACGGCATCGCCGCACGAGGTGGTGTCCGGCGTGATCGACATTCTGCGCGACGGCGACGGCCCCGAAGCATCGCGGCGTTGGGCGTCCACCTGCATGCTCACCGGGGACTGCATCGCGGCCTGCGATTATGGCGTCAACCCGCGTTTCATGCTCACATTGGCCCGCCTGGCCATGACCAGGGCGGAGACCGGGCCGCGCGAGCAGCGCCGGCGCGGCGTCGAGGCGTTTCGCAAGCTCAATCGCGATGTCACGGTCGAGTCGCGCATGCAGCTTGAGGATGAGCTTCTGGCGCGGCTCGGTCAGAAGCCCGCTGCCGCCTCCGCCCGTGAGGACCTGGACGCATCGCCCGCGCCGGATTTCGTGTTCTATACCGGCTGCAATCTGTTAAAGACGCCGCACATCGCCTTGCTGGCGCTCGATATCATGGACGCGCTTGGCGTCACCTATCAGGTCATGGGCGGGCCGACGCACTGCTGCGGCATCGGTCAGTTGCGGGCCGGAGACACTGCGGTTTCCGCCAACATGGCGGAAACCACCCTCAGGAAGCTCGCCCGTTCCGGGCGGGTGCTGACGTGGTGCGCGAGCTGTCAGGTCCAATTCACCGAAGTGATGCTGCCGGCCTATGAACGGCAAGTCGGCAGCCGTCCCTTCGAAATGACGCCATTCATGCGCTATCTCGGCAGTCGCCTGGAAGACTTGCGGCCGCTCTTGCGCCTGCCGGTGCCGATGCGCGCGGCGCTGCACCGCCATCCCGGCATTCCGGGCGTGGTCGAGGCCGCTGTCGCGCTGTTGACCGCTGTGCCGGGCATCGAGCTTGTCGATCTCGGCCAGCCTGCCATCGGGCTGATGAGCAATGCGCTGCGGACCTTGCCGGATTACAAGAAGAAGCTTCAGCTTGCCGAACTCGAAGCGGCGCGCGACGCGGGCGTCGACGCGCTGGTCGCCGTCTACCACGTCGATCACCGCGAGTTGTGCGCGCACGAGCGCGACTGGCCATTCCGCATTATCAATGTGCTGGAAGTGATCGGCGCCAGCATGGGCATTGCCTATCCGGACCACTACAAGCGGCTGAAGCTCCTCCAGGACGTCGACCTCGTCATGGCGGAATGCCGCGGTCTCCTCGCCCATCATGGCATCGCGGAAGAAACCGCACGGGCAGCCATCAGGGCGATGCTCGACGAACAGCCGCTGCCGCTTCAGCGCCGGCCGGACGCAAACGCGGCCCGGAATTGATTCGGGGGATACCCGCAGGGCTTCGTGTAGCCCGGGTTGAGCGGCAGCGAAACCCGGGAACGGCGGTACGTCCTGGCACGGCCGTCCCGGATTTCGCTGCGCTCAATCCGGGCTGCGGTCCTGCGCCTGGCAAGGTGAACGAACGGAAAAATGTCCGCGCTCCATCGCGAGCGAAACCTCCCCTAACTAAGCCCGTGAAGCTAAAGGCGATATGTGCTACACCGCGCCAATTTTCGGGGCGATTTTGCTGCAACTTGTAGCCGTCTTGTTTCCCCGATAGGGTCGACGCCGGCCTGAATGTCTCCCCTCCCTGCCGATCCCCGCATGCCGGGCGGGCAGGGGAGGGGCCGAGATCAAAGCATCATGCAAATCCGCGATGGAATTACCGAGGCGATCGGCAACACCCCGCTCATCAAGCTCAAGCGCGCATCGGAGCAGACCGGCTGCACCATTCTTGGCAAGGCCGAATTCATGAATCCCGGCCAGTCAGTCAAGGATCGCGCCGCGCTGTTCATCATCGAGCATGCTGTGAAAAGCGGCGAGCTGCGCCCCGGCGGCGTCATCGTCGAGGGCACCGCCGGCAACACCGGCATCGGCCTTGCCCTGGTGGGCAATGCGCTCGGCTTCCGCAGCGTCATCGTCATTCCGGACACCCAGAGCCAGGAGAAGAAGGACACGCTGCGCCTTTGCGGCGCCGAGCTCGTCGAAGTGCCGGCGGTTCCGTATGCGAATCCCAATAACTATGTGAAGGTTTCCGGCCGGCTTGCCGAGCAGTTGGCGAAGACGGAGCCGAACGGAGCGATCTGGGCCAACCAGTTCGACAATGTCGCCAACCGCGACGGCCATGTGCAGACGACCGGCCCCGAGATCTGGAACCAGACCGACGGCAAGATCGATGGCTTCACCTGCGCAGTCGGCACCGGCGGAACGCTCGCCGGGGTCGGCATCGCCCTCAAGGAGCGCAACCGGTCCATCAAGATTGCTCTCGCCGATCCGTTCGGCGCCGCGCTCTACAGCTATTACACGACAGGCGTGCTCAAAGCCGAAGGCTCCTCGATTACCGAAGGCATCGGACAAGGCCGCATCACCAGGAACCTCGAAGGAGCGCCGATCGACATTGCCTACCGGATTCCTGATGAGGAGGCGGTGGCGCTCATTTTCGATCTGCTGGAGCATGAGGGCCTCTGTCTCGGCGGGTCGTCGGGAATCAACGTTGCCGGCGCGATCCGGCTTGCGCGCGATCTCGGGCCGGGGCATACCGTCGTGACCATTCTTGCCGATTACGGCACGCGCTATCAGACGCGGCTCTTCAACCCGGAATTCCTGCGCAGCAAAGGCTTGCCGGTTCCCTCCTGGCTGGAGCGCAGATCGACCCTCAGGATCCCGTTCGAGCCGGCGTAACGGCGCCGGTCGGTGAGTAGCAGGACATAATGATCGTTCCTCCTCCGCATCCCGTTTCAAAATGGCTGGTCACCACCGAGTGGCTTGCCGCTAATCTTGGCGCACCCGGGCTGGTCGTGCTCGACGGCTCGTTTTATCTGCCAGCGATGAACCGGGATGCGGCGGCTGAATATCTGGCCGGGCACATCCCCGGCGCAATCCGCTTCGATATCGACGATATCGCCGATCATTCGACTGATCTGCCTCATATGCTGCCGTCGCCCGCGGACTTCGCGGTCGCGGCCGGCAAACTCGGCGTCGGCGATCAAGACACCATCATTGCGTATGACGGCTACGGCATCTTTTCATCGCCGCGCGTGTGGTTCACGTTCCGCCTGTTCGGCGCCGACAATGTCTATGTCCTCGAAGGCGGCCTTCCCAAGTGGAAAGCGGAAGGCCGGCCGCTCGAAAGCGGGCCGGTCACGCGTCCGCCCAAGACATTTGCGGCGCGCCGGCGCGGCGACATCGTTGCCTCGCTCGCCCGGGTGCAGCAGGCTCTCGCTTCTCACAGCGCGCAGATTGTCGATGCGCGGTCCGCGGAGCGCTTTCGCGGCGAAGCGCCGGAGCCGCGGCCGGGCGTCCGCGCCGGCCACATTCCGGGCTCCTGCAACGTGCCGCACAGTTCGGTCGTGAAAGACGGATTGCTGCTGCCGCCCGACGACCTGAGCAAAGCCTTCGCGGCCGGCGGCGTCGACCTTGACAAGCCAATCATAACGAGCTGCGGGTCGGGCGTATCCGCCGCAATCCTGTGGCTCGCCCTCGACGCCATCGGCAAAGAGCCCGCCGCCCTCTATGACGGCTCGTGGTCGGAATGGGGCGCGCGAAATGACCTGCCGGTCGCGACGGGGGCGGGATGACGGCTTCAGTTGAGCCGCGCCGTCAACATTGACTAGACGCGGATTGTGCTTTTTTCGTTGTGGTACTTCGGCGGAGTGAGACAAAGATACAACGTGCACGGGCAAGGAGTGCAAGTCTATGAGTCCCGAAAGCAGCGAAAAGCTTCTCGCGAAGGAGCGTGCGCCCGGCCGGCGTTACGATCTTTATTGGGGCCAGCCCTCCGAGACCTTCGTGGACGGTGTGGGGGGCATCTTGATGAGTACCTCGGTCTCGAAGATAGATTTTTACAAGACAACGAAGAGCGAACCGGACCCGGAGGCCCCTGGCGAGCCGCTAGAAACGCGAGAAGTTGTATGTAGGGTCATCCTCCCGACACCGCAGCTGGTTGAATTTGTTATTAACCAGATTGCAGGGATGACGGCACACCAACAGCCGTTGATCGAAGCGTTTGAAAAGCAGACGGAAGCGATTAAGACTTTGCTAAAAAGGATATCGCCGAGTGAAAACGCCTAGCTCATTTTCGTTGGAAATTCGGGGCACGGGAACTGCCCTGGGGGTGCCGTCTTTCCTGGGCTCGTTCGAGGCGGAATATTCCTTTGCAATGGTGCCCAATTGGGACGGTCGTGGCGCGGTGGAGTTGACGCGAGATGTGGTCAATTTGGCCGACCGGCTTGTACGCAATTACGCTTCGACCAGTTGTCTCCAGGAGGTCACTCCGGGAAGAGATGGCTCGCTGTCCCTAACGTGGGATGATGGTCGAGGTAACTATGTCTATCTCGACGTGGGTCCCCAACAAACTCTGCACCTGTTTTATGAAGTGATTGGTCATCCGAAGTGGGAGGGGGTATCAGTTGCGAGCGATAAGCGCATCCTTAAAGAAATGGCGCGCGCTTTTGGCTTCCTTCGTCCGAAGATGTTTTTTGCGCCTATTTTCATTCCTGCCGGCGACTCCAACGTTATTGGACGGCTCCAGCCGATCTGGTGAACCATGGTTCTTGGCAGATAATCGAGACCACTGGTTGCGACACATCATTGAGGGGAACGCTGTCAAGGCTACGGCCCCTCGCGTCAGGCCGCGATATATTCAAGACTGTCTTGAGCCGGTCGTGGGCCGCCCATGGCAGGCGGAGCTTTCGGGACGGCTTCTGAGCACAGCAGTCGACATAGCCGAACGAGCCCATACCGCCGCGGCTGCCTTAGGCAATCCTGCGGCTATAAGATTTCGTCACGTGATATACGTGAGCGTGGCTGTGGTTCGGCGAGACTCGAATTTGAATGTTTACGCAGAGCCGAATTGTGGCGACCATGCACACGCAAATTTTGTCGCGATGACTGTTCCGATGGCGCCCCAAATGACTACTCCGCCTCAACCGCCAAAAGTAGCGCACGAGTTCGCCAAGCGCGTTGCAGCGTTATTTGACGTCTGCAATGCAGACGACCTTGCACCGTTAGAAAATTTACGAGTGAGTCAAATTTAGCTGGCCGGAAGCGAGCGGCGACTTAATGCAAGATCTGGCTCAGAAACAGCTTGGTGCGTTCGTGCTGCGGGCTGGCGAAAAACGGCGCCGGCTCGTTGACTTCGATGATCTGGCCGGCATCCATGAACACGATGCGGTTGGCGACCTGCCGGGCGAAGGTCATCTCGTGGGTGACGACCAGCATGGTCATGCCGTCGAGCGCGAGCGCCACCATGGTGTCGAGGACCTCCTTGACCATTTCCGGGTCGAGCGCCGAGGTCGGCTCATCGAACATCATGAGCTTCGGCGACATGCACAGCGCCCTCGCAATGGCCACACGCTGCTGCTGGCCGCCGGACAGCTGGTTCGGATATTTTCCCGCCTGTTCGGGAATCTTCACCCGCTCCAGAAAATGCATCGCGTGCTCTTCGGCTTTCCGTTTCGGCATGCCCTTCACCTGGATGGGCGCCAGCGTACAATTCTCGAGCACGGTGAGGTGGGGAAACAGGTTGAAATGCTGGAACACCATTCCGACCTCGCGCCGGATGGCGTCGACGCGCCGCACGTCGCGGGTAAGCGCCATGCCGTCCACCACGATCTCGCCGCGTTGAAAATCTTCAAGCCGGTTAATGCAGCGCAGCAATGTCGACTTGCCCGATCCGGACGGTCCGCAGATCACGATGCGTTCCCCGCGGCCCACCTTAAGATTGATATCGGCCAGCACGTGAAATTCGCCGAACCATTTGTGCAGTCCGGTGATTTCCACGGCAGCCTCCTCCTTGCCTTGCCCCGCTCGCACGGGAGGTGATATCAATTTCCCTTCCCCCGCTTGCGGGGGAGGATAGGGAGGGGGTGCCGGGCGCCCGCTCATGCTCATCGCCTTTCTCCCGTGGAAAGCCGCTTCTCAATGCCGGTCGCGTATCGCGACATCGCATAACAGCAGACGAAATAGACCAGGGCGGCGAAGACGTAGCCGGTCGCGCTGGTGACCGGCGTCGCCCAATTAGGATCGGCGCGCGCAACTTCGATGGTTTTGAGGAAGTCGAAGATGCCGACAAAAAATACCAGCGTCGTATCCTTGAACAGCGCAATGTAGCTGTTGACGATATTGGGAATGGTCACCGTGAGCGCCTGCGGCAAGATGATGAGGCGCAGCGTCTGCCAATATGACAGCCCCAGCGCGTGGGCGGCCTCATATTGCCCCTTGGGCATGGCCTGCAGCCCGGCGCGCACCACCTCGGCCATATAGGCGGACGAGAACAGCGCCACCCCGACCAGCGCACGCAGGAGCTTGTCCGGCGACCACGACTCAGGGACGAACAGCGGCAGCATCACGCTCGCCATGAACAGCACGGTGATCAACGGCACGCCGCGAATGAACTCGATGAACAGCGTCGACAGCAGCCGCACGGCCGGCAGCTCCGAACGCCGCCCGAGGGCGAGAACAATGCCGATTGGCAGTGACACCACAATGCCGACAGCCGCAACCACGATCGTCACCGTGAAGCCGCCCCACAATGCAGTATCGACGACCGGGAGCCCGATCGCTTCGAAGCCATGCAGCAGCACAAATGACGTGACCGGCAGAACTGCGAAAAAATAGACTGCGCCGAGGTCGCGGCGCGGCGCTTCAAGCCATAGCAGCCACGCGGTCCCGAACGCCAGCATGGCGAAAAACAGGTCGACGCGCCAGCGGCCAGCGATCGGGTACGAGCCGTACATCAAGTAGGCAAAGCGGTCGCCGATAAAGGCCCAGCACGCGCCGGCGACCGGCCGCTCCGCGGTGGCGAGGCATGCCTCGCGATCCGATCCGGTCCAGGTCGCGTTGACAATCAGGAAATCAATGAGGGGCGGCACGATCCAGATGAGCAGCAGGACGATCACGATCGTCATCAACGAGCTGCTGAGATTGGGAAACAGGCGCTCCCTCAGCCACGCCAGCACGCCGGCGGTCGCGAGCGGCGGCGAGACGGCAGCAGCCGGGGCCGTGCGCACATAGGCGAGCGCAGCGCTTTCCGTGGTTGGCGCGGCAGCGGCGGTCGGCGCATCCATGGCTTTCACCGTTCCACCAGCGCGTAGCGCGCATTATAGATATTCATCACCAGCGAAGTGCTCAGGCTGAAACTAAGATAGACCAGCATGGTGATGACAATGACTTCGACCGGCTGGTTGGTTTGGTTGGCCACTGTCCCGGCGAATACCTGCACGAGGTCCGGATAGCCGATGGCAACCGCAAGCGAGGAATTCTTGGTGAGATTCAAATACTGACTCGTGAGCGGCGGGATGATCACGCGCATGGCCTGGGGAATGACGATGAGGCGCAGCGTCTGCAGACGGGTCAGGCCGAGCGCCAGCGCCGCTTCGGTCTGCCCGCGCGAGACCGACATGAGGCCGGCGCGGACCACTTCGGCGATGAAGGCAGCCGTGTAGACGACAAGGCCCAGCAGCAAGGCGACAAATTCGGGCAGCACTTCCAATCCGCCGCGAACATTGAAGCGGCTGACTTGCGGATAATCGAACGCGATCCGCGTCCCGGTCACAGACAAGACGATAACCGGCAGCGCGACCGCGATCGCTAACGTGAATGCGGCTCGAATTCCGATCGCTCCCCAAAAGCCCTTCCGTCGCCTCATGATCCGGTTGAAGATCACCGCCAGCAGAACCGCTCCCGCAAGCACGGCAAAGATCTGCGCGCCGTCGCCAAACAGCGGGCGCGGCAGGAACAGGCCGCGGTTGTTAAGGAGCACGCCGCCGGGCAGGACGAAACTCGCCGCAAATCCGGGCAGCGCGTTGAGAACGGCGTTGTACCAGAACAGGAGCTGGAGCAGCAGCGGCACGTTGCGGATCGATTCGACGTAACAGGTTGCAAGCCGCTCGACGAGATAGTTCCTCGACAGCCGGGCGACGCCGATCGCAAAACCAAGAATCGTGGCGAGCACGATGCCCACCGCGGCAACGACAAGGGTGTTAAGGAGGCCGACCCAGAACGCCCGGCCGTAGGTCGAACTCTGCGGCGAATAGTCGATCAATGTCTGGCTGATGTCGAACCCTGCGGTGACATTCCAGAAGCCGAACCCGGAAGCCACATGGGAACGGGCCAGATTGTCCGCCGCAATCTGGATGGCGATGTAGGCCAGATAGGCGAGCGCGGCGCAAACGCCGATCTGCAGAGCAATGCCGCGATATTTCGGATCGCGATAGAAGGGAACGCCAGGGGCGCTTTCCCATGGCCGTGCCATCGCTCGCCCCGCCGGTGCGAAAATCAGCGGATCGGCGGCGCGTACTGGATCCCTCCCTTGGTCCAAAGCGCATTCAGGCCGCGTGCGATCTTGAGCGGAGAGCCTTGCCCGACATTGCGGTCGAAGACTTCGCCATAATTGCCGACCAGCTTGACGATGCGGTAGACCCAGTCCTTGGTCAATCCGAGCTGCTCGCCGAAATTTCCCTCAGTCCCAAGCAAACGTTTTATTTCCGGATTTTGGGATTTCATCTGCTCTTCAACATTTTTCTGATTGACGTTCAGCTCCTCGGCATTAAGCATCGCGAAATGCACCCATTTGACGATGTCGAACCACTGGTCGTCGCCCTGGCGCACGAACGGCCCCAGCGGCTCCTTGGAAATGATCTCCGGCAGTACGACGTGGTCATCAGCTTTCGCGAGCTTGAGCCGCGAGCCGTAGAGTCCCGATGCGTCGGTCGTAAAGGCGTCGCAGCGATTGGTTTCATAGGCCTTCAGGGCTTCGTCGAGGGTCGCAAAGGTGACCGTCTTTAGCCGCATGCGGTTGGCGCGAAAGTAATCCGCAAGATTGAGTTCGGTGGTGGTTCCCTGCTGCACGCAGATCGCCGCGTCATTGAGTCCGAGCGCCGAATTCACCTTCAATGCCTTGCGGACGATAAAGCCTTGCCCGTCATAATAGTTGACGCCGGTGGCATTGAGTCCTTGAGCGTCGCGCGACAGTGTCCACGTCGTATTGCGCGCCAGAACATCGATATCGCCCGTCTGCAATGCAGCGAAGCGGTTCGATGCCGTGGTCGGGATGAATTTCACCTTGGCGGCGTCGTTGAAGATCGCCGCCGCGACGGCGCGGCAGAAATCCACGTCCAACCCCGTCCAATTCCCCTGAGAATCGGGCAGGCCAAAGCCCGGCAACGTGCCGTTGGCGCCGCAGTTGAGAACGCCTCGTTGTTTGACCGTGTCCAGTGTTGCAGCATCGACGCTGCCCGCGGCCGCAAATGCCACGGCGGCTGCGCACAGCGCCTGGGCAATCTGCCTCATTTTGAACCTCCTGATTTTGACCCTGTTCGCACCGGCCCTGAAGTCCTGCCCGTAGCGGGGGGAAAACTCTTTGGCATCCCACTTGGTCGCGGCCGGGCTCGTCCCGGCCATCCCGATAATCCAGGCACTGGGCCGTCCCGGCGGAGATCGCCGCGACAAGCCCGGCGATGACGCCATGAGTTTCCAATTTTCGCAATCCCACATTCTATCTAGATGCTGGTTGTCGGCTAAGGTCAAGGGCTTGCAAGGTCAAGGCCCTTGACGAAAGAGCGTTCGCCCGACCTAAATGCCCCCTTTTTCGCGCCGACAGGGCCTGCCGGCTGAGATGCAGCCGCCGCCGCATGGAAACCGGAGCAATGACTCGCAAAAGCACAGGCAAACGTGATCGCGATTACAAGGCGGCGACGCGGCTTGCCAATGCGGGGCGCGATCCCTTCGCCCATCATGGCTATGTCAATCCGCCCGTCTATCATGCGTCGACATTGCTCTATCCGAGCGCGGAGGATTACATCGCCCATCGCGGCCGCTACCAATACGGCCGGCGCGGCACGCCGACCTCGGAAGCGCTGGCGGCCGCGCTTGCCGAGATCGAGGGACCGCAATGCGAGGCAGTGGCGCTGTTGCCCTCGGGGCTCGCCGCCATCTCGGCGGCGCTGTTATCGGTGGTGCGGGCAGGGGACCACATTCTCGTGACCGACAGCGCTTACGGTCCAACGCGCAAGTTCTGCGACACGATCCTGCCCCGCTACGGCGTGACGACCACCTATTACGATCCCACCATCGGCGCCGGCATTACGTGGCTCATGCGCTCCAACACGGTGGCGGTGTTCCTCGAGAGCCCGGGCTCGCTGTCATTCGAGATCCAGGACGTTCCGGCGATCGCAGCCGCAGCGCATGCGCGCAATGCCGTGGCGCTCATGGACAATACCTGGGCCACGCCGATTCATTTTCGCGCGCTCGAAAAAGGCGTCGATCTTTCAATCCAGTCCGGCACCAAATATATCGGCGGTCATTCGGATATAATGCTCGGCGCGGTCGCGGCCAGGAATTCGACCTGGATGCGTCTTAAGGAAACCGTATTCGAAATGGGGCTCTGCGTCGGGCCGGACGATATGTTTCTCGGCTTGCGCGGATTGCGCACAATGGGGGTGCGGCTCGCCCAACATTACGCCTCCGGAATGAAAGTTGCCCGCTGGCTCGAAGCGCGGCCGGAAATACTGCGCGTGCTTCATCCGGCCCTTGAGAGCCATCCCGGCCACGCAATCTGGAAGCGAGATTTTACCGGCGCCTGCGGGCTTTTCAGCGTCGTGTTCAAGCCGGCGCCGGTCGAAGCCGTAAACGCGTTCCTTAACAAGCTGACCCTGTTCGGCATCGGCGCTTCCTGGGGCGGCTTCGAAAGCCTTGCGATCCCGTTCGACTGCACGCCGATGCGTTCGGCGACGCGCTGGGCGCCGGGCGGCCCCACGGTTCGTTTCCACATCGGACTTGAGGATGTTTCCGATCTCATCGCCGACCTTGAAGAAGGTCTCGCCGCCTTCAGGGCGGCGGCGGAGTCCGATGTGTAGGGAGGGACCGCTGGCGGGCCGTCGGGAGAGACGCCGACGGCCCGCCGCCAGGCGCGGATCGGGAGGCGACGCGCCCGACTTTCCGTTCACGGACGGGTGGGAGCTTCGCCACGGAAGCGAAATTGGCGAAACTCGCCGCGCGGGAAGGGCAATTCGCCGCGATCCCGGCCACGGAAGAACGCGGCAACGCGTCGGCGCTCCAGCCGCGACAGGAAGCCGAAACGCCGCTTCTGGCTGTCATCCAGGCTCTGGTAAAGCGGCGCCAAGGCGTCGGCATAGCGCTTGAGCGCCGTGCTGCGGGCCGCGAGCGCATCGGCTCTGCGCTGGGCGCGCTGGACCGGGTCGATCGACTCTTCGGCGCGAGGATCGAATACGCGATTGTCGCGCGCCGCGGCAAGATCGCGATAAGCCTGTTCGAACGCGGGCCACCCTTTTTCCTGCTCGGCGGTCAGCCGCAAGCCGGCGTGAAGCGCAGCGATGCGCGCATCGAGAAATGCGGCGCGGTCTTCTGGCGCGAGCTGTTGGCGTCGCCCAAAGTCTCTCCCGCCGGACGGTTGCTGCGCATAGGCGGACGCTCCCACGATAAGCATGAGGGCGGCGGCGCCGGCGGTGACTGTCTTGAGCATGGCGATCTCCTGGTTGGCAACGAGCAAAGCCATTGAGACAGCCGCTCGCGGAAGAACACAAGTTACGTTTGAATTAAATGTTCATTACAGCCGGGCAATCTTTATCGGAATCATATTGAAGTGATTTATCGTGAATTCGAGCGCGCTTGAGGCTGCGGACGACTCTTGCGGCCGCCCGGTTCGCATGGGCGTCGACGCCGGTCGGGAGCAAAATCGCCTGGCGCTGCGGTCCGATTACACGATGATCGCGAGCGATTCTGCCCACGCGGTCAAACAACAGCGCCGGGCGGCGTGGCAAAGGCACATGAGAGGTTCGCGCAAGCTGCGCGCATCGCGATGCGCCTTCGCCCATCCTGCGCGGCATCGCAATTGAGCGGAAGGGAGCTAGTCGAGCCGCGCGTGGTCTCGCGAGGTCGGATCGCTCAGCCGGTATCCGACCCCCAGTTCCGTCAGCAGGATCTTAGGCCGGTTTGGATCGACCTCGATTTTCTGCCGCAGCTTGCGCACGAAGATCCGCAAGTATTGCGTATTATTGACGTGCGCCTGCCCCCACACCGACTTGAGCAGGTTCTGGTGAGTGATGACTTTTCCCGGATGCTGGGCGAGCACCTGGAGCAGGCGATACTCCTTGGGCGTAAGATTGAGGCGCTTACCGTCAAGCTCCACGGTGCGCGCAGCAAAGTCGATGACAAGGCGATCCAGCCGCAGCGCGCTCTCGCCGTCCTTGCGCTCGCTTTGACGCCGCAGCACGACTTTGGCTCGCGCCAATAATTCCGACATGAAGAACGGCTTCACGACATAATCGTCCGCGCCGAGTTCAAGCAGTTTAACCTTTTCGGCCTCCCCTGCGCGCACTGACAGGATGATCACCGGCACCCCGGTCCATCCGCGAATCCGTTCCAGCAATTCTGAGCCGTCGATGTCGGGCAGAGCGAGGTCGAGGATCACGAGGTCGATGGGATGCAGCGTGATCTCGCGTAAAGCATCGCTGCCGTTTGCCGCCTCCGTGACCCGATAGCCGCCCAGCTCCATGCCAGCTCGCACAAACTGGCGGATTTGCGCTTCATCATCGACAACAAGTACGTGCTGCTCGCCGTCCGTCATGTCACTCCTTATCATTCTCCTTCATCGGCAAAGGCAAGCGAACCGTGACCGTCATGCCCTTGTTCACGCCTTCGCTGGTCGCCTCAATGGTTCCGTTGTTGGCGGCCACAAAAGCGCTGGCGATCCAGAATCCCAGTCCGAGGCCCGAAGTCACCTGGGAGTGGCGATTCCCACGGAAGAATTTCTGTCCAAGCAGAGTGCGGTCGTCGGCGTCAAGACCGGCCCCCTGGTCGATGACAGAAATCACGAACTGTCCTGATTCAAGATAGCCGCGCACGCTGATGGTCGATTCCGGCGGCGAATATTTCGCCGCGTTATCGAGAATTTGTCCGAGCGCTCGCTCCATCAACACCGAATCGATGCGAAGCAGAACGAGTTCCTCGGGAAGCGCGACCTCGACAATGCGGCTCGTCAGGCGGTTGCGGCAACGCTGAAGCGCCGCGTTGATGAAGTCGGCCGGTTCGGCCCACTCAAGCTTCGCCTGCAGGCCGTTGCTGCTGATGCGCGAAGCGTCGAGAATATTTTGGATCTCCACGTTGAGGCGCTCAGATTCCTGATGGACCAGCGCCGCGAGTTTTTTCAGACGGGCATTGGCGGCAACTTCCGGCGCCAACGACAACACTGTGGATGCGCCGAGGATCGAAGACAATGGCGTGCGCAATTCATGCGATACCGACCCGATCAGGGCTTCGCGAAACTGCTCGGTCTCGGCCCGCGTGCGCGCCTCCGAGATTGTGCGGGCCAACCCGAGACGCTCGAGCGACAATCCCGCGTCCGCGATCAGAGCCACGACGCGCGCGCGCAGTTCATCGAACACCTCGGAGGGACGGCCGAGGTCAACCGCGATGACGCCGAAATCCGCCGTATTGGTTGAAACCGGCCGCACCAGCCAGGCGCTGCCGCGATGATCGTCCACCACGATCCCCTTCGAGCCGTCGATTCCAACGGCGGGAAGCTTGCTCACGGCCTCCGTCACCGCCTGGGGAATTTCAACGTCGGAAAGCCGCTCCGACTTTGCCTCCAGCGTCCCAAGCGAGTCGAACAGCAGAACCTTGCGGCCCACCAGCGTTTCCAAATGCTGTTGCATGGCCTCGAAGATTCCCGCCGGCGAATTGGCGGCAGAAATTCGTTGCGAGAATGTATAAAGGTCGCGGATCTCGTTTTCCCGCTTGAGCGCGCGAGCGGCGTCGCGCCGCGTCCTGGACGCAAGATAGCCGAGCACCAAAGAGACGATGAGGAAGACGATAAGGCCAAGGACGCGCGATCGTTCTTCGGGGCCGGTGATGTAGAACGGGTTGTAGTAGAATAAGGAGATCGTTCCCGCGCCGCCGATCGCCGTGATGGCGGCAGACAACGTGCCCCAGCGGATGGCTGCCAAGACGACCGGAATCAGAAAGGTCAATGAAACCGGCGGAAGCTCTTCGATATACTTTGCGAGCAGAAGAACCGCGTCGGTGGCGATGACGAAAACGAGCCCCATGATGATGCCGGTGACGCCGCCGGGGGCCATGGCGCGGCGCATCCAGATGCGTGCGGCGTCCAGGTATTTCTTGAAGTCCGTCTTGGCGGCCGGCAACATCAGCGGCTCGCCGTCAAGGCGCGGCCGCGCGCGACCGTCTTCCAAGGGCAACGCTGATCGCTCGATGCTCATGCCTGATATGAGAACGCGTTGCGAACAATAGTCAATTGGGATTTTCGCTGCCCCTCCTCGCTTACCGTCCCCTCCTTTGGAGGGTCGGTCTCGCCGACCTGGTATCGGCAGAAAAAGCGGGCAAGACGTCCGCCCCAGACAGGAGGAAGACCGCCTGACGAGAGGATTATGATACCAATGCGGCCTTTCGTTCGCGAAAAACAAAATAGAGATTTCGCAAATAAACGAACAGTCCAAGCCCCTGGCCGAGGATGAAAACCGGATCGCGGATGTAGAGCGCATAGGCGAACAACAACATGCCGCCGCCGATTGAGAAGAACCAGAACGCAACCGGGATCACGCTGCGGCCGACCCGTTCGGACGCCACCCACTGGACGAGGAAGCGCATCGCGAATAGCGACTGCCCGGCGTAGCCGAGCAACAGCCACCAGTTCGGCCGCAGAAAGAAGACGTTCTGCAAATAGTCGCCGACCGCTTGAGACAGACTAACCAGCATCGCGAAAAACCTCCGAAACGAGCGGCACGCGTTTTCGTCGCCGGATCAGCCACCACACTCCGGCAAGATCGAGAATGCCCACCCACAGGCGATCCCATAGACCATAATTTGAGACGCCGTGCAGTCGCGGCCGGTCGATGACATCCACATAGGCGACCTTGTAACCGTCGCGCCGCACCAGCGCCGGGAGGAAACGGTGCAGAGAGTCGAAATAGGGAAGCGCCAGAAAGACCTCGCGGCGAAACGCCTTGAGCCCACAGCCGGTATCGCGCGTCCCGTCGCGTAAAATCGCCTTGCGCACGCCGTTGGCGATCCGCGATTGGAGCTGTTTGAAGCCCGTGGCCTTGCGGCCGACCCGCTGGCCAGCCACGAGCCCGACCGTGGGATCGCGCTCCAGCGCCGCAACCAGAGCGGGCAGAAATGCCGGATCGTTCTGGCCGTCTCCATCGAGCGTCGCGACGATGGGAGCGCGGGCTGCGGCGACGCCGGTGCGCACCGCCGCCGATTGGCCGCACGAGACCTCATGCCTGATCTGCCGCAGCGAAGCGTGAACCTTCATCAAAGCCTTCAGTTCGGCCTCGGTTTCGTCGCGCGACCCGTCGTTGACGTAAATGATTTCGCTGGGCGCAAATGCGGACAGCGCCCGCACGATCTCTTCGACCAGCGGCGCAATATTGCCGGCTTCATTGCGCGCCGGCACCACCACCGAGATGCGCGGCGCCGGAACACTGGACGGAAAAGGTCTGTCCTCAGCCATCATGCCTCAAGATGGGTGTTATCGCCCGGCTTGACCGGGCGATCCGTGGCCGCCGGGGCCACGCTTTAAGACACCACAAGAGCTGGTGGTGACCGGCTGCCCTGCCTGAAGCGGGGCACGGCGCGCATTCGATTCGCTTGTTCTCCGCAGACTCCTGGCCATCTACCGCTTGCGGTGGACGGCAGCGACGGGGCGTTTTTATGGGGCAATGAGCGCGCCGACAACCCGTTTGATACGCCGTCGCGAAGGGAGCGCCATCCTATGGACCATGCCATCAGGGCCGACGAAAAACCCTAGCCGGCGCGCGGCAAACCAGTCTCGCACCAACAGGGCGCCGAAGGCTCCGAACGCCGCGCCCGCAATCACGTCGCTCGTATAGTGCGCGGAAACCGCCACGCGGCTCGCCGCAATGAGGAGCGCATACAGCCACAAAACGGGACGGATGCGAGGAAAGATCAATCCAAACGCAACCAATGCGGCGAATGCCGTCGTCGCATGTCCGGATGGGAAGCTCGCATATTCGGGCCGCCACGAAAATGGCTCGTAGGCGAACGGCCCGGCGCCGGAGGGCCGCACGCGGCCGATCCATCGCTTTACCACGGTGCTTACAAGCCCCGGCAGGCCGACGGCGATGAACACGAATCCAAGCCGCACTACCAGCGCAGCGAGCAGCGCGCGCGACAAGGGGGCGAGCACCTGGGAGGCGAAGAGCGCAATCATCACGATTGCGGCGCCCAGAGGTATCAGAATCCACCCGGAGCGGCCAAAGTCGGTGATCTCAAAGGCGTCGTCGATCACCCATGCCGGCAGCCGCGACGCGAATTCATGCACGGGCGCATCGAGAAACAGCATCGAGAGCGCCACCGCGCAGATTGTTAGGGTGCCTTGGAGTCTCAGGCGCCGCCACGCCGGAACAAAGTTGGATCCCGCCTCTCCCGGAAGCGCGGGCGTCTCGCCCGCGTCTTCCACCACGGCGCGAGCCGGGAGCGGCGGGTGAGACGCCCGCGCGCCCGGGAGAGAAGGGCAGGGAGGAGGCAGCCGCGGCGGGCGCAGCAAGGCGCCCAGGCCGTCACGAATGTTCTCGAAGAACGCCATCATGCGCGCCCGGCCGGGGCTCAAGTCATGGGTCTTGGTCCGGCCAGACGCCGCCATCAGCCGCGTTCCGAACGGTAAGTGGCGATGGTGACAGCCTGGCCGCTGCTAAAGTTGAAGCCTTCGATGCGCGGCCCGGTCGTGTAACGAAGACCGATCGCATCGGCACGCTGGACGAATGCGCGCTCTTGCCGGCTGTCGACGAACGCAAACCGGCACGGCCCGCCGAGCAGGAAATCGGCGGCGCTGGAGCCGACGCCGTGAGTGGTGTTGGTGCCGGCAAGGAAAACCAGGCTCGGTTCGTGGAAACCGGCCGTCACCGCGACCGGATCGGCGCAACCGGCGCTGCGCATGTAGTTGGCGAGACCCACCGAGGGAAACAGCCCGTGCAAGGCCGGAAAGGTCGCCCCATAGGCTGCGAAAGCGACCATGAGCGACGCCGCCCCGGCCCGCACCAGCGATGCTTCAGCGCCGTCGACCTCATAGAGCAGCCAGGCAAACAACGAAAAGATTACTGCCGCCGCCCCGAACGACCACGTCCACAGGCCAAGCCGCTGGCCGACGACGATCTGCAGCGCAATCAAAAGCAGGGCCACCACCATCATCATGACGAACCACCAAATCGTTCCGCGCACCAGCCAGCGATTGCGCGAAAGCGAATGGCTGTCAATGACGCCCGCGATCAGGATCGCGAGCGCCGGGTAGAGCGGCAGAACGTAATGCGGCAGCTTTGTGGGCACCAGCTCGAACGCGATCCAGGCCGGCGCCACCCAGGCGAGCAGCACCTTGCAACCGGGCTCGGTGCGCGCGCGCCACACCGCCGGCGCGGCGAGACCGGCCAGCATGGCGCCGGGGAAAAACGTTTCCCAGAACACGACGAAATAGAAGCCCGGCGGCATGCCGTGGGTTTCCTGGCCTCCGGTCACCTTGGCAAACATGTCCTCGCCGAGCGCGTCGGTGAGGAAGCTGCCGCCGGTGCGAATAAGGATGGCGATGAGCCACGGCATCACGAGCGCGAGCGCGAAGGGCACGCCGATCAAGGGCTTGAGCTGCCACAACCAGCGTGCGGAGCGATCCGCCGCGATGAGCGTGGCCGCGGCGAAGCCAACGAACATCAGGATGATCGGTCCCTTAATCAAAATTCCGGCCGCGATCGCGCTCCAGAAGACGGCGGCAACCGCCAATGGGGGCATGGTGGTCGGACGATCGCCCTGCTCCATCAGATAGGCGCGCGCCATCGCGCCCAATGCCGCGACTGTCGTCAGCAGCAACATCGCGTCGGTCTTGGCGAGCCGCGCTTCGACGCCGAGCAGAATCGAAGTGGCCATCATGGCGCCCGCCATCAACGCCGCCCGCCGGGATACGAACGCGAGCGCCGCCCAGTAGGTCGCCAGCACCGCCCCGATGGCGCCGATCAGCGAAGGAATGCGATAAAATCCAATGTTCGTCGTCGCGCCCGGCACGCCGGCGGCCGCGGCCATTTCCACCACCGCGGCCTGCAGCCAATAGATGCCGATCGGCTTTTTGTAGCGCGTCTCCTCCTGGAAGCGGATGTCGACATAATCGCCGGTCTCGATCATCTGCTTGGTCGCCTGCGCGAACCGCGGCTCGTCACGGTCGACCGGCGGAATCTGAAAGAAGCCTGGCAGGAACGATGCGAGCGATATCACGGCGAGCACGGCGACCGCGCGCAAATGCGACGCTGCCGCGAAGCCTGTCAGCGTCCCGATCCCCCAATTGCTGAACCCCTTCCACAGCTTAGGCTCGGCGATGATGGTCATGTCCGCTGTTCCGACGCGTTTCATGCTCGCAATCTCCCTCAGCAGAATTGCGTCGCCCCAATCTCACCTTAAAGCGCGGGTGCCTCGCGGACAAGCGCTGCGCCACTCGCAAGCCCCGTATAACTAATTGCGACACAAAGAGAATTTCAAAAATCCTGAGAATGAAGCAAAACTGCAACAGTGTTGCCATCAGACAACACTCGTGCGTGCGCGGCGGTGGAGGCAGCCTTTTCCAGCGCCAACAGTCTCTTTATAAGCTGTCTCGCTCGGAGAAAGTCCCTTGGCGGTCGCCCATGCCCGAACAGCTCCATTGCCTCGGAAATGCGCGAGGGATTGGTTTGCACGACCTGTTCGAGGTCGTCGATCCGCCTTTGCTGCCAACGCTTGACAGTTCCGCCATCGAGCGACCTGATCCCGACAAGGACGTCGACCGGCGCGACATAGTGTTGGGCCGCGAGCACGTCCTCCGCAGCTTTGATCACGCGCTCGGCAAGCTTGGTGCGATTCTTGAGCGTCTTGGCGTACGGCTTACGTCGTCGGAGTTCGGGACCTCATGATTGTCAAACGTTCGGCTGCGTAAGAGGCGCCAGACCAGCGGTCAAAGCCGACACATTCATGCCCAACGAACCACGCAATTCGAACCGAAGTTCGCCTTGACTGATTCGTGAGGGGACCCGATGGCTGACGCCAAACCATCTTACCAGCGGCAGGATAGCGTTTCGAAAAGCTCCAAGTCCCATTCCCAATCCGACGAATTGGAATTGCTCCGCGAGGAGACCAGGTGGCTGAGACAGCTTGTCGTTCAGCTATCCAAAATGGCCATCAAGAACGCCGTCAACGCAAAATAGCGTCGGCCGCGCAAGCCCGGTTCGCTGATGCTTTTTTCGCGATGGCCGGGGCGCAGCGCGGCTGGAGCAGCCGTTCAATTATCGAAGCGCGCCTGGTAGAACGAGCTTCGATGCAAATCCATCGCTGCCGCCGACAACAGAAAGGTGCATCCGTGTCCGTGAATACGAGGCGCGTTTTTTACGTGAAATATCTTGCGGACCCGGTTTACGCGGAAATCCTTGAGCGCCGCGGCGACGTGCGGCTCGACCGTCTTGAAAACGAAAGCCCGGAGGAGGTCGCCGGACCGATCCTTGCGGCGGCCCATGTCTACCAGGTTGGCTCGGCGCGGGACGAGATTGCGCGGCGCTTCCATGTTGATGCGGCCCTCATCGCGAGGATGCCGTGCGTGCTCGTCGTTTCCACCAGCGGCGTCGGCTACGACACGGTTGACGTTGCGGCCTGCACCGAGGCCGGCATTCTCGTGGTCAACCAGGCGGGCGGCAATCGTGAAGCCGTCGCCGAGCATGCGCTCGGCATGCTGATTGCGCTGTCGAAGCGCATTCCGGAGACCAACCAGGCGATGCGTCGCGAGCGCCTTGTCGATCGGGTCGCCTATATGGGAAACGACGTGTTCGGCAAGACGATCGGGATCATCGGACTTGGCAATGTGGGCAGCCGCCTTGCCCAACTTTGCCGCGGCCTCTTCGCCATGCGCGTGCTCGCTTACGATCCATACCTCACCGCCGCGGTGTGCACGGAGCGAGGCGCCGAGAAGGTCGATCTCGACGACCTGATGCGCCGCAGCGACTACGTTTCGATCAACTGCCCGCTGACGGCGGAGACCCGCGGGATGGTCGGGGCGGCGCAGTTCGCGCTGATGCGCCCCGGCGCCTTTCTCATCAGCACGGCGCGCGGTCATATTCACGACGAAGCGGCGCTCGCCGACGCGCTACGGCGCAGACAGCTTGCGGGCGCGGGTCTCGACGTCTGGGCGAGCGAGCCGCCGCCTTGCGACCACCCCTTGCTGAAATTCGACAATGTTCTGGTCAGCCCGCACACGGCGGGCGTCACCCGCGAGACGCGGTTCAATATGGGCAAGATCGCCGCCGAGCAGGTGCTCGCTGCGCTCGACGGCAAGCCTGTGCCGCGAAAGGTCAATCCGCAGGTATGGCCGCTCTACGCGCAACGCTTCGCGCGCCAGTTCGGATTCAAGCCGCAGGAATAGGCGCGCCGGCGGTTCTCAATCGGGCACTGTCGCCTGAGGTGAAGCTCGCCTATATGCTCTCATGTCTTTCAGACCACCGGGGCGCTCGCCGAAAGCATCGCTCGTTCGCGGCGCGCGTCGTGCCGGCGCCGCGGTGACTTGCCTCGCATTACCAAGATTTAATTGGCCAGACAGATGCCGAGCGGCCGTATTTCTCCGCGTTCTTCGTGATTCTGATTCGGTGCGATCCCAGGATCGGAATGACCTATGGGGCGTGCGAGCTACCGCACGTCCAATACGCCGAATCGCATTTTGCGTCGTCGCATCCAACGATCAATTCGAAAGATCCAACATGACAGCGCGGCGGATATTGATCGTAGCGTTTTGTTTGATCGCGGCCGGCTGCGCCGCGCTCGATGCGAACGAATCCCCGCCGCGGGTTGTGCCGCCGCCGCCCGAAGGAAAGAAACTCGTCGAACTCGTCAAGGCCGCGTTCACGATGGCGAAGCTCTCCGGTGCTCCGGAGGTATCGCAAGTGCGCGCCGCGCACGACACCCAACGGGGCGACTGGACTTTCTGCGTCAAAACCAACAGCCCAGACGACTCGCCGAAATATGCGGTTCTGGTCGCCAACGACGCCATATTGGAAGTGAGATCCTTTGTGTTGATCGATGGCTGCGACAAGGAAACATATCATCCGATCGAAATCACAGATCGGCGCAGCGGTTCGGCTGGAGGCCACGCGGATCCCGCTCATCAATCTCAGCGCCGTCATTAGAGCGAGCGGACAGGTCAGCTTAACTTATCTCTCTCATTGGCGAAGGCGACCCGACCGGAAGGGCTTGTAGATCCCTTGGTGGTCGGCGATTGGTCAGGAGGCGGGGTGGGCGCTCTTCGACAAGCTCAGAGCGAAGCGTGCCCGTCGCCCCTCGAAAGGCCGGGCGCATGAGGGGCGCGGCGCTCCTGAGCCTGTGGAAGGGGCGCCTTTGCCCACCTACGCAATTCCGATAACGAATAGGTCCGCGAGCCGAGAGATGTCGCGCTCGTCATTCGGCGGCAACAGCGTGTATCTCCTTGGCCTGCGGCACTTGCAGCGCAGCCTTGCCCTGCATCCAAGCCTGGAGCCGGGCGAGGTAGAGATAGACCACCGGGGTTGTATAAAGCGTCAGGACCTGGCTCAGCGCCAAGCCTCCCACCATGGCGTAGCCAAGCGGCCTGCGCAACTCGGAGCCAGTGCCGTGGCCGAACATCATCGGCACGCCGGCCAGCATGGCGGCGGCGGTGGTCATCAGGATCGGACGAAACCGCAGCAGGCAGGCTTCGCGAATAGCCGCAATCGGCGCCATGTGACGCTCGCGCTCCGCCACGATGGCGAAATCCACCAGCATGATGCCGTTTTTCTTGACGATGCCGATCAACAAGATGATGCCGATAATGCCGATGATCGACAGGTCCATGTGGCCGAGATTGAGCGCCAGCACGGCGCCGACGCCGGCGGACGGCAGTGTCGACAAGATCGTCAGCGGGTGAATGAAGCTCTCGTAAAGCATGCCCAAAATGATATAGACGACGACCAGCGCCGCGGCGATCAGCGCCGGCTCGCTGGCCAATGACGACTGGAACGCCTGGGCGTTGCCCTGGAAGGTTCCGATCACTGAGTCCGGCATCCCAATGTCGCGCACCGCTTGATTGATCGCGTCAACCGCCTGCCCGAGCGCGTATCCGGCGCGCAGGTTGAAGGTCAAGGTGGCAGCCGGGAACTGACCCTGGTGATTAATCGAAAGCGGCCCGACCGCGTAGCTGTCGGTATCGACCAGCGCCGACAGCGGCACCGCCGCGCCGGTCAACGGCGACTTCACGTAGAGGCGATCGAGCGACTCCAGCGTCGTTTGCTGCTCCGGAGGTATCTCCAGGATGAGCCAATAGGTGTTGAGCTGCGTGAAATATTGCGCAATCTGGCGCTGTCCGTAGGCGTCGTTCAGCGTATCGTCGATCGCCTGGGGGGAAATGCCGAACCGCGAGGCCTGATCGCGATTGATCTTCACCTTGAGCTGCGGCGCCCTGAACAGGAGGTCGCTGCCAACGTCGACCAATTCCGGCAGCGTGCGCATCTTGTCGAGGAGCTTTTGCGCCCACTCGGTCAGCTCGGAAATATTCGGGTCCTGCAGCGTATATTGAAAGGCGGCGCGTGCGATGCGTCCGCCCACCGTGATGTCCTGCGCCGGCTGCAGATAAAGATTGACGCCGGTGATCTTGGCGAGCTGCGGCCGCAGCCGATCGATGACCTCGGAAGCCGTGGCGTCGCGCTCTTCGCGCGGCTTGAGCACGATGGTGAAGTTGCCGGTGTTGGCGGTCTTGGCGCTGCTGGTCGAGCCGACCGACGAGCCATACCCCGCCACGGCCGGATCGCGCATGACCACCTCGCCAAGCTCGTTCGTCAGCCGCATCATCTCCTGCGGCGAGACATCCTGCGCTCCTTCCGATATGCCGTTAATCAGACCGATATCCTGGATCGGGAAGAAGCCCTTCGGCGTGTAGTAGAGCATCGCGCCGGTCAGCGCCATGGTTGCGAAAAATATGGCGAGCGTGACCGCCTGATGACGCAGGGCCACATCGAGGGTGCGCTGGTAGAACGACAGCATCCGGTCAAACACGCCTTCGATGAGGCGATAGACGGGTCCCGGGTTGCCGGAGTCATGCCGCATGAAGCGCGAGCACAGCATCGGGGCGAGCGTCAGCGACACGACCGCCGACACTGCGATCGAGGCGGTGACTGTCATGGCGAATTCCCGGAAAAGCCGCCCGATGATGCCGCCCATCAGCAGAAGCGGAATGAACACCGCGATGAGCGAGCAACTGATCGACAGGACCGTGAAGCCGATCTCGCGCGAACCCTTGAGCGCGGCTTCGAAAGGCTGTTCGCCGTTCTCGATATGACGGTGAATGTTCTCGACCACCACGATGGCGTCGTCGACGACGAAGCCGACCGAGATGGTGAGCGCCATCAGCGAAAGGTTGTCGAGACTGAAATTAAGCAAATACATTGCGGCAAACGAGCCGAGCAGCGCCAGCGGCACCGTGATGCCGGGAATGAAGGTCGCCCAGAAGCTGCGAAGGAACAGCAGTATCACCAGCACGACCAGCGCGATCGTCAGGAGGAGGGTGAATTCAACATCCGCAATCGATGCCCGGATCGTGGTGGTGCGATCAAGCTGAACCCGCACGTCGATTGCCGGGGGGATATTTGCCGTCAGGCGCGGCAGCATTTCCTTCACTTTGTCGACGATCTCGATGACGTTCGCGCCCGGCTGCTTGTAAATGTAGAGGAGCACCCCCTTCTTGAGATTCTGGTAGCCGGCGACAGTGCGGTCGGACGCTGCGGCGATCGCGCGGCCGACGTCGCTCACCCGTATCGGGCCGCCATTACGATAGGCGAGGACGATGTCGTTGAACGGCTCCGGGTCAATGATCTGGTCATTTGCCGCGATGGTAAAGCTTGTGCGCTCGGTGTTGACCGTGCCCTTGGCCGCGATGGTCGTCTGATTGACGAGAATCGCGCGCACGTCTTCCAAGGTGAGACCGCTCGAGGCGAGCTTGGCCGGATCGACTTCGATCCGGATTGCGGTTTTCTGTTCCCCGCTGATGACCGTCTGGGCCACTCCGGGAACCTGGGAAATCTGCTGGGCGAGGAAGTTATCGACGTAATCGTCGACCACGTAGAGCGGCAAGGTATCCGATTGTGCCGACAGCATCATGATCGGCGAGTCGGCGGGGTTAACCTTCTTGTAACTCGGCGGCGTCGACATCTGCTGCGGCAAGGTCTTGCCGGCGACCGTGATCGCCGCCTGCACATCCTGGGCGGCGGCATCGATGTTGCGATTGAGGTCGAACTGGATGATGATCGTGGTGCCGTTGAGGGCGCTCATGGAGGTGAGCTGCATCACACCGGGAATTTGGCCGAACTGACGCTCCAGCGGCGCGGCGACAGAGGCCGCCATGGTTTCGGCGCTGGCGCCCTGGAGCGTCGCGTTCACCTGAATGGTGGGGAAATCCACCTGCGGCAATGGCGCCACTGGCAGGAGCGGGAAGGCCACCAGGCCGACGAAGCCGATCCACGCCATCAACAGCGAGGTCGCGACTGGGCGCTGGATGAACGGTTCGGAAATGTTCATGATGGACGGTCCTGCTTCGCAACCGCTGAGGCGGCCGGCTCGTTCACCGTCACGCGCGAATCGAGCCGCAGCTTGTACTGGCCGTTTACGACGACGCGCTCGCCCTCGGACAGACCGGATGTGACAACCGTCTGGTCGGCGGTTGTTGGCCCCGTCTTGATCGGGCGCGCCTCGACGTGATTGTCCGGCTTCACGACCCACGTGAAGATTCCGTCCGGCCCGCGCTGAATAGCCGGCGCCGGAATGACCAGGACGTCGCGGCGCACCTCGAGGAGGACCCGCGCGTTGACGAAGTCTCCGGGCCACAGATTCTCGTCCTCGTTGGCGAACACCGCCTTGAGCCGCATGGTGGCGCTCGCCTGATCGACAAAATTATCGATGAGGAGAAGGGTGCCCTTGCTCAGCACGCGGGTGTTGTCCTGGCTGAACGCCGTCACTTCCACCGGACCGCGCGCGATCGCCTCGCGCACATCCTGGAGGTAGCGGGAGGACAACGTGAACAGCACCGCGGCCGGCTTGGTCAAAGTCAATGTGGCGATCGCGGCGGAGTCGGAAGCGTGCACGATATTGCCCGGATCGATGTTGCGCACGCCCATGCGGCCGTCGCTCGGCGCGGTGATCGCCGTGTAGTCGAGCTGCGTCTGCGCGGCTTCGATCGCCGCATCGTCGGCATTGATCGTGGCGATGAGCTGGTCAACCCTGGCCTGCTGCTGGTCGACCACTTGCTGGGTCTGGAAGCTCTTGTCGACCAGCGTGCGCGAGCGGGCGAGGTCTTTCCGCGCGGAGGAGAGCTGGGCTTCATCCTGCATCCTCTTGGCCTTGGCCTGATCGAGCGCCGCCTGATAGAGGCGCGGATCGATCTTGACCAGGACATCGCCCTTCTTGACCTGCTGGCCTTCCGTGAACAGCACCTCTTCAAGCTTGCCGTCGACCTGCGATCTGATGCCAACGGTGAAGAACGCCTGCACCGAACCGAGGCCGGTCAGGTAGACAGGCAGGTCGCGCTTCGCGGCAACCGCCACGGTGACCGGAACAGCCGCCGACACCGACGATCGGGCCGCTCGAACCGGCTCCGGCCCCTGATGCAGGTACCATGCTCCCGTCCCGCCAACCGCGATCAAAGCCGCACAATAGAGAAGAATGCGTCGACCGCGACCCACGTTCACTCCTTGAGCGGCTTCCGCGTGCTTAGCCACGGAGCCTGCAATTGGCTGGCGTCTCTCTCCCAAGAGAAGTGTACGCGAACACGCGCGATGCACAAGTTGCATTGTCATAAACAATCTTTGGCACTGTGGCGCGACGGTAACAGACTAGGCGGTGACGCCGTGCGAATATGGGCGCATCCACAAAATTAAGATTCGGGGCTGGTATCGAGATGACACGAAGCAACTGCCGCGTGCTGCTTACCGGGACACCGTTGGCGCTCGGTGTGCTCGTGATTGGCATGCCCGCGCTCGGCGCCGACATGGCGGTCAAGGCGCCGCCTCTCAAGGCGCCGATCGTCGCCCCCTACTCGTGGACCGGCTGGTATATCGGGGCGAATGCCGGTTACGGCGTCGGGCAGGGAGCCGGCAGCTTCGCATTCGGCCCCGCCTTCGAGACCTTCAACGCCATGCCGGCAGGCGCGTTCGGCGGCGGCCAGTTGGGCTTCAATTATCAGATCATGAGCTTCGTGCTCGGGGCCGAAACCGACATTCAGGGCGCGGGCATTTCGGATGCGCGGACCTGCCTGCTGAACTGTATCGCCGGATCATCCGCGGTGATCGATCAGAAGCTGAACTGGTTCGGCACGACGCGGGCGCGCCTTGGATTGGCGAACGGCCCCGTGTTGACCTACGTGACGGGCGGCGCAGCTTACGGCGGAATCGAGACGGGCCTCACGACCGCTTTCGGCGGACTCACCAATGCCGCGACGACCAAGATGGGTTGGGTATGGGGCACTGGCGTTGAGGCGGCGCTCGGCGGCAATTGGACAGCCAAAGCCGAGTACCTGTACCTCAATCTCGGCAGTTCCGCGGTCACTTCGGTCCCAACCGGCACTTTGGGAGTGAAGAATCAGGAGCAGATCTTCCGCGGCGGCATCAATTACCATTTCGGGGGAGATCAATCTGCTGCGATTGGCCCGATCTACAATTGGGCGGGGCTGTTTGCCGGCGGCACGTTCGGCTACGGCCTGGGTCGCAACGACAGCACGTTCGTCATCCCGGCGACCAACGCCGAAGCGTTTATCCTGTCGCCGCGCGGTTTCGACGGCGGCGGCATCATCGGCTACAACTGGCAGTTCGGAACCTGGGTTGTGGGCGTCGACGCCGATTTCCAGGGCAGCACGGGCAGCGGATATCTGACCTGCGCGAACCTCTGCGCCGGCGCCGGCGCGACTACGATCGATCAGAAGCTCTCCTGGTTCAGCACCGTGCGCGGCCGTTTGGGCTATGCGGTCGGCCCGGCCCTGTTCTATGCGACCGCC
>JAJPKK010000257.1 GCA_021323775.1 Hyphomicrobiales bacterium
CGCCGGCGATAGGCGGTGACGATGGATGGTGCGGACGCCGAGACGAGAAGGCCGACGCGGGCCTCGATCAGATATCGCAAATAGACGCCGACATGGCCGGAACTGCCGCGGCCGCATGTGATGACGATGCGCGGACGCGCCCTCCTGATGCGATCGGCGATCGCGCAAACCGCATCGGATCGCGCGAGCAGCCGCTCGGCTGCGCCGGGGATTTGCGCGATCTCCCGCGCCATGGCGGTCGAGGCCGCGCGCTCAGCCGCCGTCATGCTTGCTCTCATGGGTGGCTTCAGCGATTGCCATCCGCAGATTGCCGTCGTGGCGAGCGAGAATCCTCGCAGCATCCAGCGGCGCCAACCCAAGGCCGAGCAGAACGGCGATCTTCACGTCCCCGTCTGCCTGTTCGACGAGCTGCGCCGCCTCGGAAGCCGCGCAGCCGATGATCTCGCTGACGATCGTTGCGGCGCGCCGCTTGAGCTTCGCGTTGCGAGCCCGCATGTGCACCATGAGCCCATGGTACACGCGGTTGAGCTTCACCATGACGGCGGTCGAGAACAGGTTCAACACGATCTTGTGGGCGGTGCCGGCTTTCATGCGCGTGGAGCCCGCAATCACCTCTGCGCCGGTCTCAACCAGAATTCGGTGAGCGGCCACGTCGAACAGCGGCGCCCCTGGATTGCTAGCGAGCGCGACCGTCACGGCCCCGGCGGCCGTCGCCGCCCGCAAGGCGCCGATGGTGTAGGGCGTGGCGCCGCTCGCCGCGATGCCGATCACAACGTCATCGGGAGCAATCTTTGCATCCTCCATTGCGCGCGCGCCCGTCGCCTCATCGTCCTCGGCGTCCTCGGCGCTGCGCACCAGCGCGCCGAGGCCGCCTGCCATGGCGAACACCACCCGGTCGGCCGGCCAGTCATAGGTCGGCGGCAGCTCGCTGCCATCCTGCACGCCGATGCGGCCGGACGTTCCGGCGCCGACATATACGATCCGCCCGCCGCGCCGCAGCGCCGGAACCGCGGCGTCTACGGCCGCCGCGATGGCAGGCAGCGCGGCGCGCACTGCTGCGGCGGCGGCAAGCTGGCTCTCGTACATGGCGGCGAGCATCTCGCCCGAGGACCAGGAATCGAGTTCGACGTAGCGGGGACTGATCTTCTCGGTGAGCATTCACATCCTCGAGATGCCTGGTACAGCCACTCTTCGACCTCATCGTGAGGAGGCCGCGCTCTTCGCGCGGCCGTCTCGAAGGATGGCCGCGGGAACGGCCTCGCCTGTGGCCGTCCTTCGAGATGCGCGCAAGAGTGCGCTCCTAAGGACGAGGCCGAGGGATGACTTCGACCGAGCCACGTGATTGGTTTCATGGCATCGATCCGCTAGCACGCGCGCGCCATTGCGGCGCGCCGGGCGAGAAGCAATGCGCCGGCAATCGCGTCGCCTTCGACCGGCGAGAGGCGGCGCTGCACGTCAGGGGCAAGCCATGGCTCCATGGGTGAAGCAAGTCCGCCGACGAGGGCAATCCGCGGCGCACCGCATTCGATCAGGCGGCGCACCAGTTCGTCGATCTGCTCGGCGGCGTCGCGCACGATGCGCCGGCCGACGGGGTCGCCGGCGTCCGCATGCCGCATCACCAGGGGGGCCAGGGCCGCATAGTCGGTCGCGGTTGCGCGATCCATCCATGCCACGACCTCGAACGGATCGCCGCCGAAGCGGGCCATGACATCACGGGTCAGGCTCGTGGCCAGTGCCCGGCCATCGTTGGCGCGCAGCGCCAGCCGGATTGCCGAAAGACCGAGGTCAGCGCCGCTTCCTTCGTCCGAAATTGGGAATCCGTAGCCGCCGACCTTCACCTCGCGTCCCTTCACGATGGCGAAGCCCGCGCTGCCAGTGCCGATGATGACGATGCCGCCGTCGCGGCCGCTGTGTGCGCCCATGCACGCGATGTTGGCGTCGTTGACATAGATGACGGAGCGAAAGGGATGGGGCCGCGCCCTGATCTCTTCGAGCACCCCCTTGCGGCCAATGCCGGCCAGCCCGACGCCGGCATCCATTTCGGCCAGGGCGTCGGGCTGAAGGCCGGCTTCGGCGGCCGCGGCCCGGCAGGCGCTCTCCACAGCCGCCAACGATCGATCAATGCCGAGCCGCACCGCCGCCGGACCGGCGATGCCGGCGCCGAGCACGCTGCCTTCGGCATCCTCGATGCGGGCGCGGCACCCGGTGCCGCCCCCGTCGACGCCGACGAGCAATCGTAGGTTCCTGCGCGTGAGCGCGTTCATTGCGCGACCCGCCTGATATCGGCGCCGCACTGCACGAGCTTGCGGTCGAGGGCCTCATAGCCGCGGTCAAGATGGTAGATGCGATGAACCACCGTCTCGCCTTCAGCGACCAGCCCTGCCAGGACGAGCCCGACCGAAGCGCGCAGGTCGGTGGCCATCACCTCGGCGCCGTGGAGCTTTGCTGCGCCGCGCACCAGCGCGGTCGTGCCCTGCAGCACGATGTTAGCGCCCAGCCGGCCGAGCTCCGGCACATGCATGAAGCGGCTTTCAAAAATCGTCTCGCGAATGACGGAGGCGCCGGGCGCCACCGCCATCAGCGCCATGAACTGGGCCTGCAGGTCAGTCGGAAATCCTGGATAGGGTTCCGTTACCACGTCAACGGCGCGTAGCGGTCCCGTCCGCGAGACCATCAGGCCGCGGTCGGTCGGCCAGATTTGCGCGCCTGCATGCTCCAGGACCGCACCGACCGCTGCGAGGTGCTCAAGATGGGCATCGATGAGTTCGAGTTGGCCGCCCGTGATGGCGGCGGCGATCGCATAGGTGCCGGCCTCGATGCGGTCTGCGATCAGATCGTGCCGGGCGCGATGCAGGCTGTCCACGCCCTCAATCTGAATCCGGTGCGTGCCGGCGCCCTCGATTGCAGCGCCCATTGCCGTGAGGCAAAGCGCGAGATCGCAAACCTCGGGATCGCGTGCCGCATTCACGATTTCCGTTTCGCCCTGCGCAAGGGCGGCCGCCATCATGGCGGTCTCGGTCGCGCCGACCGAGGGCGAGGTGAGAATGATGCGGCCGCCGCGCAATCGGCGGCCATTCGTCTCCGCCGTTATATATCCCGCATCGACCTCGACCCGCGCTCCGAGGGCCGTCAGCGCTTTGAGGTGCAGATCGACCGGCCTCGCGCCGATGGCGCAGCCGCCCGGCAGCGACACCCGCGCGCTGCCGAACCGCGCAACCAGCGGTCCAAGAACGAGGATGCTGGCGCGCATGCGCCGGACGATCTCATAAGGAGCCTGTGCATTGCGCGCTCCTCGCGGATCCAGCAGCAGGCTGCCCCCGGTCTCTCGCTCGGCAGTCACGCCGAGTTCCTGCATCAGACCCAACATGGTGGTGACGTCGAGGAGATCCGGAACGTTGCCAAGCTCAAGCGGCTCTGCGGCGAGCAGCGCCGCAGCAATCTGCGGGAGAGCCGCATTCTTGGCGCCGTGAATCTGCACCGATCCTTTGAGCTGGTTGCCGCCGCGGATTACAAGCCGGTCCATCCCAAACCTTTCATGAGGTCCTCTATAAATTGGAGCTTGGGGAGCCGACAACCCACCCGGCCAACGTGACGCAGGAGAGTCTCCCGCGGCTTTCGGTTAGGGTTGACCTAGAGACTAAGTGAGGCTCAGCCAATCGAGTATCGCTGTAAGGATGCCACAGGCTCAGGATACGATTGCAAACCACAGTCGCCATGCCGTCGTGGCGCAACGTGTTTTCGACGGCCGCCGCTGGCACAACGACGCCGCGGTGCTGATCGAGGACGGGCTCATTCGTTCCCTGGCGGCATGGGGCGAGGTCCCAGAGGGCTGGCCGCAGCGGCGTTTGCCGGAGGGCGCCTTGTTGTCGCCCGGCTTCATCGACCTGCAGGTCAATGGCGGCGGCGGAATTCTCCTCAACGACGAGCCGACGGCGCAAGCCATGCGGGCGATAGCCCGCGCGCACCGGCGCTATGGGACGACGGCCTGCCTGCCGACGCTGATCACGGATTCGCGGCAGCAGACGCAAGCCGCCATCGCGGCGGCGCGCACGGCGGCCGGCAGCGACGGCGTGCTCGGCCTGCACCTCGAGGGCCCTTTCATCAGTCCTTTGCGGCCCGGCATCCATCGGACGGACCACATTGCGGTTCCTCACATGAGCGACCTCGATTGGCTCAGCGATCTCGCCGGCGCCGGCCGCTCGCTGGTTACGCTCGCACCCGAGCGATTGCCGGACGGCTTTCTGAGGAAGCTTGCGGGCGCTGGCATTCGCGTGTCGGTCGGCCACAGCGAGGCGACGGCCGCCATCGTAATTCGAGCCGTGGAGGACGGGCTCACCGGCGTAACCCATCTCTTCAACGCCATGCCGCCGTTTGCCGGCCGCGAGCCGGGCATTATCGGAGCCGCCTTCGCCGAGCCGCGGCTGACCGCAGGCATCATCGTGGACGGGATTCACGTCGATCCGACCAGCGTGCGGGCGGCATTTGCCGCAAAAAGGGCAGATGCGATGGCGCTGGTGAGCGATGCCATGCCGTCTGTCGGTGCGGCACTCAATGAGTTCCGGTTGATGGGGCGAACGATCTCGCTCCGCGAAGGCCGGCTCACGGGGGCGGACGGGACCCTTGCGGGCGCCCATCTGGATATGGCTTCGGCTGTCCGCAATGCCGTGAAGCTTGCGAAGCTGCCGCTCAACGATGCGCTACGCGCCGCGTCCCTGACGCCGGCGAGATTCCTTGGGGTGGAGCACGAACGCGGCGCCCTGGTCCGCAATGCCCGCGCCGACATGGTCGCGCTTACAGCCGATCTCGATGTCATCGCCACATGGGTGGAGGGCGTGGAAGTGCCGACGCAGGGCGATGCAGCGGGAGCCTGGGGCCATCCTCAGAGGCGCTAACTTAGATTCTTACCTGATATTAGGAGAGGGCGCAGACGCGTTTTGCCAGCACAGGGCGGAGACCGAGAGTTGCGACGATGTCGGCTATCTCATTGGTAGAGCGCCGGTACTATCAAGACGCCGGTTCGTCCGACGAATTGGGCAGATCGATTGACCTGTTGACCCCTCCAACCGAGTCATACACCGTCACCGAAACGATAGGATGGCTTTTCTTGATTTGCAGCCCAGCCTGCTCAGCAGCTTCGTAACTCGCGTAGGAGCTTTTCGTTTGCCGGTCGACTTGCAGTCGGAATTGCTTTGTGTCGGCTCCTCGGCGTTGGCTCGGTACTTCATGCTGGAGCTCGCTGGACGGGCTCGCTCCCACCTTTTTTTCTAATCGCGCACTCATTGGCATTGCCTCCTGCGACGTGCTTTTAGAGATGATGACTTAGCGTGCCGTTCGGGCTCATCGGTATCAACAACGAGCTTTTGTGCGTGCTCTCGAACGCGATCATCGGCCTGGAGCTTACGCATCATTTAACTCTCCAAAGTGGATATCAAAAAACGTTTGAACGCGGGTCAATCCAAATCATGTCTTCTTTTAGACGAAGGCGCCAATGGTGTTGAATATGTGCAGGCGAGAAAATTCCCAATTCGCATTCAACCGGAAATCCTCCTTGCCTTTGCGCCTCAAAAGGCCGATGGTTTTGAGGCCTGGCAGACGATCGAAACCGTCATTCTTCACAGCGCCGACGCACGCAGCCCGGCGCAGACAATATTGATGCGGCGCGTCTGTTGAGGCTTTCGACGGAATCCCAAGCTGCTCTAAGGATTTTACATCCGAGGCAGCCGAGGCTCTTATGACGTAGGGCGTCCGACTTCATGCATCCCAGACGTTAGCCGGCATTACTCGACCAAATGGTCCGCCCTCGCTCTGCGCCATCGGGCCAATGAAAGCGATCTCCATGCGCGCCGGTCGTGTCCCAGAGTCCGCAGCAGCCAAGAATCGATTTACCGACCTATTTGCTCGCATTACCCAGGAGGACGACGGCTACGTTTGTTCAGATCAGGCTGCACAACGCTGCTGCAGCGCGATTGGGCCACGCGGTCTGGGGCGAGGAAATCGCCGATTCCATTGAATCCGCGTCGGAGATGGTTGCCGACGTAGCCGCCAGGTTTTGCATACCACAGGATCACATCACGCTTGAAATCCGCATGAATGACATGGCCGAGAGTACACGGCACTGAAGGCGCGTAGAGCCTCAAGTTTCAACGGCGTCGTCAACGACCCACCAGATCGGCTTCCACCAATTTCGCGAACTAAACTACGGTTGCCTGCAACCGACACCGTACCAGCACAGAAACCCCGGCGGTCGGCCGCGCAGGGCTGAACCACAAGCCCTGCCCCTTCGTCCGTGGTCAAGGCTCCGTGGCTACCGGCGCCGCCGATCAGACGGCACGCAGATGGTCTGCCGAAGATTTGCCGGTCTTGCGATCGGACACAACCTCGAACAAAACCTTTTGTCCCTCGTTGAGGCTGTGCATCCCGGCGCGTTCGACGGCGCTGATGTGCACGAAGACATCCTTGCTGCCGTCATCAGGCTGGATAAAGCCGAAGCCTTTTTGGCCGTTGAACCACTTTACTGTACCTTGCGTCATATGACTCTTCTTTCGGATGCGTGTTTAGGTAGGCTGCACAGTCGCGCAGCCGGCCATTTTCGAGATTTGGAGGAAGGTCGTCAGTCCGGCGCGGATTGCGCGGCAGGGCCAAGTCGTTCGGCCGAAACTCGATCAGTCATAAATAGAGCATGGGCGGGCGTTCCGCAAGGGCGGCTGGGAAAAAGACTGGCTATTTGCGCCTGCAACCCCTATCTTGGTGACACCATCGGTATCGCCCCGGCCGCCGGTGGCTGAGAGACCGGATTGTGCTCCCGCCTTGAAGACGGAGATCGCCGTGTCTCAGACCTGCCCCATCGACATTGCCGGTGAAATCAACGCCGGTGAAATCAACCGGCGTTGGAAGCCCCGCTTAAGCGCGGGCGAAATGATAATGCGGGCGACGGGCTTCGCCCGATCTGCAACGGGGATATGCGTCGATCGGCCTCAAGGCCTCGGAGCGCTGGGTAAAGGGCTCGTTCATCGCCCTTGGCTGCGCCGTGCCTGCGGTGACGAGTGGGTGACCGCACTGCACGCACGGGCGTGGGCGTCTGGATGCTCAGCGGGCAGGTGTATTCAGGGAGATGAAAGCGGCGGCGTTTCTATGAGAAACCATCGAAGCGGGCAACGAGGGAGAAGGCCGAAGCGGTGCGTGGCGGACATAAGCTCTGCTCGCGGGCAGGCGATCCGAGATGGCTTGATCGCCGCTCCGCCGCGGAAACGAATGGGGCGCGGGGCGGGCCTGGCAGCGGCATCGACCGCGCCGCCCATCCAAGCCGGCAGAACACTATGAGGCGACAGATGCGTCTCTACATCTTCAAATCAGATGCGAAGCGCGAGCTCCGGGCGTTTGCCGGGGATGTCGCGGGAAGCAAGCTGCCGGAGCAATTCCGTCCGTGGCACTTGGTCGGCGCCGTAAGCCCCGACAAGGATCCTCCATACAACCTTTCGAGAAATGAAATCGAGCGAGCGATCGGTGCCTGCGGCTTTCAACTCTGGCGGATGAAGCCGACCTAGAGCGGATTTCGATGGCGTTGAATCGCGTAAGGAGCGTCGTCGCCGGGCTTGTCCCGGCGACCTCTGGTGAAGCGCAAAGCAAGAATGATCGGGGTGGCCGGGACAAGCCCGGCCACGACCGGGGAGGGAGACCGGTGCTTCAACCTGACCGGAATCCGCTCTAGCCTGGAGGTCTCAGTGCCGACAAGACGACGCTTCCAACTTGTTCTCGTCAAGCCGTCGCACTACGACGACGAGGGCTACGTGATCCGCTGGTGGCGCGCAATGATTCCATCGAATTCACTGGCCGCCGTCTACGGCATCGCGGCCGATTGCGCAGAACGCCAAGTCCTTGGACCGGACGTTGCGATCGACGTCGAGGCAATTGACGAGACGCATACGCGCGTTGATGTGCCCGAATTGCTCAAGCGGTTTCACAGCCATGGCAATTTTGGGCTGCTCGCGCTCGTTGGCGTCCAGTCGAACCAATATCCGCGCGCCCTCGATATCGCCCGCCCGTTCCGCACCGCCGGCATCCCAGTCGCAATCGGAGGATTTCACGTGTCCGGCTGTGTGTCGATGCTTGACGGCCGCGCCGTCGATCTCGATGCGTGCCGGGACATTGGCATTTCGATGTTCGCGGGTGAAGCTGAAGGTCGCCTCGAACTCGTGCTGCACGACGCCGCGGCCGGACGTCTCGCGCCACTCTACGATTTCATGAGGGACCTGCCGGACATGGAAGGCGCGCCGGTGCCGTTCCTTCCCAAGCCATATGTCGAGCATACGCTTGGGTTGAGCACGAGCTTCGATGCAGGGCGCGGCTGCCCCTATCAGTGCTCATTCTGCACCATCATCAACGTGCAGGGGCGGAAGTCGCGCTTCCGCACCGCCGATGACGTCGAGCATCTGATCCGTCTCAACTGGGCGCAGGGCATCTCCAAATTCTTCATCACCGATGACAATTTCGCGCGCAACAAGGCGTGGGAGCCGATCTTCGATCGTCTGATCGTGCTGCGCGAGAGCGACGGAATCCCGCTCGGCCTCATGATCCAGGTTGATACATTGTGCCACCGGATCCCAAATTTCATCGAGAAGGCGAAGCGTGCGGGCGTCACGCGCGTCTTCATCGGCCTCGAGAACATCAATCCGGACAACCTTGCCGCCGCCAAGAAGCGGCAGAACAGGATCACCGAATATCGAAGGATGCTCCTGGCCTGGAAGGCGCATGGCGTTCTCACGCTTGCCGGATACATCCTTGGCTTCCCGTCGGACACGCCGGAGACCATCCGGCGCGACATTGCGATCATCCAGGAGGAATTACCGCTCGATATCATCGAGTTTTTTTGCCTGACGCCGCTGCCGGGCTCGGAGGATCATCAGGTTCTTTGGAAGAAGGGCGTGGCGATGGAGCCGGACCTGAACAAGTACGACGTCGAGCACGTCTGCACCGCTCACCCGCGCATGAGCCGGGAGCAGTGGGAAGCGATCTACCGCGAGGCCTGGTCACTCTATTACACTCCGACGCACATGGAGACGCTGCTGCGCCGTGCGGTGGCGACCGGAGTGCCGGTCAATAGCCTCATCAAGCTGCTCGTCAATTTTGCGACTACGACGCAACTCGAAAATGTGCATCCCCTCCAGGGCGGCATATTCCGGCTCAAGCATCCTTCGGAGCGCCGGCCGGGCCTGCCGCGCGAACGCGCCGTCATCTTCTGGCCGCGCTTCATTTGGGAAACCCTCAGAAAACATGCCGTCATTATCGCAACGATCGCGCGCCTCCTTGTGCTCAAATTCGTCATCATGCGCGATCCCGCCGCTCGGGCATACAGGGACACCGCGCTGACGCCGGTTAGCGACGACGTGGAAGCGACGCTCAATCTGCTCACCAACACGAGCGGCGCGCACGCCGCAGTCACGCATCTGAAGAAGATCGCCCAGCTGACTGGAGCCGGTCGGGTTGTTTGAAACGCGAGCTCTGCGGCAAGCTCAATTTCACGCCGAGAGAGGGCCATATGGCCAGCGCTGGCTGCGCGCGCGCCGCTCGTGCCGTCGCGCCACGCCGGAGCGCGCAATGCCCAGCAGGGCGCATTGCCGGCGGATCGACAGCTTCTTGTGCTTGCGGTTGACGAGCTGGCGGCGGTCCGGGGCGCTCATCTTCCGGACCTCCTGGCTAAAAAATCGCGCTCCACG
>JAJPKK010000202.1 GCA_021323775.1 Hyphomicrobiales bacterium
GCGAATCGCCATTCATGAATCCTTGAATCGAAACGCGATTCCGCTGTCTAGAAAAATCTTACCGGCAGAACATCGAAAGGATGGCTATCCCACCTGGGCAGTTACAGATTTGATCGAAAATGCCGCGTATCTGCTCTCATTTAACAAGCAGCGTTTTCGTCGATGCGGTGCAGGCGCACGAAGGGATCGAGCACGAGCAGGCGCGGCTGCCATCTGGCGATGGTCTCGGCGAGGCTTTTGCGGTCGGCGTCGAGATCGAGGCGCAGGGTGGGGGCGGTGATCACCTGGATGTCGAGATCGGCGAGCGCGACGGCGCTCGCGGCGCAGATGCCTTCGAGGCGCTGGCGCACGATGTGGAGGGCATCTTCGGCGGCATAGAGCAGCACGCGGCCGCGATGAGGGACGGCGAAGCGGCGCAGGCATGGGGTGCCGGCGGCGACCGCGACGGCGAGGTCGAGGGCGAGGAAGGATTTGCAGCATTTGGGCTCGCCGCCGATGATGCCGACCGCTTGTTCGGACCACAGCGAGGTGACGAGCCAGCGCCGCTCCTCGGCGCGCACGGCGAGGCGATGGGCGGGGGCGACCGGCAGCACGGTCATCGCCGCCGTCCGGCCGCGGCCTTGGTGTCGATGGGAGGAGAGGTCGTCTCCAGGAACAGCTTCTCGTCGATCTGGCGGGCCTCGCGGTGGGCGGCGACGGCGAGCAGCTCGCCGGCCATGTTCATGAGGGCGCGCAGGTTGCCCTGGGCGTGATCGCTCAGTGTTGCGATCAGTTGTCGGTCATCAGCTTGGCGGCTCCGGCCTTGTGCATCGCCTGCTTGAGGCAGTCGTGCAGTTCGTCCGGGGTGGCGCGCTCGAGCGTCAGGCGCACACGTATGCGGCTGCCGAGCGGCAGGAACTCGTCGGATCGCAAGCGCTCGACGAGCCGTCCGTCGCCAGCGAGCACGACGGTGAGCAGGATGTGGGAGTCGAGCCGTGTGGAGGCGAGCAGGCGCAACTCGGAGAGCACGGTCGGCACCATCTCCTGGGCTTCGTCGATGATCAGCACCGGGCGGGAGAAGGCGGCGTCGATGTGAGTTTGCCAACGTTCGCGTAACAGCTTGGCGCCGCCCCAGCGGTTATGGGGATGGAGCGCGACGCCGAACAACTCCCCCATCTCACGGTAGAAGTCGCTGATTCGGGCCTGGGGCCGGGTGAGGACGCCGACCTTGATGTCGCGTTGCGCCGCGAGCCGTTCGGCGAGGATGCGCAGCGTGACCGACTTGCCGGTGCCGGGAGCGCCGGTGACGAGGGCGAAGCCGCCCTCGCCGGCGAGCTGCTCGACCCGCCAGCAGAACGATTCGATGCGCGGGGTCACGCGCAGCGCCTCGACCGGCACGTCGGGGGCGAACGGATTCCACTTGATATGAGGCCATAGAGCGCGAGCAGCTTCTTGTTCACGTGTCGTCTCCTTGCTCGTCTTTCGGGAGATAGGGCGGCGGCAGGCCATCGGCGGCTTGGCGGTCGATCAGCCGGGCGAGCAGCGGCGCGATGCCGGTTGCCGGCGGCGCCGCGAGCGGCTGCGGCGCGATGCGGTCGAGCGGCCGGCGCAGACCGCTGGCGTTGGCTGTCTTGTCCTGGGGATAGAGCCGGCACAGCACCGCACCGGTCTGTTCATCGACGAGGTGGATGTGGGCGAGATCCCAGCTGGCATAGCGGATCTCGATGCGCGTGAAGTGGCGGTAGCAGTTGGGCACCTCGAAGCGGCAGCCTTCAACCACGATGGTGCCGTCGCTCTTGCGCTGGGTGCGGCAGTCGGCCTTGGTGGAGGCGAGCTTGAGCGTCGCGCTGTCCGGGCTCGGCCGCATCACGCCAGGGCCGGCCATGAAGCGCGCTACCGGCGCTTCCCCGGTCTCGGAATGGACCTTGCGATTGCACTCCAACTCCGCCCACGCCTGCGTCGCCTCGTTGAGGAACGGCAAGGCGAGATCGGGCACATCCTCCAGCATGGCCAGCAGCCGGCCCTCCACCAGCCCCCACAGCGTCTCGATCTTGGCGTTCATGTAAGGCGAATACGGCAGCGTCGTCTGATGCAGGATGCCCAGCCGGCCAAGACCTTCGACGATCTCCGCCGCCGTCATGGCGGCGCCGTTGTCGCTCTGAACGCAGCGCGGCAGGCCGCGCTTCTGGAACGCCTGCGACAAGCCATGCGCGATGTTCTCGGCAGTCTCGGCCAAATACCACTGCAGATGACAGATCAGGCGCGAGCGGTCGTCGAGCACGCCGAACAGAACAGGCAGCTGCCATTCGCCGCGTGGCGTGAGCACCTTCTTCGACCCCACGTGACAGTCCCAGTGCCACAGGCCGCCGACATATTCGGCCTCATAGCTGCGCACCTCGCGCTCGCACAGCCGCGCCTCGGCGCGCGCAGCGCCCGCGGTCCGGCGCGATGTCAGGCGGCGCTGCTTGTCGAGGCCACGGGCCTTAAGAAAGCGCCGCAGCGTGGAATAGGACGGCGCCGGCCGCAGGGCGGGCCGCTTGTCGGCGAGCGCGAGCAGATTGTCGTGGTGGAGCTTGGCGCTCCACCCCTTGTGCGCGGCGTATTGCGCCAGCACGGCATGGCGCACCGCCTCGCTCATGGCGCCTTGCTGCCCGGCATCAGCGCGCCGCTTGCGGCGCAGCTTGCCGACCGGATCGCTGCGCTCCTTCAAGGCGCGGTAATACCAGCGCTCGATGGTGGAAAAGCCGAAGCTGACAAGCGCGCCAGTGCCGGGATGGCGCCACTGGCGCGCCGCAAGGGAGGCGATCGCGGCGCGCAGTTCGCCCTTGGCCGGCGGCGCCGCCAGCAGCTGCCCGACGATGGAAAAGCGCAGATGCGCCCATCGCTCATGGACTCGTGGATCGTGGCTGCGCGCCATGCCGGCTCTCCTGCAGACCAGAGAGCGCCGACCCCAGATCGAAGCCTGACGCGGCGGCGACGAGCATCCTGTGCGGGCGGTTCGCGACCGTTATCGAGCCTGCCCCGTGCCGGCGGTGACGGGGCCGATGAACCTCAGCAAC
>JAJPKK010000215.1 GCA_021323775.1 Hyphomicrobiales bacterium
ATCGCGATCAGGAATGTCCTTCGTAAAGGGTATGTCGTCTACGCGAATAAGTTGGACAGTCCGGGTGCGCTCTGGATTGTGGAAGGCGACGACAACGAAGGCATTAAGTATCGGGTGACCTTGACAGTGATCTCGGAGATCCTCGGGGTCAGCCTTGTGAAAGTAGAGCGAGTGTAAGAGGGGTGTAGTGGAGGAGAACAGCGATGAAACAGCATGATCGGGCCAGCGCTCGTGTTGTTCCGCAATATGAGATCGACACGCTGGGAGCGCCTTTCAAAGTCACACTGTGGAATTGCGTGACCTTAGATATCGATCGGGCAACAGGAGAGGAAAAGGTTCACGTTCCCGATATAGTTGGACTAATTAACGCCGTTGTGCGGACACGGGTAGTTCATCCACGGAAGTTGAACGGAAAGGAACTGAAATTTGTTCGTAACGCTCTCGGCGTGAAGTCGAACGTGCTTGCGAAATTTCTCGATATGAGCCCAGAGCACCTGTCGAGGTGCGAAGCCGGTGTGAAGGTCATGTCCACCACGAGCGAAAAGTTTTTTAGACTTTTTGCTTTCCTCGCCACATTCTTCTCCGATCCAGAAGAGTTGCTCATTGAAGCGCTCAACGGATCGGCCATTGAAAAGAAGGCCAAAAGACCCGACGAGATGAGCAGGAAATTTACTGAACAATTTCTTTCGATGAAAATTTACTCTGCTTTCGACGTGAACGAGGAGTTGCACTTCGAGTTTACGCGGGAGTCGGTCGACTCTGCGGGAGTAGACGGATCGTCGGAGGATGAATGGAAGGTCCCTTTGGCGGCATATGGCTAGTGTCCACTAATCCGCCAAAAAAGCGGTCCGGCGTTCTTTTCGGATTTGCTGGGCCGAGTTGTCAATGAGGAGTACCTGGAGAGCCTTCGCCGGAGGTATGCCGTGAATGGCTATGCGGCTGTGCTAGGCTCCCAGGTGATATCGCAGAAAGACGCAAGATGAACGCTTTGCTTGAGAAGGCTTTGGCGGAAGTGGCGCGACTTCCCGAGGAAGAACAGGAAGTCATTGCCAGCCTCATTCTGGACGAGATCGCTGCTGAACGCGGCTGGGATGAACGCTTCGCCAAGACTCAGGATCAATTGGGTACCCTTGTGCGATCGGCGCGTGCCGAAGTGGCGCGGGGCGACGTGGTGGCCGGCGATCCCTCTGACCGCCCTGCCAAGTGATTTCCCGCACGACAAGGAGCTTTTGGAAGCATTACGATGCGCTGCCTAAAGACGTGCAGCGGCAGGCTGCTCGGGGCCTACGCGCTATGGCGCGCCAATCCAAGCCATCGCAGTTTGCAGTTCAAATGCGTGAGCGAGAAAGAGGCAGTCTTCTCAGTCCGCATCGGTATCCATTGGAGAGCGCTCGGATACCGCGATGTCGCACTCGGTGAGGAAATTGTGACGTGGTTCTGGATCGGCTCTCATGCGGAATACGACAAGCTCATTGCGGGTTTATGAGCTTGGTATGCCATAGAGCGAAGTATTAATTCGCATCTGCCCGCGTCGCCGCCTGCGCCCCCTCCGGCGGCGCCAGGTTTCCGCCCAGCTCGATCCCCGGCGGAGCAAATGCTCCGACCCGCGGGAGGCTGCCGATCGCATCGTGAATGGCCTGCCGGACGCCTGCGTTTGACAGGAACCGGTCGTGGTTCAGGATGCCCCAGCCTTGCGACGACGCGTCGATCACCCGCAGGCCGAGCTTCTCGAGTTGCGCCTTCTCGGCCGCGCCAACCCGCGTGGTGCTGCCGTTCACCCACCGCGACACCGCAAGCGCCCGGTCGTCCGTCGCCGTGATAATCGTGACCTTCGGGGCGAGCGGGCCGATCCGCTGCACCGATGCCGTGAACACATCCATGTCGATGTCCGGCGAGGCAAACACCACTGCGCCGATGCGGTCGGCCGAGTAGTCGCCGAGTTTGGCATAGAGCTGCCGCAGCGCCTCCATGGTCAGCATGGTGCCGACGCTGTGCGCTACGATATTGACGCGGCCGACTGCTGGATGTGCGAGCAGGTCTTCCAGCACCTGATCGAGGGCGTCGCGCGAGTACATCGCGCTTTCGCGATCCCAGTTGTAGTCAAGGAGGCTCGCCCGCGACGGCCAGGAAAACGCCATGGTGTAGCCGGCAAACTTGATGCCGTCCGATAAGCGCGCCGCATCGAGCGCGGCCACCTCGAAGGTCTGGTTGAAGCCGTGGATGTAGACCAGCAGGTCTCGCGGGCTGGTCGCGTGGCCGAGCAAATCGTCGATCTGCGCCACCGGTTCGATTGAAGCGATGCTCCAGTCGGAAAGGCCGATCGCCGAAAGCGAGAACCGGCCGTCATCAGGCGGGGTCAAAGCGGCGCGCGCAAGCGTAATCTTGCGCGATCGCTCTGTTCCGAACCACGGCTTGGCGCGCGCGCCGCCAACCGGTTTGCGCGTGGTCGCGACCAGGAGCGTCGGATTGTTTACGAGCGCCGAGGCGTCGAAGCGGACCCCGGTCGCCGCCAGGCCGGCACAGCCCGCAACCGCAAGCGCCGTAGCAGCTGACGCGAGACCGCGAAGCGCCGTACGGCGCGAAACGGCAGTGCGATCAGGCAGCATGCGATAAGTGCTCTCCCCGCTTGGGCAGCCCCGCCGGATGGGCGCTTCAACGTCTGCCGTCTGATCGCGGCAATAGCAGGGCAGGGACGGGTCAAAGGACCGATTAGTGGTAGCTGGATAGTTCGAAGATCCGCTTATGGTGGTAAGCGGATGGCTTCCGTGCGAGTATTCCCGCGGACGTTTTGATCGTCACTTCTCGTTAGTTAGCGATCTCGTCATAACCGCGGCCGAGGAATTGGAGGAAGCAGATGCCGTGGCCGAAGGGATCAGCCATCTGCGCGATGCGACCCCATTTATGCCCGCGAATCTCGCCTTCCATCGTGGCCCCTGCATCAATTGCTCGATTGACGGCCGCCGCAATATCCGGAACCACGAAATCGAGGTGGACCGGCGTCCAGTGTCGGGAGTAGCGGCGCACGTCGGCTGCTTCTGCCGATGGCCTCGTTCCGTCCGGCTTCAGCAACAGATAGATGGCCGACGACGCGCCAAGCATTTCCACGGCGAACGAGCCGAACCGCCGCCCGACCTGCAGACCAAGCGCGCGCTCATAGAACGCAATCCCCTTCCACAGGTCGTCGACGTCTACGTTGACAAGCAAATCCATTGGCTGCTCCGCAGTCCTTGTCGCGGCGCGAATGATAATGAGCCTGCAAACCTGTGGCCATGGGCGGTATCGCAGCGGCCGGCAAGCTGCTAACCTGGGGTGGGCCGAGCGCAGCAAAACCCGCCAGGGCATAGCACCGGGAGGCGCTGATGGGTTTCGCTCTCGCTCAACCTATCCTACGGGGTGGATGGATCCGCCACTTCCTTTGGCCGAGGTGAGATCATGCGCGCCATACGACGATTGCTGATGTTTGGCCTTGGCGCAGGGTGCCTCATCGCCGCCGGCCTGTTCGCGCCGCAACCTGCGGTCGCCGCCGAGAAATACCCCACCCGGCCGATCCATCTCGTCGCCGCCTTTCCGGCGGGCGGCGCCGTCGACACCACGGCGCGGATCGTGGCCGACTGGCTCTCGCGCGACCTCGGTCAGCAGGTCATCGTCGAGAACCGCGCCGGCTCCGGCGGCAATCTCGGCGCGGCGGCCGTGATCAATTCGCCGCCGGACGGTTACACCCTTCTGTTCGACGCGCCGAACAACGCCATCAGCGCATCGCTCTACAAGAAGCTGCCGTTTGATTTCCTCCGCGACACCACGCCCGTCGCTGGCCTCATGCTGCTCACCAATATCATGGTGGTGCCGCCTTCGCTGCCGGTCAAAACGGTGGCGGATTTCATCGCGCTGGCCAAGGCAAAACCCGGCGAGCTGAGCTTTGCGTCCTCCGGAAACGGCACGTCGGTGCACCTGTCGGGCGAATTGTTCAAGCTGACCGCGGGGCTCGACATCATCCACGTGCCGTATCGCGGCGCGGCGCCCGCCTACCCAGACCTCATGACCGGCAAGGTCCATGTGCTGTTCGACAATCTGCCGGGCTCGATCGAGTTCGTGCGCAGCGGCCAGCTCAAGGCGCTCGGGGTGACGGTGGCGAAACGCTGGCCGGGGCTGCCGGATATTCCGGCCATCGCCGAGACGGTTCCGGGCTATGAGGCTGCCCCCTGGTACGGCATCTCGGCGCCGAAGGGGACGCCGGCCGAGGTCGTCGCGATCCTGAACAGGTCCGTCAACTCTGCGCTTGCTGATCCGAAGATGCAGGCGAAGCTCGCCGATCTCGGCGGCATCCCGATGCCCATGTCGCCGGCGGAATTCGGCAAGTTCGTTGCCGACGACACTGCGAAGTGGGCCAAGGTGGTGAAGGCGGCCAATCTTTCGGTGGAGTGAGGCAGAGGAGCGAGTGCTTGGGGCCTTGGCTCAACCCATCCTACGGATCCCGATCCCTCGCCTCCAGGGCTCCATGAGCCTCTCCTTCGCCTCCGCCCACGCTCCTCGCAGCGGCTCGAATGCGAAATGCACGCGATGCGTCCCCTGGCCGATTGGCACGGCGCGGAACAGCACATTGGCCTTGAGAATATCCGTTGGCCGGCCATCCACCTCGGCCCGCCACCACGGATGCCACGCATCGTTGAGGACGAGAAAGCCGCCGTTCGGCGCCTCCACCTCGATGTCGACCTCCGTGTTTGCATAGCGAAGAATATGCGCGACCCCCTCTGCCCTGTCCCGGCCCTGCACCGGGAGCGCGGGCGGCGCGCCCGCATCTTTTTCAGAAGAAAGAGCGGGCGGGACGCCCCCAGGGAGAGGAGAGGCCGGGGCCGCCGCGCGCCGCGGCCCGGGGGGCGGCTGCTCCAGCAGCACCGAGCGGCGCGGATCCACATCGGGCCAGCCGTTGCGGATCAGCTCGCCGAAATCGGCGATCCGAAAGTTCGGCACGACCATGACGCGGGGCAGCGCGCGCGGGTTCTCATACACATAGGCGTCCTCGGTGCGCGCAATGAACTTGAGGTCGCCCGCGTGAAGCGAGGGATCGATCTGTTCGACCGGCACGCCCGTGGCGATGAAGCGCACGCCGCACAGGTCGGCCATGGTCGAACGGTAGGACGGAAATAGCGGCGCGAACGGGCGCTGCGCCGGTTCGGCCACAGTGTCGCCGACGCCGGTGGCGAGCGCGAAGGCGCGGAGGCGCAGCGGATTGTGCCCGAACAGGTGGTCGAAGCCTTGAGCCAGCGCCAGGTTCGGCCAGTGATAGGCTATGCCGATCAATTCGACGCGGTCGCGGCGGTCGGGGCCTGAGGTTTCGGCGAGCTTCGCCTTGATGAGCGCAACTGTCGCATTGTGAGTTTGCGGGCGGAGTGCGTCGTAGCGTGACGGCGGCAGCCCGGTCGATTCGTTAGGTGCGTTGTTCCAGGCGAGATCGAACGTGGTGAAGCCAAGAAGCAGCACGGATGCAAATAGAGGGCGCGCCGGCGCAAGACGCCGGGCCACGCCAAGGAGCGCAATTGCGCCGGCCGCGAAGACGATTCCCGTCGCGATGGGCAACACGCTGACGCCAAGCCGGTCTGCCTTCTGCGCCAGCGCGATCGCGATCGCAGCCAGCGCGCCAAAGATGGCGGTATCGACCCAATGGAACCAGCGCGGCTGCGGCGCGGTGCGGGAAATAACGCGGTGAGCGAGATATCCGGTCTGGATCGCGATCAGCAGGCCGATGATGAATGTAGCGTCCGCCGGCCGGCGAAACAGGTCGACGCCGGGCAGCACGTCGTACATCACTCGGAATGCCGGCGTGTACCAGCCGAGCGCATAAAGCAGAACGAGCGCCAGCGCGATCAGGAAAAAGCGGACTTCGCGCGCCCACAGCAGGCCGCGTACAAGGCCGGCGCCAAAGATCAGCACCACCGCAAGGATGCCGCAATAGATTTCGCCCATGTTCTGCGCGAGCGCGAGGCCGCTCGGCGGCATGGCGGCGTCCCACGCGAGGCTGGGCGGGCCCCAAAAGTCGACATTCGGATCGGCGGCGCCGAACAGGTCGGCAAAGGCCAGCATCAGGAGCAGGGCCGGATGCAGCGAGCCGCGGCCGGCGCGCTCCAGGCCTATCATCGGCCGATTGCTGTCGGCGGCGAGCAGCGCCGAGAGCGCCAGCGGAACGGCTGCGATGAGGATGGCCGTCATCGCGCAGGCCGCAAGCGGAAGCGCCGTGCGCCTCACGCGCGCGAGCCGGCCCTTGCCATCGAGCCACCACGCGACGACGTAAAGGCCGAGCACGTAAAGCCCCAGCATTGCGACCTGATCGCGTCCGATCATCAGGAGGGCAATCACGACACCAGCCGCAAGGCCGGCGCGCCACGATGCGCGATCCAAGGTGCGCGCGAGCAGCCATAAGGCGATCGGCGTATAGGAAAGGCTGATGATTTCGCTGGTATGCTGCAGGCGCGATGACGCCGAGCCGCCGAACGCGAAAATCAGCGCTGCGACTACGGCGGCCGCGGGATGCCAGCAGCGGTCGCGGAAGAACAGCATGAGTCCCAGGCCGCCGCAGAACAGATATGCGAAAGTGACGAGATCGGCCTCCCAAAAGCTCGGCGTCGGGTCGAACGACGCAAGGGCGAGGTGCAGCGGCGAGAAGATCAGCGATTGCGGATCGGCGACCTGCGGCCAGCCGGCAAACACGTTCGGAGTCCAGAACGGCGACTCGCCGCGGGCGAGCGAGGATGCGAGGAATTGCAGTTCCGGCTGGAACTGCGCCTTGGCATCCCAGGGGATCGTTACCGTGCCGGAAAGCCACGGCCATGACAGGACTATGAATGCCGCGGCATAGAGAGCTGCAGATAACGCAAAGGTGGGCGTACGTAATCCGGATGACTGAAGCGGCATCTTGGACAGGCTTATGACGGTGTGCACGCTGCCGGCTGGCATTAGCGCGCGCCGAAACGGTGTTCGCGGCCAGTACCGGAATGTCTCATAGGAGCCTCTATTGACCAAGCCGGCCATCAATGTCCTGGCGGCCATGAAATACATGCAGGATCTCTACATCCTCATCCTCAATAGTATAGATGATCCACGTGCTGTCCGACGGGAAAGCTGCGCAGACCGGGACGTAAATCGTCGCGGCTGCGGCCCATGCTCGGGAACTGGCTGAGCAGGTAGAAACGCTCGGTAATTGCATCAATGACGCTGTCAGCCGCAACAGCATTGCCGTTTTCTTTGAAGATACAATTCCAAATGTTACTCAACTCCGCGCGCGCCTGCGGCGCGAGGCGATGCGCCATGTTATATGCTGGAGCGCTCGTCGGCGAACTGTGCGCGACCTTGCCGTTTGATGCCCTCGGCCAATGTGCGCATGGATTCCCGAGTGATTTCCATGCTTTCGCCGCCGCGAATCGAGGCTCTTGCGATATCAACGGCGGCGAGAATCTCCGAGCGGCGACGTTCTCGATCGACCCAAAGCCATTGCCGCCTGCACGGCATCCTCGGCGCGCTCAAACCGGCCGCTCTCGATGGCCCGTCGGACAAAATCTTGCTGCTCGGGAGTAAGGTCTATCTGCATGCCGCATACGTAGCGCGCTGAGGTCGCTTGATCAACCAGAGGGTCGCTTATCACCGGCTTTGGCCACGGTGATCCTCATCAGCGAGACGATCGATCCAAACCACTTTGCCGCTCATCACTGTGGCCGGAACGATGGACGGCCTTCTGCCGATCGACGTTCATGCGCGCGCTTATGCCCGCAAAGTTGCGGAGGCGTTGCATCAAGATAATGTTGATGATCGCTGGGTAGGGCCGTCGAAGAGCGTGCGCCGGCATATCGCCTCTTCGAAGAGCAGAACGGCAACCACATCGAAACCTTCAAGACCACGTTCCCGCAACTGCAGTTCATTGAGCCCCACGCCCAGAAGGCATTCGGCCTGCTGGTCGCCAAGGTCGAACTCGCGGCCGCATTGCCGCCGAGCCAATGCATCCCGGTCGGAGGCCAGATCGCGGCGTCGCCGGTCCAACCAGGCCATTGCGTGAGCCTGCTGGCGCCGTGAAGCAGGCCGCCGCCTTGCAGACAGCGGTACGGCGGGCTAGACCCTGGCGATGCAACCGATTGCCCTCTATCCAGGCTCGTTCGATCCGGTGACCAACGGCCATGTCGACGTGGTGCGCCACGCTGCGCGGCTCGCCCGCCGGCTGGTGATTGCGGTCGGGGTGCATCCCGGCAAGGCGCCGCTGTTTTCGGCCGATGAGCGCATCGCAATGCTGGAGGAGACCTGCGGCGTCGTGGTTCGCGCGACGGGTTGCGAGTTCGCCTGCATCACCTTCGACGATCTTACGGTTTCGGCTGCTCGCCGGGTCGGCGCCACTCTCATGGTCCGCGGCTTGCGCGATGGCTCCGACCTCGACTACGAGATGCAGCTCGCCGGGATGAACGCCGCGATGGCGCCCGACGTGCTGACCGTGTTCCTGCCTGCGTCGCCATCGGTGCGTCCCATCAGCGCCACTTTGGTGCGGCAGATTGCCGGCATGGGAGGCGACGTGTCGGCCTTTGTGCCCGCCGTTGTGGCGGACCGGCTCAAGGTCAGATTTAAGATGAACATACGAAACTAAGAGTGCGAACCTGAGAGGAGTTGCTATGTCACGCTTGATCGCCGTCTGTTTCTTGCTTGTGAGCTTTGCGGTTTCCCCGGTCGCGCCTGTTGCCGCCCAGGGGTTGCCGGCTGGCGCCGATCCGCAGAACACGCTGATCATCGACACCACCCAGGGCCGCGTCGTGATCAAGCTGCGCAACGACATCGCGCCGCAGCATGCCGAGCGGCTCAAGCAGCTCGCCCGCGACAGGTTCTATGACAATGTGCCATTCCATCGGGTCATCGCCGGGTTCATGGCGCAGACTGGCGATGGTCAGAACGGCAACGGCACCGGCGGCTCGAAATATCCCAACCTGAAGGCGGAGTTCTCGCAGGTGCCGTTCAAGCGCGGCATTGTCGGCATGGCGCGCACCAACGACCCGAATTCGGCCAACAGTCAGTTCTTTATCATGTATGCTGATGGTGATTTCTTGAACGGCAAATATACCGTAGTCGGCGAAGTGCTCTCCGGCATGGATGTCGTGGATAAGCTCAAGAAAGGCAGCCAGGCCAATAACGGGACGGTGTCTGATCCTGATCGCATGGTGACGGTGAGGGTAGCGGCGGACGTCAAATGAACGGCAGGCTCCAAGCGAGCGGACAGTCGCCTGAGGGACGTTCTTCACCTCCCCCTGAAGGGCAGGGCCATGGCATGTGCACCCTGCCCTTCCCTCTCCCCTCTTGCGGGGAGAGGGAGCACTGCGTGGCCGCGCCGAATGCGATTACCTCGCCCTCCGTGGGAGCGTGGGGTCATGCAGCCCTCCTTGCAGTCATAGCCTTCGCCGCATTCGGCCTTGCGTCACTCGCCGCGCCCGAGCCGGCGCACGCCGTCTGCAGCGTCCTCAGCCATCATCCGTGCACGCCCTATTTCGGCAGCGTGTTTCGCCGCCATCCCTTCACGCCATATTCCTGCGGGGTCTTCAGCCGTCCGGGCTGTACGCCCGAGATCGTGTTTCCGCTCAATCAGGTCCCGCTGTTGAAGGTTGAGGGCCATGCCGGTCCGCCCGAACCGCTCGATCGCGAACACCCGGTCGATCGGCTCAATGAGATCGGTCCACTGCTGTCGAAATGCCTGGAACTGCCGCCTGAGGACGACGCGCAGGCTGGAATGCAGCTTGCCCTCAAGCTTGCCTTCAGGCGCGACGGCGAGCTTCTCGCCGATCCGCGCTTCACTTATGTCACACACGACGCCCCGGAGAAGGCGAAGGCCGCTTACGAAGCCGCCGCCCTTGCCATGCTCAAGCGCTGCACGCCGCTGCCGATCACCGACAAGTTCGGCGGCGCCATTGCGGGGCGGCCCTTCGTGGTCGCCATCAAGGAGACCCGCGCTCTCAAGGCGACCGACCATCGCGATGACGCGGCCCCCGCCGCGCCGGGCGAGCAGAAGCCTTAATTGGCTAATCGCGCTCCCCCATGCTATTGCGGGACGTCCTTCATGATCCCCGACCGTAGAAACCTGCAAGCAAAGAAAGCCGAAACCGCCATGACTCAAAATTTTGAAGTCGATCTCGACAACACGCTCCTGCTGGAAACCTCCAAGGGGCCGGTCACGATCCAGATGCGGCCTGACCTTGCGCCCTACCACGTCGCTCGCATCAAGGAATTGGTGCGCGACGGCTTCTATGACGGATTGAAGTTCCATCGCGTGATCGACGGGTTTATGGCGCAGACCGGATGTCCGCGCGGCACTGGCACCGGCGGCTCGGGCCAAAAGCTCAAAGCCGAATTCTCCAATGAAAAACATGTGCGCGGCACGGTGTCGATGGCGCGGGCGCAAAGTCCGGATTCCGGCGACAGCCAGTTCTTCATCTGCTTCGAGGACGCGAAATGGCTCGACGGCCAATACACTGTCTGGGGCAAAGTGACGACCGGGATGGAAAACGTAGACCGGATCAAGCGCGGCGAGCCGGTAACCGATCCTGACAGCATCGTCAGGGCGCGCATCGCGGGGGACGTGTAGGATGTGTTGAGCGCAGCCGAAACCCGTCGTGGAGTTGTCAATGCGGCGGAGTGGATGATGGGTTTCGCTGCGCTCAACCCATCCTACATGACGATTCGTGCGCACCGACCTCTTCGACTTCGATCTCCCGCCCGACCGCATCGCGTTGCGGCCGGCCTCCCCGCGCGATTCTGCGCGGCTCCTGGTGGTCCGGCCGGCAGCGTCCGGCTCGGCCGCCGTGTTCGAAGACCGCATCATTCGTGATCTGCCGCACCTTCTGCTGCCCGGCGATCAGATTGTCGTCAACGATACCAAGGTGATCCCGGCGCAGCTTTCAGGCCGGCGCGTCGGCGGCGCGAGCGAGCCTCGGATCGAAGCGACGCTGATCAAGCGGCTTGACGGCTCGCGCTGGCAGGCGCTGGTCAAGCCCGCCCGCAAGCTCAAGCCGGGCGACATCGTGCGGTTTGGCGAGGAGCAACCGGAGAGCAGTGTGTGCTTCCTCGGCCAGCTCGACGCCACCGTTGAGGCGAAGGGCGAGGCAGGCGAGGTGACGCTGGCGTTCGCATTTCACGGGCCGGTGCTGGACCAGGCCATTGCGGAGCGCGGCGAGCTGCCGTTGCCGCCCTACATCGCGTCGCGTCGGGCGCCCGATGCACGCGACCGCACCGATTATCAGACCATGTTCGCCCGCGAGGAGGGCGCCGTGGCGGCGCCGACCGCCGGCCTGCATTTCACGGAACGCCTGGTGGGCGAGCTGGAGGCGCGCGGCATCGGCTTTCACACCGTGACGCTTCACGTCGGGGCCGGCACGTTTCTGCCGGTGAAGGTGGATGACATCGCGAGCCACACAATGCATGCAGAGTGGGGGCAGGTGACGCCCGAGGTGGCCAAGGCGCTCAACACAGCACGTCGCCTCCCTCTCCCTTCTACGCTTGCGGGGGAGGGTAGGGGTGGGAGATCGACAGGGTTGGCTTTGACAGAGCCCACGGGCACGACCCCCATCGCCGCCCCCTCGCCACAAGGGGGACGGGAGACGCCCGCCGTCCCGGGAGGCCGCATCGTTGCGGTCGGCACCACATCGCTGCGCCTGCTCGAAAGCGCCGCGCGCGAGGACGGCGCCGTTGCGCCGTTTTCAGGCGACACCTCGCTGTTCATAACGCCGGGCTACCGGTTCCGTGCGGTCGACGTGCTGCTGACCAATTTTCACCTGCCGCGCTCGACGCTGTTCATGCTGGTGGCGGCATTTTCCGGGCTCGACACGATGAAGCGCGCCTATGCGCATGCGGTCGAAAAAGGCTATCGCTTCTACTCCTATGGCGACGCCTGTCTCTTGTTCCGGAACCCTTGAATGACTGCCTTCGCGTTTCGCGTCGATGCCGTCGACGGCGCTTCCCGCACTGGCGCCATCGCCACGCCCCACGGCATCGTGCGCACGCCCGCGTTCATGCCGGTCGGCACCCAGGGCGCCATGAAAGGAATCCACTGGCGTGACGTGAAGGCGTCGGGCGCCGACATCGTGCTCGGCAACACGTATCACCTGATGCTGCGGCCCGGCGCCGAACTCATCGCCAAGCTGGGCGGGCTGCATAAATTCCTCAATTGGCCGCATCCGATCTTGACCGATTCAGGCGGCTTCCAAGTGATGTCGCTCGCGGAGCTGCGCAAGGTCGGCGACGATGGCGTGACGTTTCGTTCCCATCTTGACGGCGCGATCGTTTCGTTGACGCCGGAGCGGGCGGTCGAAATTCAGGATTTGCTCGGCTCCGACATTGCGATGCAGCTCGACGAATGCATCCGGCTGCCGCAGGAGCGCCGCGAACAGGAGCGCGCCATGCGGCTTTCGCTCGCCTGGGCCGAACGCTGCAAGCGTGCGTTCGAGGCCGCCGTCTGGCATTCTCCCGGACGCGCGCTGTTTGGCATCGTTCAGGGGGGCGACGATCGCGAATTGCGTACCGTGAGCGCCCGCGCGCTCGTCGATATCGGCTTTGCGGGCTATGCGATCGGCGGGCTCGCCGTGGGCGAGCCGCAGCACGTGATGCTTGATGTTATCGAAACGGTCGCGCCGCTGCTGCCGGCCGATCGCCCGCGTTATCTCATGGGCGTCGGCGCGCCGGACGACCTTCTCGAAGCAGTCGCACGCGGCATGGATATGTTTGACTGCGTGCTTCCCACTCGCAACGGCCGTCACGGGCTCGCCTACACGCGGTTTGGCCCCATCAACCTGCGCAACGCCCGCTACGCTACTGACGCGCGTCCGCTCGATCCCGAAAGCCGCTGCCCAGGCGCGCGGGATTATGCCCGCGCCTATCTGCATCACCTGGTCAAGGCGAACGAAATGCTGGGCGCCATGCTGCTCAGCGAGGTCAATCTATACTATTACCAGGACCTGATGGCGGGCATCCGTGCGGCGATCGCAGCCGGCAAGTTCGCTGAATTTTGCGCCGTGACGCGGGAAGGGTGGGCGAGGGGGGATGTGGAAATCACTCCAGCGTCTCGCGATAGCACCACGCGGCAATCGCCACCACGGCCACCATGAACGCGGCGATCGGCCACAGCTCCGGGAGGATGTCGGGCGTGCCGTTGCCCTTGAGGAGCACACTGCGCACGATCCGCATGGCATGGGTGGTGGGAAAGATTTCGCCGATCCATTGCGCCCAGGCCGGCATGCCGCGAAACGGGAACATGAAGCCCGAGAGCATGATGGAGGGCAGCAGCGTGAATTGGGCCATCTGGATGGCCTGCATCTGGTTCGCTGACACCGTCGAGAAGGTGATGCCCAGCGCCAGGTTGCAGGCGATGAACAGGCCCAGCGCCATCAGGAGCGTGACCAGCGAGCCGCGCAGCGGCAGTTGGAAAAAGACGACCGAGGCGATCAGGATCAGCACCACCTGGATGTAGCCGATGAACACGTACGGCACGATTTTAGCAACCATGACCTCGATCGGCCGCACCGGCATCGCCAGGAGGTTCTCCATCGTGCCTCGCTCGCGCTCCTTGGTGATCGACAGCGTCGTCATGAACAGGGTCGACATCACCAGCACGATGCAGATGAGCCCCGGCACGATATTGAGCACGGTAAGCTGCTCCGGATTGTAGCGGGCGTGGATTACGAACTGGAACGCCGGCGCCGTCGGCGTCGTGCGCATGACGGGCGGCAGGTCACGGTCAAGCGCCCCCGTGATCGTCGCCAGCGCCGCCGTCGCATTGCCGATGGCGCTGGGGTCGGTGGCGTCGGCATCGATCAGCACCGCAGGCCGCTCGCCGCGGTCGATGGAGCGTTCGAAGTTCGGCGGGAAGGCGATGACGAACATCAATTCGCCCTGAGCCAGCGCCCGCTCGGCCTCGGCTTCGCTCGCGAGCGTGCGGATATCGTAGTAGCCGCTGTTGCGCAGCGCCGCGATGATGGTGCGCTCGTATTTCGAGTGCTCGACGGACAACAAGCCCGTCGGCAAGTGCTGTGGATTGGTGTTGATGGCGTAGCCGAACAGGAAAAGCTGCATCATCGGCAGCGCGATGATGAACCGCAGCGTGATCGCGTCGCGCTTGACCTGGATCCATTCCTTGCGCAGCAGGGCGTAAAGCCGCGTAAGGGAGATCATGGCTCCTCTCCCTTCACGCTCAGCATGTGGATAAAGACATCTTCGAGGCGCGGCTCGACTTCGCGCCACGACAAGGATGCATATTCGGGGAGGTAGATCGCGGCTTCGAGTGCGGCGCGATCGGTCCCGGCCACATGGAGCGCACGCCCGAAGACGGCGGCGGCCTCGATGCCTGGCGTGCGCCGCAGGCTGCGCGCCGCAGCGTCGACATCCGGGCCCGTCGCCTCGTAGGTGATCAGCCCGGAGTGGTGCGACACCTCGTCGGCCCCGCCCTGCACCACGATGCGCCCTTGCGCGAGATAGACGATGCGGTTGCAGCGCTCGGCCTCGTCCATGTAGTGGGTCGAGACCAGGACCGTGAGACCCTCGCCCGCCATGTCGTGGATAAGGTCCCAGAACTCGCGGCGCGCCTTGGCGTCGACGCCGGCGGTCGGCTCGTCGAGCAGCAGGAGCTGCGGCTCGTGCAGGATGCAGGCCGTGAGCGCGAGGCGCTGCTTCCAGCCGCCAGAAAGTTGGCCGGCGAGCTGGTCGCGGCGATCAGCTATTCCCATGCGATCCATGATGTCCTGCACTGCCTTGCGCGCATTTGGCATCTCGTAGACGCTCGCCACCAGATCGAGATTCTCGAATACCGTGAGGTCTTCATAGAGGCTGAATTTCTGCGTCATGTAGCCGACATGACGACGGATCGACGCTGCCTGGCGGATGATGTCGAAGCCCATACAGGTGCCGCGCCCGCTGTCGGCAACGAGAAGGCCGCATAGCATGCGGATGGTCGTGGTCTTGCCGCTGCCATTGGCGCCGAGAAATCCGCAGATTTCCCCTTTGGCGACCTGCAGGCTGAGGCCGTCAACGACCTTGAGCATTCCGAAGCTCTTGCGCAGGTCGTGGACATCGATGACATAGTCGGACATCGGATTTCCATTCATCGGAACGCGCCCCCGGGCTCGTTTCGCGCAATAGGCGGCGACGGCATTGGCCGCACCGCCATTGGCTGGCCGGGATTGATGAGGGCGGCCTGATCGCGCGGCGGCCGCGCTTCCACCATGTAGACAAGCTTGGCGCGGCTGGCTTCGCTGTAGATCACCGGCGGGGTGTATTCCGCCTGGGGCGAGATGAACGAGATGGTGCCGGCGAGATCGGCCGGGCAACGATCGCACAGGAGAGCGACCTTGTCGCCGCTGTGGACGTCGGCAAGGCGTGTCTCGGGAACAAAGAAGCGAACGAAGATATTTTCCGGCGGCAACAACGACACCACGGGGCCGCCGGCCGGGATTGTCTCGCCCGGGCGGGCGAGCACGTCGGCGACGATGCCGGCCGCCGGCGCCGTGACATGGCGCTGGTCGACGCGCCACTGCGCCATGGCGACTGCCGCCTTCAAGGACTCCACCAGCTGGTGTTGCGCCTTGATTTCGCCTTCTCGCCCCATCGGGGCGCGCAGTTGCGCCAGCGCCGCCTCGAGCCCTTGCACCTTGGCGATGGCCGAACGCAGGTCGGCGCGCTGGTCTTCGACGAGCTGCCGCGATACGCCGCCGGTCTTCACCATCTCCTCATTGCGCTTGAGGTCGTTCTCGACCTTAGCCTGTGCCGCCTTGGCGTCGGCGAGGTTGGCCTCTGCCTGCTGGATTTCGGTCGGCTTGCCGCCGGCATTAAGGTTCGCGAGCTGCGCTTCGGCCTGCTTGAGCTGGCGCACGGTCTGGTCGAGGGACGCCCGGTCATTGGTGTCGTCCTGGTCGAACAGCGGCGCTCCGGCCGCGACCCTGGAGCCGCGCGCCACGTGGAGCGATGTGAGGAGACCTTGCTGGGTAGGGCCGACCTTGATGAAATCGGCCTCGGCGTAACCCTGCCATTCCACCGGCGGAGGCGCGTGCGTGGTCCACCACCAGCCGGCGCCGGCCGCAGCCAAAAGCAGGAGTATGATGGTGGCGGCGACCAGACGTCGGCTCACAGGCTTGACCTTTTGTAACCGAACGGTATCGTTGCATTAGCACTTTTGCCGCGGGTCGACAAGGGAACAAAGCATAGTGACGGAACACAGGACGGTGAGGAAACAGGGGGCGATGGGGAAAAAGTGAATGTCAGACGCACCGCTCGAGCCCATCGAGTTCAAGCGCGGCCCGGGGGGCCGGCCCACCCGGGAGGAGGCGGAACGCCGCCACCGCGTCCTGCTGGCGACTGCCTTTCGCCTCTTCCTTGAGAAAGGCTGGGATGGCGTCTCGATCGAGGAGATTTCGCGTCAATCGGGCGTCGCCAAAGGATTCATCTATGCGCGCTATCCCGATAAGGCGGCATTGTTCGTGGGAGCCATCGAACGCCGCATCGCCGATGTCATGGGGACGCTCCACCTTACCGATCCGCTGCCCGACGATGTGGAGCAAGGACTTTATGTATTCGGCCGCAAGCTCCTCGACGGCGTGCTGCAGCGCGACGCGCTGGCGTTCCATCGGCAGTTCATTGCGGAAGCCGCTCGCTTTCCAGAGTTGGCGAAGCTGTTCATCGTCCGCAATCGGGCGCGCGAACTCATCGTCAAGGTGCTGCAGACTTATGCGGATCGCGGCGCCATCACACTGCATGATCCGCAGCTGACCGCCGAGCATTTCGCCATGCTGGTCGTCGGCGTTCCCCGCATGATGGCGCTTCTCATCGGCCGCGAACCGCCTGCCGAGGAAGAACGCCGGCTGCGCGCCGCCGTGCGGCTGTTCCTCGACGGCTGCCGGGCCGACTGATCTGGCCCCGGGGGCTTCTGTGCTCTTACGACCCCCTTCACGAAGTCTCGATTTTGGGGCGGTTGTTGATTTTCTCCTTGCGCGCCGAGACACGACAGGCTGCTATTCTTTGAGGCTGCGCCGGCGCATAGCGCACCAGGCGAACTGATTGCGATCGGCAAATGATTTGAGGGGTGGAAATGAGATCATGAGATCCATGTTATTGGGCGTGTTGACGGCGCTCACGATCCCAATCGCCAACGCGGCTGACAATACACACAGCGCAAACTTTATGCTGCCATTTTGCAAACTCGGCCTAGAACAGGCGGTTGACAGCCCTTCTAATTCTTACCTCGTTGGACGGTGCGCGGGATTGGTGGAAGGCGTCATCAATATGTCAGGTCTGCTGAAAGCGATGCAGACGGTAGGCGACATTCCGCACCTCGACCCGCTGCTGTGCGCTGCCGTGCCTGAGCAAGTCACCATTGAACAGGCCCTCAAGGTTGTGGTGAGCTACGCTGAAGCGCATCCCAGGGAAGGACCGCTGCCGTTCACCGTGCTTGTACTCGACGCATTGCATGACGCGTGGCCGTGCAGGCAATAGCAGTGCCGAGGGGTAAACGATGAGACCGGACCGCCTGCCTGCTCAAATATTGGCCAGTGTGCTCAACCTGGCATTCTGGTGGGGAACTGCGTGGGCGGCGAGTTCGCTCATAGGTTCCTCGTCGCCCTTGCTGGCTTACGTCGTGTTCCTAGTGATCGGCGTATTTGGCACCTCCGCGGTGATTAACGGCACCATTTGGAAGGTCAGGCTTCCGCGTCACAAGCGGCTCTTGAACCAGTAGCCCTTTGCACGCCCGCCAAGGAAAAGATTACTGGGTGACCCGCATTCGCTGCATGACACCATGAACGGGATTGAACCGTTGGCATTGGAACATCAGATCGGCGCACCATAGTCGCGATGCGAAAACCCCGGAACGCCTGGTCCATCACGGAGAGCTTAATGGCGGTCAGCCTCAAGGTGAATGGCGCAATGCGCAGCGCGCCCGCGGAAGCGGACACGCCGCTCCTTTACGTGCTTCGCAATGATCTCGAACTCAACGGCGCAAAGTTCGGCTGCGGGCTTGCCCAGTGCGGCGCCTGCACGGTGCTGGTGGATGGCAAACCGGTGCGCTCCTGCGTCACCGAGGTCGGTTCAATCGGGCAATCCGAGGTTACAACCCTGGAAGGTCTCGGCACCGCGGCCAAGCCGCATCCCTTGCAGCACGCCTTCATGGACGAGCAGGCGGCGCAATGCGGTTACTGCATCAGCGGCATGATCATGTCGGCCAAGGCGCTGCTCGACCAGAATCCGCACCCCACCGAGGCGCAGGTGCGCGACGGGCTCGCCGGCAATCTCTGCCGCTGCGGCACTCACGGCCGCATCATCCGCGCCGTACTCAAGGCCAGCAATGCGATCAGGAGGATCTGATGAACGCGCACATCTCGCGGCTGAACGCGCACATCTCGCGGCGGGACTTTGCGGCCGGGCTCGGCGGCATCGTGGTCGCTTTCACGCTCGCTCCGAAGTTTGCGGCCGGACAGCAAGCCGCCGCCCTGCCGGGAAGCCTCAATGGCAACCGCATGCTCGACGCCTGGATTCGCATTGCGGCCGACGGCAGCGCCACGGTGTGCACCGGCAAGGTCGAACTCGGCCAGGGCATCGCCACCGCGCTCAAGCAGATCGCCGCCGAAGAACTCGACCTGCCGCTCGAGCGCGTGCACATGATTGCCGGAGACACTGAGAAGACGCCGAACGAGGGTTTCACGTCAGGCAGCCAGTCGATCGAGAACGGCGGCGTAGCGCTGCGCCTTGCAGGCGCCGAAGTGCGGGCGATCCTCCTCGACCTTGCGGCAAAGCGCCTTGGTGTCGACGCCGCGAGCCTCGCCGTCGCCGATGGCGTCATCAGTACATACGATGGACGCAAGGTGACCTACGCCGACTTGGCCGAGGGCGCCAACCTGCACCGTGAGGTCAGCGCGAAGGCCAAACCCAAGTCGCCATCGGCCCACCGGATCGTCGGCAAGTCGATTGCGCGCGTCGACATCCCGGCGAAGGTGACCGGCGGAGTCGCTTATGTGCAGGACCTGCGCCTGCCCGGCATGCTGCATGGCCGCGTGGTGCGGCCGCCGGGCTATGGGGCGAAGCTCGAAGCGATCGACGACGCGAAGATCAAGGCTATGCCGGGCGTCGTCGCTGTCGTGCGCGACGGCAGCTTCCTCGGCGTAATCGCGGAGCGCGAGGAGCAGGCCATCCGGGCGAGCGTGGCGCTCGGCAAAGCTGCAAGCTGGATCGCCGGGCCGCCGCTGCCCGATCAGGCCGCTCTCTACGATCACCTGCTGTCGCTGCCCGATGAGCCGCACGTCATCAGCGAAAAGCAGACGGCGTTGCCGGAGAGCGTGCGGACGATCGAGGCCACTTATCACAGGCCGTATACGTGCCACGCCGCGATCGGGCCCTCCTGCGCGGTCGCGCAATTTACCGACGGCAAGATGACGGTGTGGACCCACAGCCAGGGGGTTTTCCCGCTGCGCGGCAATCTTGCGATGGCGCTGAAGCTGCCGCCCGAGAGGGTTCACTGCATTCATGCGGAAGGCTCGGGATGCTACGGCCACAACGGCGCCGATGACGTGGCGCTCGATGCGGCGCTGCTGGCGCGGGCGGCCCCCGGCGGCCGTCCCGTGCGGCTGCAATGGATGCGCGGCGACGAGTTTGGCTGGGAGCCGTTTGGCCCCGCCATGGTGATGAAGGCGAAGGCGGCGCTCTCCGCCGACGGCCGCATCGTCGACTGGAATTACGATGTGTGGACCAACACCCATTCGACCCGGCCCGATCCGCGCGGCAACAATCTGCTGGCGAGCTGGTATCTGGCCGAGCCGCAAAAGCCGGCACCGCCTGCCGTCATCCCGCAGCCGGCCGGCGGCGGCGACCGCAATGCGGTGCCGCTTTACGACTTTCCCCGGCAGCGCGTGGTGCATCATTTCATCAGGGAGATGCCGCTGCGGGTGTCGGCGCTGCGCACGCTCGGCGCCTACGCGAACGTGTTCGCGATGGAGTCCTTCATGGATGAGCTGGCGCTCGCCGCTGGCGTCGATCCAGTGGCGTTCCGTCTTGCCCATCTGAAGGACCCGCGGGCGCGCGCCGTCATCGAGGCGGTAGCCAGGAAGGCCGGCTGGAAGGCGAGAGAAAGGAGCGGCGGCGGCAAAGGCCGCGGCATTGGCTTCGCGAAGTACAAGAACCTTGCGACCTATGTGGCGGTGATCGCCGACGTCGAAGTCGATGCGGCGAGCGGCAAGGTCGCGGTGCCGCGGGCGTGGGCGGCGGCGGATTCCGGGCTGATCATCAATCCGGACGGCCTCGCCAATCAGATCGAAGGCGGCATCATCCAGTCGACCAGCTGGACGCTGCACGAGGAGGTGAAGTTCGCTTCGACCGGAATAAAGTCGCGCGACTGGCTCTCCTATCCGATCCTCACCATGCCAGAGGTTCCCAAGGTCGAGGTCGAGCTGATCAACCGGCCGGAGGAGCGCTCGCTCGGCGCGGGTGAGGCGTCGCAGGGCCCGATGGCGGCGGCCATCGCCAATGCTTTCGCGGCCGCCACCGGGAAACGGGTGCGCGAGTTGCCGCTGACGCCTGAGCGGGTGAAGGCGGTGATGCGAGGGTAGACTGGCGGCTCAGCGGCCGATGAGTACAGACGTGCTGCGAAACGCTCCTCGCGGTTGAGGCAGGAAGTCGGGCAATTTCAACCGCATCGAGAGACACATTTGTGTTCTGGCCCGGAATTAAAACGACTGGCAGTTAGGGTATAGTGGCGGTTCGGCACTTACCGCGCTTCTGAAGGGAAAAGCCATGGGCCTCGCATCGGTTCTGCGTCTGTCGCCCGAGGCGAAGATCAAGCTTCCCAATGTCGATGAGGCTCTCAACATCGGCTACGCCATTCATTCGGCCGACGATCCGGCGCTTCGCGACAAGCTCACGCAGGAGCAAGCCCGGCTCGTCGCCAGGAAATTCCTCGCCCTCGAAGCCGAGCCGGGGACGCCCGAGGAGGCGTATCTTAACTGCGTGCGCGCGATCGTGCTGTCCCAGGCGCGCGGCATCGCGCGCCGCAAGGAGCGGTACATCCAGGATCTGCGGGCTGCGCAATTGCGGCGGCGCCGGCAGCGCGAGGCCATCCGGCGGTCGCGCCGCAGCAACGATTGGCTCAACAGCGCCTGGCGGCTGCTGGGGCCCGTGATCCTTGGCCTGACCGGATATCTCTTCGCGCACCTCCTTGCGGTGTTCGTGCCGGAAGAGGTCGCGACGCAGACCGGAAGCCGGATACCAGCCATACTCATGGGGCTCGTGTTTGTGGCGATCGGCCGCTCGGCCGGCTTTTATCTCAACGAAATGAAGCGCAACAAGATTGAGTCGGAATACAATTCCCGCTGCTATCTGGCGGTTCTCACCTACGAGATCGGCAAGCTCAAAGAGTTCCGCCAGTACCGCAAGCAACTGTGCGAAGCCTGGCTGCAGTATACCGGCGAGGAATATCCGATCACTGCGTCCTATCAGATGGTGATGGAGAGCGACATCGAAACGCGGCGCCAGCTGGAGCGGCATCTGCAGGTCTACGACACCGGCTACATCCGGCTGCTGATGCGGATGATCCGCATCCTGCGCGGCAAACGAAGGACGCACGCCGAAAAGCTTCCTGCGCTTCGCGGCGAATTGGCCGTGGAGAAGGAGTAGGGACGCTCAGCCCCCCTTGGCGGACAGCGGCTGCGCCTTGCCGATGGCGGGCGATTGCGAATTGCCGCCGGCGGGCAACGCCTCCTGCGGCCTCCCGACCACAGTGACGAGCATGTTGGCTTCGAGCAGACGCTTCGCGACCCGCTTGACGTCCGCCAGGGTCACGGCATTGACGAGGCCGTTACGCTTGTCGATGTAGTCGATGCCAAGGTCATCAAGCTGGATTTGCACGAGTTGCTCGGCGATCTTCGTCGAGGTGTCGAAGCGCAACGCATACGATCCGGTCAGGAACGATTTCGCCTTGGCAAGCTCTTCCTCGGTCGGACCGGCCTCCGCCAGCTTCCGGATCTCCGCTTCCATGACCTCCAGCGCCTGGCCGGCACGATCGGAGCGGGTCGCGGTGCCGCTCAGGAACAGCGCCGCGTAGTCGAGCGGCATCATGGCGCTGTAGACCGAATAGGCAAGGCCGCGCACCTCCCGCACCTCCTTGTAGAGCCGGGACGAAAAGGCGCTGCCGCCAAGGATGTGGTTCAGCACGAAGGCGGCCATGAAATCCGGGTCCTTGCGCAGAATGCCGGCCCCCCCGATGATCAGCACGGATTGCGGTACGTCGAGATCGATCGCGATTTTTTGTCCCAGCCCCTGCGGGCTTGCGGTGGCCACCGGCAGCAGCGCGCTGTGCGCCGGCAGAGTGCCGAATACCTGATCGATCAGCATGCCAGCAGCATGGGCATCTATGTTGCCGACGATGCCAATCTTGAGGTTGTCGCGGGCGAATACCTTGCGGGTGAAGGCGCGGAGGTCTTCGGCCGTGATGGCCGGAACCGATTGCAAGGTGCCGCGCGGCGGGCGCGCATAAGGGTGGCCCGCAAAGGCGGTGGCCCACCAGCGCTGGCTGGCGAGTTCGTTGGGGCTTGTGGTCGCCCGTCGCAACCCCGACAGCATCTCCTCGCGGATCCGCTCGACGTCCTGTGCATCGAAACGCGGCGCCGTCAGCGCGAGCTTCAGCAATTCGAACGCTTCATCCTGGTTCTCGGTCAGAGTGCGCAGCGAGCCGGACACATAGTCGCGAGTCGCCGTAAAGCCGATCTCGATCGCCCTGGCTTCGAGCCGTTCGTGGAAGCTTCTTGAGTCGATATCGCCGGCGCCTTCGTCCAACAGGGCGGTCGCCATGGTGGCGACGCCCGCTTTTTCAGGCGGATCCTGGGTTGCGCCCCCCTTGAAAGCGAAATCGAATGCGATCAAGGGCACCGAAGGCTCTTGCACCAGCCAAGCCATGATGCCGCCCGGGCTGACAATGCGCTCGATTTTGGTGGCGCTGGCCGGGAGCGGAAACGTCGCGAGCGCGCCGATAAGTGCGAGCGCGCTGATCGCAGGGTGGGCAAAGGCGCCAACGGGTCCGGCCGTTGGCCGGCCCGACGACAGGCGCCGCGCCGTGCCCGCCGGGCCGCGCCGGGCGCGATTCGCTTTGCCTACCCTACAGCCAGCGCGCATCCCGAAAATGCAAAGCCGGGTCAAGCCCGGCCATGACGTTGAGTGAAATTCGGCGCAGCGCGCTCGAGCGCGCAGACAAAGTCGAAGTGCGAGACTCACGAGCGCTTCTCCTGATTTCCGGGCAGTTCCTTGACGAGATAGCCGGTGACCGAGCGACGCTTGTCAAGCCACGTGCGCGCGGCGTCTCGTACGGCTTCAGGCGTGACGGCGCGGAGCCGCTCGGGCCAGGAGGTGACCTTTTCGACGCTGCCTCCCGACGTCACAGCGGCCCCATACCAGCGCGCCATGGTGGCCTGATTGTCTTCTGCGTAGACGGCGTCCGCGATCAAGCGCGTCTTGGCCCGCTCCAACTCGGCGGCCGTGACACCGCTCTCAGCGACCTTGGCAATCACCGCGTCAAGCGCCGCCTCCGCGGCCTCGAAGGTGACGCCCGGAAGCGGGCTTGCAAACACCCCGAAGCGAGTGTCGTCAACAGCAGTCCCCTGATACCAGCCGCCCGCACTGGTCGCGATGTGCTGGTCAATTACCAGCGCGCGATAGAGCCGGCTGGTTTCGCCGCCGCCGAGCACCTGGGCGAGAATTTCGAGGGCTTCCGATTCACCCGGTTTGGCGGTGGTTGACGACGGTACCAGATAGCTGCGCTGAAGGTTCGGCTGGGCCACGCGGGGGTCCGCCATCGTCAATTGGCGCACGGCGACAGGGATCGGCTCCTGAGGCCGCACCCTCGGAGGGACTTCCGCGACGCGCTCCACCTTGCCGTAGGTCTTCTGGGCGAGCGCCCTGACCTCATCGTCGGCGACATCGCCGGCCACCACCACGACGGCATTGTTTGGCGTATAGAAGCGCCGATAGAACGCCAGCGCATCTTCCCGGTTGAGCTTTTCTATTTCCTGGCGCCACCCGATCACTGGCCGTCCATAGGGATGGTTAAGGTAAAGCGCCGCAGCGACCTGCTCGCCGATGCGCGCCTCCGGGCTGTTGGCGACCCGCATGTTGAATTCCTCGAGCGCGACATCGCGCTCGGGCAACACATTTTCGTCGGTGAGAACGAGGCCGGTCATGCGATCAGCCTCGAACTCCATCACCAGAGGCAGATATTCCCTGGCGATCCGCTGGAAATAGGCCGTGTAGTCCGCGGTCGTGAAGGCGTTCTCCTGCCCGCCTATGGTGGCAAGCGCCTGCGAGAATCGTCCCGCCGGGTTCTTGGCGGTGCCCTTGAACATCAGGTGCTCAAGAAAATGAGCAAGCCCGGATTTGCCCGGAGTTTCATCGGCGGACCCAACCTTGTACCAGATCATGTGGGTGACAACCGGGGTGCGGTGATCCGGAATCACCACCACCTCCAGACCGTTCTCCAAGGTGAAGTGCGAGACGTTCGGCCCGCCGGCAGCGGCGGCGGCGACTTGCAACGCGAGCGCAAGCGCCGCAACGCTGCCGACGCGCGCGGCAGCGAAAAAATCGAAGCGCGCTGCCAATGCCGTCGCCGCCGCCACGATAGGGGAGCGCGGCGCCCTTCTTAACGCCTCGGGACGGAGGCCACTGTTTTCGAGACTGTGACGCGACGACATCAGGGCATCGATCATTTTGCGATGCCCTCAAGCTGGCGATCTTTCACCGTCTTCTTCTCGTTTTCGGTCTTGCCGTCGATGCCATAGGGTTGGGCCGGAGAGGGCGTGCGGTAGCCCGGCGGCGGATCGGTCAGCGTGTTGCGGGGCGGCTCGCGCACAAATGTGGCAGTCTCGGACTTGTCAGCGAGGCCTACCGCCTTGCCGAACCCCAGCATCGTGCTCCACATGCTGCTCGTGAAGCCGAGCTCGCTTGGGGTCATCTCCGGCGAATGCTCGTCGGCGGCTCCCTGGCTCGTTTTCACATTCGGTCTGTCAATCCTGCCCGCCGCAAGCTCGCTCGGCTTGAGCGGATTGCCCTCCACTCCGCCCGCAGGGTCCATGTTGTAGGGCTTGCGCTCTGCCCTCGCTTTGCGCCTGGCTTTGCGTTGCTGTTCATCCGGATCGACCGGCCAAGCTGGATTGCTCGCGGCCGGCGAGCTTGCGGTGACGGGGGGCGGCAGATCACGGCTCGGCGGCACCACCAGCGGTGGCCGCTCCTTGGCTTCAATGCCCGCCTCCTGGCCGTTGCGAAGCCCGAATCCGCGAAGCAGGCTCTTGAAGAACTTCACGTCCGGCAGGTCATCGTCTTCATCATCGCCCGCAAAGACGGCGGTGCTGCCGGCGATCACCAGGACGACGCCGAAAGCCGCACATAACGCGGCACGGGAGAATTTACGGTTTCGGTTTTCTTGAGGCATGCCCTTTTTCCCGTAATCGGTTGCCCAGCCCTGCCTCCACGCTCGCCAAGGAGGGTGGGGCAAGGGGGAGCGTGACATCGCTACCCGCTTTTACTGGAGCCATGACCCGCCCCCTGGAAGCCGTCGCCTGGCGACTTCTATCCCGTAAGGCCCCTGCACGCGTCTCTTATGCTATATCAGGGCAATTTTGGGGTGTCTTGCAAGAATAAAGATTCGTAAACGAGCCCGATCACGCCGGCGACGATGGCCGCATCGGCGAGGTTAAAAACATACCACTGGAACGCCCAGGCGCCAGCCGTGACATGAAAAAGGACGAAGTCCATCACAGCTCCATGCACCGCGCGGTCGATCGCGTTCCCGATCGCACCGCCGACGATCAGCCCAAGCGCGATGCCCGCGAATCGCGAGCGGGTCCGGGCGAGCCAAGCCAGGAGGAGCACGACTGCGACTGTTTTGAGGCCGAGGAGCACCCATTGCCATAGCGGACCGGCGTCCTGGAACAGGCCGTAGCTGATGCCGGTATTCCAGGCCAGCACCAGGTCGAGAAACGAGGTGACCGGCACCCGCCCTCGCTCAGTCAGGCCAAATCCATGCAGCAGCCACAGCTTCACGGCCTGGTCGACTGCGGCCGCCGCGAGCGCGGCCGTCAGCCCCAGCCGCCACGGCGCCCCGCCGCGGAAAGCTGCCGCCGCCATTTACCGCGCCCCCCCCGCGTGAGTCGCGTCCCATTCTCGCAGCGCCTGCGCGTCGCGCGGCGTCACATCCGGATACTCCGGATCGGACCCGACATTGGGCGTAATCTTCCACGACCGCGCGCACTTGCGCCCCTCGGCCAGGCGGAATTCGACCCCGACCCCGGGCACATCGTCGAGCCGAAACGCCCCCGCCGGCCCCTCGCCGGGCGTGACGGTCGCGCCCGACGTGATGGCGACCTCGGCCATGCCGACCTCGCCGTGCTCGCCGGCGAGTTCTGTGGCGATGGTGCGCATCAAGGCCGGATCGGAAATGTAGATCGCGGGCGCCGCTTCAAGGCTCGAGCCGATTCGCTTGTTGGCGCGCTCGATCTCCAGCGCGCCGGTGACAACACGGCGCACGCGCCTGACATCACCCCAAACCCGCGCCAGCGCCTCATCGCGCCACGCGGCCGGAATCTCCGGAAACCTTTCGAGGTGCACCGACATCGGATAGCGCAGGCCGGATGTCAGGTGTCTGACATCGGAGGCCCGGCCGCCATCATCCGTTGTCGGTCCTCCAACATCCGGGGTCTGATATCCGTAACGCGACAGATAAGCCTCCTCCGCCGTGAAGCAGAGCATCGGGGCGAGCCAGATCACGGTGGCGCGGAAGACTTCCTCGATCACGGTCAGACAGGCCTTGCGGGTGACGGACGAGATCGGCTCGCAATAAAGCGCATCCTTGCGGATGTCGAAATAGAAGGCCGAGAGATCGACGGTCATGAACGCATTGAGCGCCGCGAAGATGCGCTTGAAATCGAATTCCGCATAGTGCCTGCGCACGCTTTCATCGAGCTCGCTCAGGCGATGGAGAATGTACCGTTCGAGGCTCGGCATGTCCGCATAAGCGATGCGATCCTCCTCGCGGAAATGGGCGAGATTGCCGAGCATCCAGCGGATGGTGTTGCGCAGCTTGCGGTAGGTGTCGACGGTGGTCTTGAGGATCTCCGGCCCGATGCGCAGATCGTCCGCATAATCGGAAGCGCAAACCCACATGCGCAGGATGTCGGCGCCCGAGGATTTGATGACATCCTGCGGCGCGACCGTGTTGCCGAGCGACTTCGACATCTTGCGGCCGTGCTCATCGAGCACGAAGCCGTGGGTCACGACGATGTCGAACGGGGCGCGGCCGCGCGTGCCGCAGGATTCCAGCAATGACGACTGGAACCAGCCGCGGTGCTGGTCGGAACCTTCGAGGTACATGACGGTGTCAGGGCCGCCGTCCTTCTTGCGGCGGATGCCGGCGAGACCAGGGAAATGCGCAGGGTCTTCCAGAGTGAAGGCGTGAGTCGAGCCTGAGTCGAACCAGACGTCGAGGATGTCATCGACTTTGCGCCAGTCCTCGTTCGCGAGCTCGCCCAAAAAGCGCTCGCGCGCCCCTGCGGCGTACCAGGCGTCGGCCCCCTCGCGCTCGAAGGCTTCGACGATGCGCGCGTTGACCCGCTCGTCCTTCAGAATCTCGACGTTGCCGTCGCCCGTTTCACGCACGAACACCGTGATCGGCACGCCCCACGCCCGTTGGCGCGAGATCACCCAATCGGGCCGGCCCTCGATCATGCCGGTGATGCGGTTCTCGCCCTGCGGCGGCACCCAGCGGGTGCCCTGGATGGCGGTGAGGGCCCGATGGCGCAACGTGTCCCCCGCGCTCGCGGCGCCATGTTGGTCCGCGATGGGCTTGTCCATGGCGATGAACCACTGCGGCGTGTTGCGGAAGATCACCGGCTTCTTGGACCGCCAGGAATGGGGATATTGGTGCCGCAGGCGCCCGCGCGCGATCAGCATGCCGGCGTCGACAAGCGCCTTGATTACGGCCTCGTTCGCGTCACCCTTCTCCCCCTTATCGGTGATGACCCGCTTCGGCTTGCCGCCCGTATCGCGCGGGCCGAAGCCGGGCGCCTGGTCGGTGAAGAAGCCGTCCTCGTCGACCGTGTAGGGGATCGTCGTATTGATGCCCTGCGCTTCAAGCGCGCGCGCGTTCGCCGTCCAGATGTCAAAGTCCTCGCGGCCGTGGCCGGGCGCGGTGTGGACGAAGCCGGTGCCGGCGTCGTCGGTGACGTGCTCACCGTTGAGCAGGGGCACGTTGAAGTCGTAGCCAAGATGGGCGAGCGGATGTCTACAAGTTGTTCCCGCGAGCGTGTCCGGTGCCACCGAGGCCAGCTTCTTGTTGCCGGTCACCCTTGCCTGGTTGAACACTTCCTCAGCAAGCTTGTCCGCGAGAATAAATTTGTCGCCGACCTTAGCCCAGTTATCGGGAGGCGCGTCAGTAACTTCGTACAAACCGTATTGGATCTCGTCTGAATAGCTGATCGCTCGATTGCCGGGTAAAGTCCAGGGTGTAGTGGTCCAGATTAAGACGGAAGCGCCTTCGGGCAGCATCGGCTGCATTACAGGCAGAGGCGCGTTCGAATCTAGTCGCCTTCCTTGAGGTCCGAGAGGTGCCTGCTTCACCGGAAACTTCACCCACACCTGGTCGCTGGTGAAATCCTCATACTCCACCTCGGCCTCGGCGAGGGCCGTCTTCTCCACCACCGACCACATCACCGGCTTGGAGCCGCGATAAAGCGTGCCGTTGGCGGCGAACTTCATCAGCTCGCGGGCGATCTGGGCTTCGGCCGCATAATCCATCGTGGTGTAGGGATGGTCCCAGTCGCCGGTGACGCCCAGGCGCTTGAACTCGTCGCGCTGCACGTTGAGCCAGTGCTCCGCGTAAGCGCGGCATTCGCGGCGGAACGCGATCATCGCGGCCGGATCGGAGAGATCCGGTTTCTGCTTGCCCTTGGCGCGGTAGCGCTCCTCCTCGACCTTCCACTCGATCGGCAGGCCGTGACAGTCCCAGCCTGGCACGTAGTTGGAATCGCAGCCGAGCATCTGCTGGGAGCGCGTGACCACATCCTTGAGGATCTTATTGAGCGCGGTGCCGATATGGACGCTGCCGTTGGCGTAAGGCGGCCCGTCATGGAGCACGAACCTGGTGCGGCCGCGGGCGGCCTCGCGCAAGCGCTCGTAGAGGCCGATCCGCTGCCAATGCGCGAGGATCTCGGGCTCCTTCTGGGGCAGCCCGGCGCGCATGGGAAAATCGGTCTTAGGGAGAAATAACGTTTCGCTATAGTCGCGGTCGGACATGACGGCTCAACCTGAGATTGGATGACAGACAGGGCGCGAAAATCCCGGTCTTCTGCCGGCCTCCCGGTCAGGCAGAAGCCGGGCTCATAATCCGCCGTGGATCCGGCCCAAACTCGTGAGCGAACTGATCGCATGCCGTCATGGCGCGGTTCCTAACACATCGACCGCGGGACGGAAAGGGCGGCGTGAGGTTAAATCCGGATGTCGACCCGTCAAGGCTGGCTTTGCGTCTGCATTCCCGGCAGGCGTCCGATTACCAGATTGGGGTGCCTTCGCGTCGTCACTGGCGCTATGTTGCGCCCCCGCCAGAACCGGCCTTCAGGGAGAACCTCAACATGAAGCTCTATTTTTCCCCCGGCGCGTGCTCGTTGTCGCCGCACATCGTGCTGCGAGAGACTGGCGCGAATTTCGAGCTCGAGCAGGTCAACAATCAGGAAAAGAAGACCAAGACCGGCAAGGATTATTGGACGATAAACCCGAAGGGGCAGGTGCCTTGCCTCGAACTCGACAACGGCGAGAGGCTCACCGAAGGTCCCGTGATCGTGCAATACGTAGCCGACCAGAAGGCCGCGAGCGGCCTTGCCGGGGCTGCTGGCACCATGGAACGATATCGCATTCAGGAATGGCTCAACTTCATCACCTCGGAACTGCACAAGAGCTTCAGTCCTCTGTTCCGGCCGGCCACGCCCGACGCCTACAAGGACATCTCGAGGGAGAACCTCGGCAAGCGCTTCGATTGGATCGACAAACAACTTGCCGGAAAGGCGTACCTGACGGGCGACAAGTTCTCGGTCGCCGACGCCTATATGTTCACGGTGCTGAGGTGGTCGCCGCGGGTTGGGATCGACACCTCGAAATGGCCGAATATCGCGGCTTATATGGACCGCGTCGCTGCCCGGCCGAAAGTGCAGGAAGCCCTGAAGGCTGAGGGATTGGCGTAACAGACTGGCAGCGCCCGCGGCGATTTGCGCATCGTCACATTGCGGTGCGCCGAGCGCCCTCGCCATCATGCCCGTCCGCGGACTTGACCCGGGATTGTCGCGGGACGCAGGTCTTCCTTCACGCTCTCAGCGGGAGAGTCTCGCTGGTTGGCCAAACCTGGCCACTACAGCGGTTCCCGGTCGACTGGAATCACTTGTCGCGGGCAAAGGCGCCCCTTCGACAAGCTCAGGAGCGCCGCGCCCACCAGCGCTCGGCCTTTGGAGGCCGGGTGGGCACGCCTCGCTTTGCCTACCTGCGACGTTTCCATATGAGCGGAATCCGCTGGAGTCCGAGTAGAGGTGCAAAGTGACCGGAACGCTCTCTAATGTGCGGCCATCACCGCCGCCGCAGTGCGGGCCGTCGGCGCCTCCATGGCGGCGACGCGGTTCTTGACGGCCTTCTGGACCTTCTCGAACGCCCGCACCTCAATCTGGCGCACCCGCTCGCGCGACACGCCGAACTCCACCGCAAGGTCCTCGAGAGTCACCGGCTCATCGGCAAGCCGGCGCGCCTCGAAGATGCGCCTTTCGCGATCGTTGAGCACCTCAAGCGCATCGGAGAGCGCCGCGCGGCGATTGTCCAGTTCCTCTGAAGCCACGAG
>JAJPKK010000210.1 GCA_021323775.1 Hyphomicrobiales bacterium
CCTCGAACGCCGCCCACTGCCCCACCCTCGGATCGTCCATCACTACGCCGCGCGCAACCAAGCTCTCCGGTGAAGAACCGGATGCGGGAAATCTGCACGTCCGGGACTGTGGGGGGCGACGGTGGCAACACCCTCGCCTACCCGGCCGCGCCTTAAAGCAGCGAAAGTCACTCCCTGACGTACTTCGTCACGCCCCGCAGAGTGGCCTCTGCGGTGTACAGATTGCCGGCCGGATCAATCGCTATTCCCTCTCCCATGGCGCCGTCTGGAGAATCCGTTTTATGCGGAGGGATGAACATTGTGACCTTGCCGTCTTTCAAGCTCCCGATGCGAATGCCCCTGAGCCAGCCGGGATGCACCCGCGCCGTCGACTCCGAGTCAGCCACATAAATCGTGTCGTTGCCATCGATCGCCAGCCCGCTGGCGCGGCTGAACTCGCGATATTCGCCGATATACTTGCCGTCCTTCGTCAGGATCTGGATGCGGTGATTGTGGCGGTCGGCAACGATGAGGCGCCCCTGCGAGTCGAACTCAATCGCATGCGGCGTGCGGAACTCGCCCGGGCCCGTTCCGGTCTTGCCGATGACGCGCAAGAACTTGCCGTTGCGGTCAAACACCGAGATGCGCCCGACGAGATTCGGGTCCTCAACGTTCGTGTGACTCTCGGCGACGTAAATATCGCCATCGGCCGGGTCGGTGACGACGTCGGTGGGCTCCGTCAGGGCTTCCGGCGGATTTCCTTTCACACCCGGTTTCCCCAGCGTCATCAGCACCTTGCCTTCAGGGCTGAACTTCACCACGATGCTTCCCTTGGGCTCCTCGCCGGGGAACTTCGCGAGCGTTTCGGGCGTCGTCACGCTGGCGTCCGTCACCCACACATTTCCGTCGCGATCGACGTGGATGCCATGCGGCCACACGAACATGCCGCCCCCGAAGCTCCTGATCTCCTTGCCCTGCTCGTCGAAATGATGGACAGGGTTTGCTTTGGTGCCGAGACAGCCCGGGCTCGTCCCCGGCGAACAACGGTCGGTCGCCCACACGGTTTTGCCGTCGCGATCGATGGCCACGCCGTTCGAACCGCCCCACGGCCTTTTCTCGAGAGTGAGCTGGGCCCAATCGCGGATGACCCGATATGGATTGGCGCCGCTGTTGACCGGCGCGACGTCCGTCGTCTGGGCGTGGCATTCGCCCGCAATCATCCACGCGGCAACCGCGGCGGTAAGCCCGCCTTTTGCGAAAGCTGAGATCGACATCGCAGCGCTCCTTTGTATGAAAGCCCGCCCCTGCAGCGGATTCCGGTCATATGGAAACGTCGTAGGGTGGGCAAAGCCAACGGGTCCGGCCTTCGGCCGGCCCGATGACAGCCTCCGCGCGCCCACCCGCCCGCGAAGGCGGCGCGCCGATCGGCACGCGCACCGAAGTCGGGCTTGCCCGACTTCGGTAGTCAATAGTTGCCGAAATCGGCAACAGCCGATTTCGGTTGCGCCTTTGCCCAACCCTACAAGCGATTCCGCGCGACGGGAGCCGCTATAAGCTTAAGTCACCTGCGCGAAATCACGCGTTCCCCGGCGTCAGGCAAAGTCAGCGTAGCATACCGACAAGGAAGGTCCAGAGCAGCGGTTGTCGTCCGGCCTTGTGTTGTATCCCGGGCTGAGCGCAGCGAAACCGGGGAGCGCGTTGCCGCATCGACGCGCTGCTCCCGGATTTCGCCTGCGCTCAATGCGGGCTGCGGGCGACGGAGTGAGCCTCCTCACTGCGGCTTGCATTGCGCCGCCCGCAAGGTTGCCATGGCGGCGGACAGCAGGCTTGGCTCGGCCGCAAATGCGCGCGCGACGATCAGACCGGTGAGGGTCGGCGATTCGACGATCAATCGATCGGCCGCGGTGACTTCCTCGTCATCAGGCAAGTCCTCGCGCTGCTTGGTCGTCATCAGGTCGAGTTCGATCGAGCGCTTTCCGGCGGCGCGGTCGTTGATGGCGTAATAGGCAACGTCGTGGCGGGTGTAGAATGTGACCGACGTATAGGCTTGGCTCACCGGCACCGTGAGCTTGAGTGGGCCTTTGGCAAGGTCGTATCGACACGCTGCGACCGCAAAGGCCGGATCCATGAACGGCAGGATCGCGGCTTCAGGGGTTGGCGCAGGGAGCAGCGCGAATCCATTGACGGGAACGAGCGAAGCCAGCCTCGCATAGGCGTCGCGGCTCGCGGCATGCGGCAGCGCCATGATGCTCCCGAGATGCACCAGGCCGCCCAGCACGAGTCCGGCCACGATCCAGAGCAGCCACCTGATCATTGACAAGTCCTCGTCAATCGGATCGCCGGCATCGGCGCTTCCCGGCCGGCTCGGGTCGCAATGCCGAGCGACGTGTCGTAGAAGCGAAACATCAGGATGTAGCGGTCGACGCCGCCGGTCGGCAGCCAGTTGCCGGGCCGCGCCCGCGGCGAGACCGTGATTTCGAATTCTCCGGAGGCATCGCGCAGCAATTCCTGGCTGGTGAAACCGTGGCGGCCGAGGGAGTTCGCCACCAGTCCTCCGGAGGGGGTATAGAGCGTCAAAGTGAAATAGCGCGCCGGCGGGGTCGTGCCGCGCACCACGACATCGCAGCGCCCGTCAAGCGGACGCCCGTCATCGTCAGCCGCGGCGGTGAACGCGACACCGTCCCCCGAGCCGACCGGCAACTCGCCGTTTCGCGCGATCACCGCTCGCGCATACGGGTCGATCGCGACGGTCCCGTTGCGCGGAAAGCCCCTCCATGCGCCAAGCTCCAGCGCCCCGAAGGACAGGTTCTGCGTCAACGCGTACCACGTCGAACCGAGCCCGATGCCCGCGGCGACGACGAAGGATAGCAACAGTCCAATCAGCAACCGCATATCAGGTATCAGGACCGACTCAGGTGTCGGATATCAGACATCTGTCATCTGATCGCGATGGAGCCGACCGAGCCGTCGGCACGGCCTGGCGCGGTCCGTGGCTTAAGCGATTGGTCTCCCGCCGCCGCTGGTGCGGACTCCCCGGCTGCCCCGGCCGCGCTCAACTGCCGACCCGCCTCATCCATCAACTGCTCGACCCGCAACAGCGTTTGCACGCCCTTGTTGGTGAGCATTGCCGGCCGGATCGGAGCGTCGCCTTTGCCGTCCCGGTCGATGATCGGTCCCACCGTTGCCGGATTCTTTGGCACTCCCGCGATCTGCTTGAGCTCGATGCCCTGATGCGCATAGGCCATGATCTCATGCCAGGTTTGCGCCGGCAGGGAGCCGCCGGTCATGCGATTGAGCGGACTGTAGTCGTCATTGCCGTACCACACGCCGCACACAAAGTTGCCGGTGTAGCCGACGAACCAGGCGTCGCGGTAGGAGTTGGTGGTGCCGGTTTTGCCTGCCGCCTTGATGCCGTCGAGCATGGCTCGTTTTGCGGTACCCTCCTCGACCACGTGGTTCATCATCATGGCCATGTCGGCGGCGACCTGCGGCGGAATTGCTTGAGTAGGTTTCTTGCTCTCGTCGCGGTCCCAGCGCCAGATGGTGTCGCCCGTCCCTGAGCGTACCTCCAAAATGGCATGCGGCTTCACCGCCTTGCCCTGGTTCGGGAAAGTCGCGTAGGCGACCGTATGCTCAAGCAACGTCACCTCGTCGGCGCCGATCGGCAGCGACGGGGTGTCGGGAAGCGGCGCCTTGATGCCCATGCGGCGCGCCGTCTGTATGATCTTGGCGCGGCCCGCCCGCGGCCCGGCGGAGCCGCCCAGCATGATCGACAGCTTCACCGGCACCACATTGATCGAGCGGGTGATGGCCTGGGTCAGGGTCACTGCCCCTGAGTAGCTGCGGCCGTAGTTCTGCGGACACCAATTGCCGATGCAGACCGGGCTGTCCACCACGACCGAGGTCGGCTTGAAGCCATTCATCAGCGCGGTGGCATAGACGTATGGCTTGAACGAGGAGCCCGGCTGCCGGTAAGCATCGGTCGCGCGGTTGAACTGGCTGACATTGTAGTCGAGACCGCCCACCATGGCGCGCACCGCGCCATCGAGATCAGCCACGACGACCGCGCCCTGTTTGACATGATAGTCGCGTCCAAACTGACGGATCATGCTCTCTACCGTGTCCTCGGCGGTCCGCTGCAGCCCGAGATCGAGCGCCGTGCGGACCACGAAGGCCCGATCCGAGATATTGCGGAAGGGCGGGGTCTCGACGAGCTTCCTCATCTCGTCGAAGGCATAGTCCAGGTAGTAGCCCGGGGCGCCCTCATCACGCCGATCGATCGCGACCGCCGGATTGCGCCGCGCGCCGAACACCTGGCCTTCGGTCATGAAGCCCGCGTCAACCAGGTTGTCGAGCACTACATTTGCGCGCGCTCGCGCTGCCGGAAGGTTGATATGCGGCGCGAACTTGGTCGGCGCCTTGAACAGGCCGGCCAGCATGGCGGCCTCGGCAAGATTCACGTCGCGCGCCGATTTGCCGAAATAGAATTGGGCTGCGGCGTCCACCCCGAACGCGCCGCCGCCCATATAGGCGCGATCGAGATAAAGCTTGAGGATCTCGTTCTTGGTTAATCGCGTCTCGAGCCACAAGGCGAGGAAGGCTTCCTTCACCTTGCGCTCGATGGTGCGCTCGTTGTTGAGGAACAGGTTCTTGGCGAGTTGCTGGGTGATCGAGGACCCGCCCTGCACCACGCCGCCGGCGCGGGCGTTGGTGACGAGGGCGCGGAACGTGCCCGAGATGTCGATCCCGAAATGCTCGTAGAACCGCCGGTCCTCGGTGGCGAGCACCGCCTTGATGAGATGGTCAGGAAAATCGGCGAGCGCCACGGAGTTCGAATGCTTGATCCCGCGGCTGCCGATTTCATTGCCGTAGCGATCGAGAAAGACCACGGCAAGCTCGGATTTTTTCAACCAGTCCTCATCGGCCGTCTCGCGGAATGCCGGAACGGCAAGAACGAGAGCGAGCAGCAGCCCGCCGGCCCCAAAGGTGGCGAGCTCCGACAGCGGCTCCACGAGCAGCCAGCGGCGCCACCCCGCCACGTGGAAGCGATCCATAAAGTCGCGGAACCGCTCGAATGCCTCGCGCGCCATCCGGCCGCTGCGAAACAGCGCGGAGTCGAGGCGGGCATCGAAGTCAAGCAAATAGGTGCGGAGGCGCTGCCTCCAGTCCGGCTTTTCGTTGAATGGAATCTGGTCCTGCACGATCGGTCCTATGGCCTGTTAATGCGACGTCGTCATGGCGGGCCGGCATTCAACTACATAAACAGTTTGCTCCGGCTGGCGTTTCGGGACGACTTGCGGTCAAATAACAACACGCGGCAGCGGGTCTTTCCGGTCGGCGACCTCTCCACTAACGCAGGACTGGCGCGAGGCCAATACGGATGCGCGGCAGTAAAGCTATTGTGTATTGATCTGCGTCACAATGCCCTTGTTGCCGATCAGGCGGCAGGCTTAGCTGAATTGAGCTGAACTTGACTGAATTTGATGGGCCGATCCGTCGCATCTGGACATCGCTTGCCGAGCCGCAGACGCTCTCCCGCGCATTCGGACTGAGACCGGCAGCCCGTGGCCGGATCGAGCGTCAGCGAAATCCGGTGCGGCGGTGCGGCGGGCAAGACCGCTCCCGGATGTCGCTCCGCTCAATTCCGGGGTACAAGGCCGCAAAGCTGCGTTCAGGACGTTCTTTGCGGATAGGATTGCTCGCTTAGGGCGGAGCGGAGCACTCGCGGTGCGCGCGCCTTCTCGCGGCGTTGAGCGAAGGTCCAGGGAGTTGCGTTATGGACGACCTGCCGTTTTGGCGCCGCAAGGCCCTCGCGGAGATGACGCCGGACGAGTGGGAGAGCCTCTGCGACGGCTGCGGGCGCTGCTGCCTCAACAAGCTCGAAGACGAGGATACCGGGCGAGTCTACTATACCGACGTGGGCTGCCGGCTGCTCGACGGCGCCACCTGCCGATGCAAGGACTACCAGCACCGCGGCGAGCTGGTCGAGGATTGCGTGAGGTTGTCGCCTGACAATGTTGCCGATCTCAAGTGGCTGCCGCCGACCTGCGCCTACCGTCTGGTGGCCCGCGGCCGCGATCTTTACTGGTGGCATCCGCTGGTCTCGGGCGATCCGGAAACCGTGCATGCGGCCGGCGTTTCGGTGCGCGGGCGCGTCGCGATTTCGGAGGAAAACATCAGCGTTGAGGAGTACGAAGAGCGCATCGTGTCGTGGCCGGGCCGCCTGCCGCCGCGAAGCAAGCGCTCGGCATGACGCGCCCGGCCCGGGTTGAACGCGCGAAACCCGGCGCGGCCGGCCCGCGCATCAAACAGCGCATCAAACAGCAGCGTGAATTTCGTGGGCAGGCCCGTCCCGGACTTCACTTAAGTTCATCATCGGGCCGGCCCACCGGGTCCGGCCCCGGCACGTTGCTAAATCTGACGCAGGCCGGCAGCCGCACGCCGCCCAACATCGGCCGGAATTGTCACGATAACGTCACATGGAAAATGACAAAGGTGCCAGGTTGTTGTGCAAGGTCGATGACCTTGCATCGAGTATTGGCTTGCTGACCGGAACCAATCGGCGCACCATCGCTTTCCAGAAAGCCTGCCGCCGAAGACGCTAACTACGCAAATCGCGGTCGCTAATCTGCGGTCAAGGACCATGGCTCGAACGTCGACAACCCGAACAGTCGCGTGGTCGCTGGCGCTCATCGCCCTGGCGGGGGCGGCGCTCTCGATTGACAGGGTCCTCCGGGAGCGGCCGGTCGGGGTCGATGCAGCCAAGCTTTCGGCTGCGATCTTGCCCTCGCCTTCTACAGATCGGGACCAAAACTCGAACGCGACCGTCCAAGCCGTACCTAAAAATGTGCCCGGCCCCGCAGGGCAGGCGGCGCCGGCAGTCCAGACGGGTTCGGCGGACACGGGCGATGAGGTCAGGCCCGCATTTGACGTGGCGCGAGTCGAACCATCCGGGGAAGCCGTGATCGCCGGCAGAGCTGCGCCCGGCGCAAGCGTCGAATTGCTGCGCAACGGCGAGGTCCATGATCGCGTGGTGGCGGACGCATCCGGTCAGTTCGCCATGGTGCCCGCTCCTCTTCCTCCTGGCGACTCTGAATTGACGTTGCGATCCCGGCGGCCTGACGGCCGGCTCGCGACCTCCAAGGAGAGCGTCGTGGTCGCACTCGAGAAGAACCTCAAAGAGCGGCCGGTGGTGGCGCTGATGACGCCGGATAAACCAAGTGTGGTGCTGTCCAAACCGGCGCCGCCGGACCCTGCGGGCAGCTCGGTTGTAGTGGAGGCCGTCGAGAGCGACCCCGGCGGCAAGCTCTATGTCAGCGGCCGCTCATCGCCCCGCGCAGCGGTCAGGCTCTATGTCAACGACAACTATGTGGCTTCGACGACCGCCGCCGCGAATGGACGATTTGCATTCACGGTCGACGCGGGCGCCGGTAGCTCTCACCCGCATGCAACGGAAAGCACGGACGGGGGCTATCGGATCAGACTTGATGAGGTGGAGCAAGCGTCCGGCGCGATCCGGTCGCGCGCCGAGGTTCCGTTCAACCCTTCACAGGACGTGGCCGCGGCGTCGGCCCCAAGCACCGGCTCGCGCGCCGCCGCGCCTGCACCGAGCGTCCGTGCGCCTGGCGCCGCGACGCCGCCGGCTGCGATACCGACGAAGGGCGCGACCGCGGTGGTGTCACGGGGGGACAGTTTGTGGCGGATCAGCCGGGCGGCCTATGGGGACGGAGCGCGATACACAGTCATTTACGAAGCGAACCATAGCCAGATCCGAAATCCGGATCGGATTTATCCTGGCCAAGTCTTCGTCCTTCCCGACAAGGCGCGCTGAAGCAGCGACGTGGTGCGGCCGCAGTCGCGCCATCGCCTCAACCTTCCCTCCGGCTCAGCAGAAACACGGCCTGCTCGCCAAATAAATTCCAGAACCACCATGGGGCATGCAGCCGGAGCGGGCGCCCCCACGCGTTGAGCGCGAGCGCGCGTTCCATCTTCACTCCGACCGTGGTGCACAGATCGCGAAAATCCTTGATGGTGCAGAAGTGGATGTTGGGCGTGTCGTACCACGTGTCCGGCAAATTGTCCGTGCGCGGCATGCGTCCGCCGAACAGGAGCAGGAGCCGGATGCGCCAATGGCCGAAATTCGGGAATGATACAACTGCGCGGCGGCCGATCCGCAGCATGTGCTCCAGGACGACGCGGGGATGGCGGGTAGCCTGCAAGGTCTGCGACAGCACCACGTAGTCGAAGGCGTCGTCCGGGTAATCGGCCAGGTCAGCGTCGGCGTCGCCCTGAATCACCGCGAGGCCCTTGGCGACGCACTCGTTGACGCCTTCGCGCGATAACTCGATGCCGCGCCCATCGACGCCGCGGCTCTCCAGCAGCTTCAAGAGCTCGCCGTCGCCGCAGCCGACATCAAGCACGCGCGAATGCGGCTCGATCATTTCGGCCACCAGGAGATGGTCGACGCGGGCATTGCCGGGCCCCCGTGCGGCCACCGCCATGGTGCGATCGCGCTCCGTTCGCGACAGCATGCCTAGACTTTCGCAATGCCGCGCGCCGTGGCGGCGGAATCAAGAAAGCCGGCGACGATCTGGAACAGTTCCGGCTCATCAAGCAGGAAGGCGTCATGCCCCTTGTCGGTCGCAATCTCGGCGAAGGAGACGCGCGCTCCCGCAGCGTTGAGGGCGTGCACGATCGCCCGCGACTCCGACGTCGGAAACAGCCAGTCGCTGGTAAAGGAGATCACGCAGAACCGCGTTTTGGTCGCCTTGAAGGCGTTGGCAAGCATGCCGCCATAGTCGGCCGCCAGGTCGAAATAGTCCATCGCGCGGGTGAGGTAGAGATAGCTGTTGGCGTCAAACCGCTCCACGAACGACGATCCCTGATGGCGGAGATAACTCTCAACCTCGAAGTCGGCGTCGAACGAGAAGGTCGGATTGTCGCGATCCTGGAATTTGCGCCCGAACTTGCGGTGCAGCGCCGCGTCGGACAGGTAGGTGATATGCGCCCCCATGCGCGCCACCGCGAGGCCGCGGTGCGGCCGGACGCCTTCGGCGAAGTACCGCCCGCCGCGCCAGTCAGGGTCCGCCATCACGGCCTGCCGGCCCACTTCATGGAAGGCAATGTTCTGGGCGGAATGTCGGGTCGCGCACGCGATCGGCAGCGCGGCGAAGACGCGTTGCGGAAAGCTTGCCGCCCATTGCAGCACCTGCATGCCGCCCATCGAACCGCCGGCCACCGCGAACAGCGTGTCGATGCCGAGGCGATCGAGCAGCATCGCCTGGGCGCGCACCATGTCCCTGATGGTGATGACCGGAAAATCGAGACCCCACGGCATCCCGGTGCGCGGATCGGTCGACGCCGGGCCTGTCGTCCCCATGCAGGCGCCGAGCACGTTGGGGCAGACGACGTAGTAACGGTTGGTATCGATGGGCTTGCCGGGCCCCACCATGGTCTCCCACCAGCCAGGCTTGCCGGTGACGGGGTGGCGATTACAGACATGCTGGTCGCCGGTCAGCGCGTGGCAGATCAGCACCGCATTGCTGCGTTGGGCATTGAGCGTACCGTAGGCCTGGTAGGCGACCTGGAAGGGGCTAAGCTCGACCCCGGCATCGAGCCGGAGCGGCTGGTCGCGCCCAAACACTGCCAGGAGGGAGCGCGGCTGATCCGCCTCCCGCTCCCGGCCCACTGCGATGCGGCCGGCAACGGCTTTCAATTCGGCCATATGGCTTTCCTGGTCCTCCCAAATGGCGCTGATCTCGCTACGGGACCCGCAGCGAAGACTATGATCTCGTTCGCTGCGTGAATAAACCGCCAAATGTGGCGGTCCAGAGCGGGCTGTCAATATTTTCTTTGTTGTTCGTGTGCGCCGCCCCCGACGCGTATCTTGAGGACCTCATCCAAGGGGTCCGTGTCTTCCTCGCCTACAACAGCCCGCCGACCGCTGTGTATCTTGAGGACCTCATCCAAGGGGTCCGTGTCTTCGATCATCCTCAAGACAAGATGCCAATATCCTGATTTGTCGTTCAGACCACAGTCGGTCGCGAGCACCCGTGATCGGACGGTTATCTGGGACGAGGATTACAGGCTGCTTATCGTCCAGGATCAGCGGCATCGTCTCGCCTTAAGGAACCAGTATAGGCCAGCGTCAACGTTTTCTTTGCTTTTGCGATGCCCCCGCCCTATCACTGCGCCCGCCGTTAGACCCCCGCCAATTGCCCATAAAGACTCAACAAATGACCAGGACCGACACCCCGCCGCCGCTCGCCGAGCTGCGCCGCGAAATTGACCGGATCGACGAGGCCATGCACCGCCTCCTCATGGAGCGCGGCGAGATCATCGGCCGGCTTATCAAGGCGAAGCGCACAGCCGAATCAGGGTCCGCATTCCGGCCGGCGCGCGAGGCTGACATGATGCGTCGCCTGGTCGAGCGGCATAGCGGGATCCTGCCGCTCGACACCGCTGAAAGCATCTGGCGGGTGATCATCGCGACCTTCACCTTCGTGCAGGCGCCGTTCCGGGTGCATGCGGATTTCTCCGCCGGGGAATCGGCGATGCGCGACTGCGAGCGGTTCCATTTCGGATTTACGGTGCCGCTTGTGGGCCATATGGGCCCAAAGGGCGTGCTCGCCTCCATCGCGGCCGCGCCGGGCGACCTCGGCCTGGTGCCGGTGCTGCCGACCATCGGGGGTGGCGTCTGGTGGGCGCCGCTCGAAGCGCAATCGGCGCCGAAAATCATCGCCCGGCTGCCGTTTGTCGAGCGGGCGGACCATCCGGCCGGTCTGCCCGTGTTCGCGATTGCCCGGCCCCACCCGGACGCCATCGTCAGTGACGTGGAGATGTGGAGCATTCGGGTGGCGGGCTGGGGGCGAAGGCCCGCCCAGGCGCTGGCGAGCCTCACTGAGGCCATCGTGGTGCCGGAAGGCGAATTCGACGGCGCGGCGCTGCTCCTGCCGGTTCCGGAGGGCCGGTCGCTCGACGGAATCCTGAGTGCGCTCGTTAACGCTGGTGTCTCGTTGCGCAGCCGCGCTCTCGTCGGCAGCCACGCGAGGCGCTATATGGTCTCCGCCGACGGCCGTCTGACGCCGGTCGGCCAATGAATGTCGCCCCGGAACCGAAAGCCTCAGACAGAGCCCAAACATGTTGATGCCGAACCTCGAGCGTCCCACGCCCCGACCGGGAGTAGCGGCGATCCATGCCTATGTGCCGGGCCGGAGCACCGCTCCCGGCGTCGCCAAGGTCTACAAGCTGTCGTCGAACGAGACGCCGCTCGGCCCGAGCCCGCGCGCGATCGAAGCCTACCGCGGCGTTGCGGAGCATCTTCAGGACTATCCCGACGGCAGCGCCGCCGACCTGCGCGAGGCCATCGGGCGTGCATGTGGGCTCGATCCTGACCGCATCGTTTGCGGGGCCGGCTCCGACGATCTTCTCAACCTGCTCGCGCGCGCTTATCTCGCGGACGGCGACGAGGCCATCCACACCACCCACGGCTTTCTCGTCTACCCGATCGCGACGCTCGCGACCGGGGCCAAGCCCGTGGCCGCGGCCGAGACCAACTACACGGCGGATGTGGACGCGATCCTCGCCGCCGTGACGCCCCGCACCAGGATCGTGTTTCTGGCCAATCCCAACAATCCGACCGGAACCTGTCTGCCGTCTGACGAGATCAAGCGCCTGCATCGCTGCCTGCCGCCGCGGGTCCTCCTGGTGCTCGACGCCGCCTATGCGGAATACGTCCGGCGCAACGACTACGAACCCGGCATCGAATTGGTGAACGCCTCAGAAAATGTCGTGATGTGCCGCACCTTCTCGAAGGTGCACGGTCTTGCGGCGCTGCGGCTCGGCTGGATGTACGGTCCGGCCCATGTGGTCGATGCGATCAACCGCGTTCGCGGTCCCTTCAACGTAAACGCGCCGGCGAGCGCCGCCGGCATTGCGGCGATTGCGGATAACGCACATGTCGAGCGCTCGGTCGCCCATAACGAGAAATGGCGAGCCTGGCTGACGACGGAAATCGGCAAACTCGGGCTCGAGGTCACGCCGAGCGCAGCCAATTTTATCCTCATCCATTTCCCGCAGACCGAGGGCCAGACTGCCGCAGAGGCCGACAAGGTGCTGACCGAACGGGGCGTCATCCTGCGCCAGGTCGGCGCCTATGGCTTGCCTCACGCGCTGCGTATGACCGTCGGCAGCGAGGAGGCGAACCGGCTCGCGGTCGCGACGCTCGCGGAGTTCATGGCGGGGTCGGCGGCGCGATGACAACGCCGTTGTCAGCGGCCCCTCTGTTCGCCCGCCTCGCGCTGATCGGCGTCGGCCTGATCGGCTCTTCGATTGCGCGCGCTGCGCGGGCGCAGAAACTCGTCGGCAGCATCGTGGCGACGGCTCGTTCGGCGAAGACCCGCCGGCGCGTCATGGAACTCGGCCTCGCGGACCAGGTCGTCGATACCAACGCGGCGGCGGTCGAGGGGGCCGACCTTGTCATTGTCTGCATTCCGGTCGGCCAGTGCGGCGCCGCCGCCCAGGAGATCGGCGAGCATCTGGCGCCTGGAGCGATCGTTTCCGATGTCGGTTCGGTGAAGGTCCAGGTGGTGCGGGACATGGCGCCCCATTTGCCGGCCAACGTGCATTTCATCCCGGCGCATCCGGTTGCCGGAACCGAGTATTCCGGGCCGGATGCGGGATTTGCGGAACTCTTCGTGGGCCGCTGGTGCATCATCACGCCGCCCGACAGCGCCGATGCGATCGCGGTCGAACGCCTGTCGGCGTTTTGGAGCGGGCTCGGCGCGAAGGTCGCCACGATGTCGGCCGACCATCACGACCTCGTGCTCGCCATCACGAGCCACGTGCCCCATCTCATCGCATATACAATCGTCGGCACCGCCGACGATCTGTCCGCGGTCACGCGCTCCGAGGTGCTGCAATATTCCGCGGGCGGCTTTCGCGACTTCACCCGCATCGCGGCGTCCGACCCTACCATGTGGCGCGACGTGTTTCTCGCCAACAAGACAGGCGTCCTGGAAATGCTTGGCCGCTTCAACCGCGATCTGGCAAAGCTTGCGCATGCGATCGAGGCGGCTGACGGCGACACGCTCTTTGAGTTGTTTACCCGCACGCGGGCGATCAGGCGCGGCATCGTGGCCATCGGGCAGGACTCCGCAGCCCCGGATTTCGGCCGCCCGCGGCCGTCGCTGGCGCCGGCGCCGCTGCCGCGGCCTTATGCTTTGGAGGAATGAGCCCTCGCGCTGTTACTCCGCCTGAAGGAAGACGATACCGCTCATGCGTCGTGGGCAACGCTCTTGAGCCGTCTGTCCATCTCTTGCGGCCTCTTGCGGCTCGTGGCCGGGCTTGTACCGGTCACCGCGCTGCCGATCAGGATCGCCTGGACAAGCCCGCCGACGGCGGATGGGTGATTCGAAAACAGCGCAGCTCGGTATCTGGCGCCGATGTCCATCCGCCAGCGAGGGAAACAATCGTCAATCTCCGCCGCCTGTACGGGTGGGTGGGGCGGCGCTGACGCTTGACCGCGCCGCTGCACTCGGCTACTTGCGCCAACTATGGGGGTTTATGCGCTTTTAGCGGCGCGAGGGCGGCTCACTGTGCAGATGACCACTGTGCAGATGACCACTGTGCAGATGACCACTGTGCAGATGATTCACCTCTTTATCTTCGCCCCTTGCAGGAAGGGGCAGGGAGGAGGCCCTTGGCTGCTCGCCACGCCCTTGCTTGCCATGCCTGCTTGACGCGGCGATGATCCGCATGTTTCAGCCGGTACGGCGCGCTATGATTTTACTGCGGCAGGCGATTCGGAGAACGGCGTGATTCATTTCGAGAATGTCGGATTGCGCTACGGGCTCGGCCCCGAAATCCTGCGCGACCTCACCTTCGACATTGCGCCTCGCTCTTTCCAGTTTCTCAGCGGCCCCTCGGGCGCCGGCAAGAGTACGCTGCTGCGCCTTCTGTTCCTGACGCTCAAGCCGACCAGGGGGTTGATCACGTTATTCGATCATGACACCGCGACTTTGAGCGCCGACTCGCTTGCGGTGCTGCGCCGGCGAATCGGCGTGGTGTTCCAGGACTTCCGGCTGCTCGACCATCTCACCACGTTTGACAATGTGGCGTTGCCGCTCCGTGTCCTCGGCCGCGACGAAGAGAGCTACTATGAAGAGGTAGCCGAGCTATTGAACTGGGTCGGGCTCGGGGAACACATCTGGTCGCTGCCGCCGGTGCTTTCCGGCGGCGAGAAGCAGCGCGCCGCCATCGCTCGCGCCGTGATCGCGCGGCCGCAACTCCTGCTGGCGGACGAGCCGACCGGCAATGTGGATCCGCAGTTGGCCCAACGCCTTCTGCGGTTATTCATCGAGCTGAACAAATCCGGCACCTCCGTCGTCATCGCCACCCACGATATCGCCCTCATGGACCAGTACGACGCGCGTCGTCTCGTGCTCCATGACGGCTACATCCACGTCTATGACTAGAGGGCTCGCCGCCGCGCTGCGCAAGGGGGTGGCGCGGATGCGCCGCAGACCACTGCGGCCCGGCCGTGAGACGCGCGGCGACGTCCACATCGTCCCGCGGGATTCGATCGCCGCCAATGCGCTCGCCGCCGTCGTGGCCATCATGACGTTCCTGGCCGCTGTGACGAGCGGCGGAGTTGCGATGGTGATCGGGTCGGCGAATGAGTGGCAGGCCGAGGTGGCGCGCGAAATGACCATTCAGATCCGCCCAACCCCTGGCCACGACATCGAGGCGGAGATCAGCAGGGCGCAGCAGCTTGCGCTGGCAGCGCCGGGTGTGGTCGAAGCGCGCGCCTACAGCCGGGAGGAATCGGACCGCCTGCTGGAACCATGGCTGGGGTCCGGGCTTTCGCTTGATGACCTGCCGGTGCCGCGGATGATTGCCGTGAGGATCGCGCGGGGAGCCGTTGTCGACACTGCGGCCCTGCGTCAATCGCTCGCCCGCGACGTCGCCGGCGCGAGCCTTGACGACCATCGCAGCGGGATCAATCGCATGCGCGGAGTGGCGAAGGCCGCCATCGCAGGAGGCATGGGAGTTTTCGGCCTTGTGCTGGCCGCCACGGTGCTGTCGGTGACCTTTGCGACCCGCGGCGCAATGGCGAGCAACCGGCCGATCGTAGAGGTGCTGCATTTCGTCGGCGCCAAGGAGGCCTATATCGCGACCCAGTTCCAGCGCCATTTCCTGTGGCTGGGCCTCAAAGGGGGCGCCCTCGGAGGCATCGCGGCCTTGCTGTTCCTGATCCTCGCAGAACGCGTCAGCGGCCTGTTTATGGGCGCCGCGGAGGCGGAAGCTGCCGCGGTGCTGGGCCACTTCTCCATGGGTTTCACAGGCTACGCCGTGGTCGCCGCCGAAGTGGGATTGATCGCCGCCGTGACGGCGCTCACTTCTCGGCAAGTCGTTATCCATACGTTGAGAAACATCGAGTAACTTCGGGCTGCCCCGCTGACGCCGAAACTGGCAATGTTCGGAATAGATCATGAGGGTCGAAGACCAGCCGATTGAGGCGGCGCAGCGCGGCGGCTGCGAGCGAAACGAGCTGGGGCTGCGCCGCCGCGTGGCGACGTACCTTTGCGCCGCGCCGCTCGCCGCGCTTACGATGCTGGCGGGAGGGTTTCTCTGGTTTGCGTTGCATGTCGCCAATGAAGCGCCGCCGCTTGACCGCGCCGCCGCAGACGGGATCGTGGCGCTGACGGGAGGCGCCTCGCGAATCAGCGATGCGGTGGAACTGCTGGCTTCCGGACGCGGCCAGCGTCTCCTCATCACCGGGGTCGCCCCGACCACAAATACGGCCGAACTCATTCGCCTTGCACCCGGGTCCGCACGATGGTTCGGCTGCTGCATCGACCTCGACTACAGCGCCGTCAACACCGTCGGCAATGCGGCGGAGACAGGACGATGGGCGCGCGAGCGCGGGTTCCGGTCGCTCGTCGTGGTGACGTCCGGCTACCACATGCCGCGTGCCCTGATGGAGATCGCTCACCGGCTTCCCGACGTGACTCTGATTCCATTCCCGGTCGTCAGCCCGCAGAGCAGAGCAGAGCCGTGGTGGTCGAACGCAGGCACTGCGAAAGTCCTCGTCTTTGAATATCTGAAATTTATCGTTGCGGCGGCGCGGATCGGCCTCGAACCCGCCTCCGCCGCGACCGAAACTGCGCCCCGCAGCCGGGCCAGGATTTGACGAGACGTCGATGTGATTACGATTCGCTCGCTCCTGTTCAACGTTCTTTTTTATTTTAACCTTGCGATCCTCCTGATCGCGGCGATTCCGACCCTACTGATGCCGCGCCGCGCGATTCTTGGAATGGCCAGGCTATGGGCGCGCACGTCGCTGTGGATGCTGCGTTCGATCTGCCGCATCGACGTGGAATGGCGCGGCTTGGAAAAAATCCCCCCTGGCGGCATCCTCATCGCCGCCAAGCATCAGTCCACATGGGAGACATTCGCACTGCTCACGCTATTTCCCGACCCCACCTACATCATCAAGCGCGAGCTCTTGTGGATACCGTTGTTCGGCTGGTACGCCCGGCACGGCGGCATGATCCCGGTCGACCGCGGCGCCGGCAAGGCCGCGTTGTCCGACATCACGGGCGGCGCCCGCCGCGCGCTTGCTGAAGGACGCCAGATCATCATTTTTCCCGAAGGCACGCGCCGCCCCGCCGGGGCCGAACCGAAATACAAATTCGGGGTCGCCCACCTCTATGCCGAAGCCGGCGTCCCCTGTGTGCCGATTGCGCTTAACTCCGGCCTGTTCTGGCCGCGCCGCCGCTTCCTGCGCTTTCCCGGCACAATTCGAGTGGAGATCCTCGACCCGATTCCACCGGGCGCTGACCGGAATCTGTTCTTCGCCAGGCTGCAAGATGAGATCGAAGCCGCAACGGCGCGGCTGATCGCCGAAGGCGGGAGGGAGTAGAGCTTCCTTTTATGACAAAAGCAGCAAGCCTTGAGTTGATGGTCACAATGACAGGAGTCGAGATTGTCATATGAACCTAAATTTGTGAGTTGAGGGAGCAACAAAGGCGCTCGCCGCGAACAGACAGGCCTCGGGATACCCGGTGAACAAGATGTCGAACGCAGCGATAATCTGATCGCGAGACTCAATCAGTGAGGCGACCTTCTTGCGCAGAATTCGGCGATCGGCGCGCTTCGCAGCTCCGCCTCCAAAATTGCATGCGCAAACATGATGCGCGTTGGAGGAGTCCGGCGAGCACCCCAAAGACGTGAGCGGGCTGGCGCCGCCTTCAACCGCGCTATTGCGGAATCGCCATGCGCAGGCAGACAGTTACGCATGCCCAGGCGACAGGCGCCGCACGCCGCACATGCGATGGAGGTCGACCTTGCGGTGGCCGCTGTTCGCAGCCTTATGCGTTTGGAGCTGAAAGCCGGCCGCTCAGCGGATCGTCGTCGTTTCGATATGGCTGACGGCAATCGGCTTGCCGGCTTTCACGGGTGGACCGGCGGCGTGAATCCCCGCGGCAGGGTCGGCAACTGTCGTGCTGCGGGCCGTCATGCCTACTAAAACTACCGCAATTGACGCGACCAGCGCCACGCCCAAGATTTTGATGTGCGTGTTTCGGTCGGCGGCAAAAATCGCTGAATTATTCATCACGCAACCTTCCGGCGCTCTTCCAGGAATGACGCTTTGCTCGATCGGTTATGTAGTGTCGTTATGTGGTAGCGCCAGTGGGCGGCTGGGTTCAAACGCGCTAAACTCAAAGGTTCAGGATCGCAATGATCGCTTGATGAGAGCGAGCAGCCTCCCCTGCAACGGCAAGGCGTAAGCGCGCCGCACGAGGCGGCGACCACAAAGATCCTGCCCGCGTCGAGACAGAAGCCATTTACCGCAAAGCTGTTGCGGAAAATGATGGAAAACCCGCCGGAGGAGCGAACCGGCATCGTCGCGGTGCTCGGAGGCCGTATCGTCGGTTCAGCCGACATCTTCCAATATAAGGACGCCGCCGCCAGGTTGGCGACATCGGCATGTCGGTGCATGACGACTTCCGGCGGCGCGGCATCGGCTCGGCGCTGATGGCTGCGCCATCGATGTTGCCGACAATTGGCTTGATCTGAAGCGGCCACAAGGGTCGCTCACAAGGGTCGCCCCCAGAGCGGCCGGCCCGTCGCGGGCCCGCGCGCGGCCTTGCACCGACCGCAATGGTTGATAGGCTTTCCTCTCCATCGGAAACACAACCATGAAGTCCCTTCGCCTCGCCGTTGCAGCCGCTGTCATCATCTTCATGCCGCCTCCCGCTCATGCGGGAACGGCGGCCGGTGCAACCAAGTGGGTGACGAGCTGGGCCGCGTCGGCGCAGGGTCCTTACCCGGTGGGCAATGCCTCGGCGCAGCCTGACCAGCGCTTTGCATTTCCGGTCCCGGAGAAGGGCGCCCGCAACCAGACCTTTCGCATGATGGTGCGGCCGGATGTGTGGGGCCGGCAGGCCCGCCTGCGCTTCTCCAACGCATTTGGGACGAGGGCGCTGAGCCTCGACGGCGTTTACGTGGGGCTCGCTCTCGGCGGGCCAGCGCTGGTCAGAGGCTCGAACCGGCCCGTGGCGTTCAGCGGCAAGGGAGAGATCACCATCGCGCCGGGCGCTGAGGCGTGGAGCGATCCGGTCGATCTCGCCTTCGTACGGGACCCGGAAGCATCCGAACTCGCCGGACGCAGGCTTGCGGTCAGCTTCCACGTTGTGGGCGAGAGCGGCCCCATGACGTGGCATGCCAAGGCGCTGACCACCTCGTTTCTGACCGCGCCCGACGCCGGCGACAGAGGCGCCCTGGAGGACGAAGCGGCATTCCCCTACGCGACCGCATCGTGGTTCTTTCTCGATGCGGTTGACATGATGATGCCGGCCGCGACCCGATTGGTCGTCGCCTTCGGCGACTCCATCACCGACGGCACGGCGAGCACCATGAATGGCGACGATCGCTGGCCCGACGTACTGGCGCGCCGGCTGCACCGGGCCTTTGGCAACAGGGTTGCGGTCGTCAATGCCGGCATCGGCGGCAACCAGGTCGTCGGCCCGCCCGAGTATTCGGCCGCAAAGCCTTTTCCCGGCGGTCCGTCCGCAGGGGCGCGGCTCGAGCGCGACGTGCTGTCGCTCTCGGGTGTGGCCGCAGTGATCTGGCTCGAAGGCATCAACGACTTTTCCAAGAACGGCAATGCGGCGGTGGACACGGTAGCGGCGCGCATGCGCGACGTCGCCGCGCGGCTGCGGACGCGCATTCCAGGCGTGCGGGTGATCGGAGCGACGCTGACGAGCGCCCTCAACGCGACCAACGCAGCCCATGGCTCAAAGGAGCAGGACGAAAAGCGCCGGGCGCTGAACGCCTTCATCAAGTCGTCCGGCGTGTTTGATGCGGTCGCGGACTTTGATGCCGCAACGCTCGATCCCTCGACCGGCGAGATGAAGCCTGAGTTCATCCCGGAAAGCACGACCGGCGGGCGCGGCGACAAGCTGCATCCGAACCGCGCCGGCTATCTCGCCATGGGCGAGGCGATCGATCTTGGGGTGTTCGGAATGGGGCAGTAGGCAAGCTACTTGGACGCCGTCTCTATCCCGAACACCTCCCTCAGGAACCGGGTCGTGGCGACCTTGTATTCGCGGTCGGCCCGCTCTTCGGCGGCGTTTTGCGGATTCGTGAAGGCGTGCTGGGTGCCGCTGAAGAGCTGCAGCTCGAAGCTGACCTTGGCGGCCCGGAGCTGGTCGATCAGGGCGTTGACCTCGGTGAGCGGCGCCACCGGATCTTCGGCCCCGTGCAGGATCAGCACCCGGCCCTTGATATTCTTCGCGGCTTCAGGCGTGAAGTTCCGGAACGAGCCGTGTACCGAGATCATGCCGACGATCGGAACGCCAGTCTCCGCCAGTTCGACCGCCACCGTGCCGCCGAAGCAATAGCCGATCACCGCGAGCTTGCTCGCATCTACCATCGGGTTCGCCTTGAGCACGTCGAACCCTGCGGCGGCGCGCTTGCGCATCAGTGGACGGTCCTGGTTGTAGATGGTGGTCAGCGCGGTCATCTCCGGCACGGTCTTCGGCAAAACGCCCTTGCCGAAGATGTCGGCGGCGAACACCACATAGCCCATCCTGGCGATCATGTCGGAATCGCGAAGGGCTTCCTCCGAGAGGCCGGCGCGGCTGTGCGCCAGCAATACCCCCGGGCGCTTGCCCGACACGGCGTCGTCATAGACGAGATAGCCATAGAGCGGCTTGTCGCCGTCCATGTAGTCGATCCATTGCTTCTTGAGTTCGGCGCGAGCGGCGCCAGCCTGGAACATGGCTGCAAATGCGACCGCAAGAATGACCGCCGACAGACGCGACGTTTTCATCGGATCCTCCCACGCTTTGTTCACATAAACTTTGCCTACAGTGCCGACAAAGTCCAGATGGCTTAGTCTCGTTTCTGTCGCGAAATTGGTTGATTTTGCGCGGGCGAGGCAAGTTATGCCGGTTTCATGGGCATAACTGTATTACGTTGCGGGTGAATTTGCGAGCGTTTCTCGCGC
>JAJPKK010000222.1 GCA_021323775.1 Hyphomicrobiales bacterium
CGTGGCCCAGCCAAGCCCGGATCGTGTTGATATCGACACCGGCGCGAAGCAGGTGAACGGCCGTTGTGTGCCGAATTGTATGTGGGCTCACGCGCTTCGTCGCCAACGTCGGTGCCGCTTCACTCGCCATAATGGCATACCGCGTAACGAGACGGTGTATTCCGAAGCGCGTCAAAGGCTGGTTCGTCCGCCCGAGAAAGACCGCTTCGTTCTTACTCCGGTCAGCCACAAGACGGGTCAAAGAGGTTGCCGTCGTTGGCCACAATGGGCAGATTCGGAACTTGTTTCCCTTGCCGTGAAGTCGCACGGACGGAGACGCACCCAGTTGGAGATTGCCGACCGTCAATTTTGCGGCCTCATCGGCACGAGCTCCGCTGTTGTATAGGAAAAGCAGCAGGGCATGGTCGCGCACGCCGAGACTCGTGCGTCTGTCAGGTTGGCTTAGCAACGCATCCATCTCGGCCTTTTCGAGATATCCGATCGCGGTCTTGGCCGTCTTCTTGAATGGCACTGCCCGCATCTCGGAACACCAGGCCAAGTGGACCGGCGAACGCGTGCCGATGAAGCGCGCCAGTGAATGGATGGTCGCCAGTCGTTGGTTGCGGGTAACCTCGCTGCACTGGCGATCACGCTCCAGGTGGTCCAGGAATTTGCGGACGACTTCCGGCGTCAGCTCTTCGACGGTCATGCGATCGATGGCGCAGCCTGCATGCTTGCTTACAAACGGCAGCAACAATGTCAGCGTGTCGCGGTAGCTGGCTTGGGTGTTGCGGGACAGATTGCGCTCGGCGACAAGATGCTCCAGTAAGAATCGACGGATCCAAGGGCCAAGGAGGCTCTTATCCTTCATGGTCGCCCCCCATCGCGTACTGTGCAAAGCGCTCGCTGGCCGCCTGGAGGAGATCCGGCGTCATCTGCAAATAGCGCTGGGTTGAACGAATATCGATGTGGCCAAGGTAGGTTGCGAGTTGCGGAAGCAATCGCTGCACGTCTTGACCGGAGCGATACCATGCGATCACCCGGTGCACTGCGGCTGTGTGGCGAATATCGTGTAGCCGTGGAGGTCGATGCTCGCCGACAGGGCAACTGATTCCGGCGGCTCGGCGGACATCCTGGAACCAAGAGATGACCCGCGTATAGTGCCACGGCCGACCATCGCGGGTGGTGAAGAAAGGTGACTTGTCGCCGTGCGGCAGAGGGAGGCGGAGACGGCGCTCGATGTGCCCGACCAGTTCCTGCGTGAGCTTTAGTCCGATCGGCACGAGGCGCGTTTTGAAGAACTTCGTATTGCGGACGGTGATGACCTGCCCGGTCAGATCCACGTCTTGCAAGACCAAGCGAAGGGCCTCGCCGATGCGCATGCCGCTTCCGTACAGCAGCAAGAGGAGCGTGCGGTACATAGCTGGTACCTGAGGGCGATGCCCAACCTCCAGGATCGAGGTCGCGTCCAGCAGGCGGCGCAGTTCTTCCGTGGAATAAACATAGGGCGTTTGTTGCGGCGGCAGCTTCGGTAATGTTGTCGGCAAGGGGGAGAACGCCGTGTACCCGCGGCTGACGGCGAATCTGTAAAGGCCGCTCAAAATCTTGTATCCCAGCATCCAGGTGGCGCTGAGCGATCCCTTGCCTTGGAGGAACTCGGCTACCGCCTCGGGGGTGACTTCGCCGATATCTCGATTGCCCATCGCTCGGCAGAACCCGTGGAGCAGAACCCCGGCGGACTCGAAAAGCATCCCCACTGACCGCTGCTTGGCCAGGTAGGCGGCGACGACGTCGGTCAGCATCATTGGAGGTCTCCCAGGTCGAACGCTCCGACGTCGCGAAGGGCCTCCATGTTCACCTTGGCGTAGATGCTGGTTGCCGCCGCGCTGCGGTGTCCCAAATGGTCCCCGATCTCCTTTATCGACAGACCTTCGGCAAGAAGCCGAGAGGCGCAGGCGTGGCGCAACGCATGGCCACCGCGGTGGGCCGCGTCGATTCCAAGTGCAACAAATCTGCGGTTAGCGACATCATAGATGCTCCCTGCCTTCAACGGCCGACGGGGCGCTTGCATGCGGAGGAATACTTCCGGGCACGATGACGGCGGCCGCACCGTGTCGATGTAGCGGGCGAGCGCCTCAGCCGCAGAGGGAAGCAGCGGGTAAATCTGCGGCTGCCGGCGCTTCAGACGGAATAGCCGTAGCGTCCCACCGGCCCAGTCGATCTGGTCGAGGCGCAATGCTGCCACTTCGCCGCTGCGCATCCCGTAGAGCGCAAGCAGCAGCAAGATCGCACGATCACGGATGTCCCGGGGGTTGTCGGTCTCGGCATCGGCCAACATGCGCTGCACGTTGAGCCAATCTGGGGCATACGGCAGCGACTCCTGTCGATAGAGCCGAGGCCGGCAAATCGACGCAACTACGCGGTCCGTGCACATTCCCCACTTTGCCGCGTAGCGCAGAAATCCCCGCAAGGCCGAGGCCGTGTTGGCTACCGAAACGCGGGACCATCGTCCCGTCGCCTGGGTGACGAAATAGGCGTCGACGTCCTCAGGCATAAGATCCTTGAGTTGCCGGTTCGTCTGGTCGCACCAGCGCAGGAACCTGCCGATCATCCGGCTCCATTGCTCCACCGTCGATGGCGTGAATCCGCGCTCATCGCGCATCCATGTCACATACTGGTCGAGTTGGCTCTGGCACTGGAACACGACAGTCGGTTCACGCCACCAACCGAGAAATCGAAGCCAAGGTCGTCCGATGTCAACCACTCTTCGCGCCGCGGTGACAGCCCCATGAAGGCATTGCCGCTGGGTCGCGATCCGTTGGAGCGCCTCGATGTCGATGCCCTCCGAAGCATCTGGACCGAGACGTGCGGCAATCCACAACAGCTCGTTGCGCTTGATCTTGAGAGAAGCTGCGGTCGCACCGCCTTCTGCGCAGTGGCGAAGGTACCGGTACCGCTCATCGGCGAACGGCGCGTCATCACCGTGGGGCACGGCCAAGCGGCCGGAATAAGTCGTCTGATCCATAGCGAACCTCCATTGGACAAAGGTTCGCTACCCAGACATCGGATTATGTTGCGTGAAGAATGCCGCGGGGTTCAGGCTGCCCGCCAAATAAAGCTGCTCACGCAACATAAATCTGGCCGCAACATAACGCGAGATATGTGATCGTGAACATATCTCGCGTTTCTGCGAACTCTACCGCGGCTGGGAAGCCAAGCTCTCGGTCACCATGCGCCAGACCCATGTGGGCGGCGACAAGCTGTTCGTCGATTACGCCGGCGACACCGTGCCGGTGATCATCGATCGGCTGAGCGGCGAGGTGCGGCAGGCGCAAATCTTCGTCGCCGTGATGGGCGCGTCGAACTTCACCTATGTGGAGGCGACCTGGACGCAGGGGCTTGGTGATTGGATCGGCGCGCACACGCGGGCCTTTGCAGCGATCGGCGGCGTGCCGCGCCTCATCGTTCCCGACAACGCCAAGGTCGCCGTCGTCAAGGCATGCCTCTATGAGCCGCAGGTCAATCGCACCTATGCCGAGATGGCAGCCCATTACGGCGCCGCCGTGCTGCCGACGCGACCCCGGCGCCCGCGCGACAAGACGAGCGTTTCATACTGCACCTCATACGGATTATTGCGCGTTGATATGTTCGAGCCGTGCCGGGCGCGGGCCGCGCCCACCATGGCCTTTGATGATGTTCACGTCTGGCGGGATGTCCCACAGTCCGCGCCGAAGACGGTCTGATACGGCTTCCATATCAGATTGACCTGACGATGTAAGGGAAGGACGTGATGGATTTCACGATTGCCGGATTGCGTTCGATGTAGAGGGCAGCCTCCTCAAGCTTTGCGTAGA
>JAJPKK010000280.1 GCA_021323775.1 Hyphomicrobiales bacterium
ACTGTCTACCGGACCAAGCGCCGTTTTGTGCTTGGCAGCCTGGAAGCGGCGCTCAGCGAAGAGCCGCGCCCTGGAGCAGACCGCAAGCTGTCCGGCAAAGAGGAGGCTCTGCTGGTCGCGACGGCCTGCTCAAGCCCGCCCGAAGGCCGCGCCCGCTGGACGCTGGAACTCCTGGCGGATGAAATGGTCAGGCTCACCGAGCACGACGACATCTCGCGCGAGACCGTGCGCCGCCGCCTGGCAGAAAACGAACTCAAGCCCTGGCGCAAGGACATGTGGTGCATCCCGCAGGTCGACGGCGAGTTTGTCGCTCGCATGGAGGATGTCCTCGATCTCTATGCCGAAGAACCCGATCGGAAGCGCCCGGTGGTCTGTTTTGACGAAAGCCCGGCCCAACTCAACGGCGAGGTTCGCCAGCCGGTCAAGGCCAAGCCAGGACAGCTAAAGCGCTACGACTGCGAGTATAAGCGAAATGGCACTGCTAATCTGGCTCTATTGAATCTTGAGTGGGTTAAGCGGGGTGCGGGTTGATGGGGGCAAAGTTGAGCTTGCCTGCGATGAGGAAGAGCACGGTTTTCATGGTTTGGAAGCGGGTATATCCGCGCGCCTTTCGTTTGGCGGCCTGGAACAGTCCGTTGATGGCTTCGATGAAGCCGTTGGTCTGGCGCGACCTGGTCCAAGCGACGATGCCGTCGAAATGGGCTCGGATCATGGTGACGACTTGCTTCATGGGCCCGACCCTGGAGCGCATGACGTTAGTGCGCCACTGAGCCAGCATTGCGGAAACGATGTTGATCTGTTTGCGGCATGATCGAGATCGGCCTCTGGCCGCGATCGCCGTCACCGCGTCGCACAACACTTATTGCGATACGTCATGATCGCTTGAGGAGGCTGCCCTCTACATCGAACGCAATCCGGCAATCGCGAAATCCTTCACATCCTTCCCTTACATCGTCAGGTCAATCTGATATGGAAGCCGTGTAGGACGCCAGGATTTCTGAGAATTGTTCACCTCAGGTGACATCAACGATCGAGTCAACCTAAATCCGTGAGTTGGAAAGCATTCACCCCCGCAGAAAGCGCTGATAAATCGACGAATCTTTGAAAACCAGTCAGCTGCGGAGCAGTTACAATTCGGTGCCTCCAAGCGTTCTCTTTCTTGCTTGTGGGCCAAGGAGATCGCGAAAAATCAGCAACGCCAACTCGCGGATTTAGGGTCAAAGGAGAATGATCAGGTATGCGAAAAGTAACGTTGCGGGATTGCGGCTGCAGTTGCAATTGGCGCACTTTTGAGGAATGCCGCGCCACGTTCGGCGCACGATGCCGCTGCCGCGCTAAGCTTCTTGATGTCTGAGGGGTTTCAGATCGCCCGGCCCGGAAATAATAATGCCTGAAGCGGGTCGGCGTACTGCACCAGCACCGGACGAGCTCCATCGAGTGCCGCCGTCCGCAGATTGTTCGTCATGGGATGTGTGGACGGCCCAACCTTAAACACGAAACTTTCGCCACTGCTGGTGTGGAAGGGCGTCAGCACCCGGATAACAGTCTTGGTCACTCTGCCATTAAGTACAGTGAACGTGAGTATGTCGGCCGGCGGCGTCGGAGTGGAAGCGCCGCGACTACCCTCTAGCGCGCCAACGACTACATTCTCGGTATCGCGTAAGATTGTCGAGAACTTCTTGCCGTCGCTTCTCACATCGATAGCAGCGACAAACTTATTATAGCCCCAGATCTCCCGCCCCGCGCGGTTGGCCACAGCGCTGGTGACAGGGAGGTTCACCACGTAGTTCGCCGGAATCGGGTCGCCCGGCACCCCGGCCACGACGGTCAGCCCGACTTCATTGTAAGGTCCGATATCTGTATTGCGGTACTCGATAAAGTAGAGCACCACAACGCCTTTTCCATCCTCCTGAGGAACCGCTTGCAGGCCGGTGCCTCTAAGAAGTTCGGCCGCTGAGTCCAGCTCGGTCAGGAAGGTGGCGACGAGGCATTGGACGTCGAAGTAGCGGATTGGCAACGGGCACTCCGTTCCATCGCTGAGGACGCGCCGTTGCAATGTCAGATCGACTGGCTTTATGCCAAATTCGGTCGCAATGCGCGCCCTCCGAAGGGGTTGGATTTCGTCGCTCGTCACATTGTCTTCGTTGAGGATTGCGAGTGCACGCGAGACGAGAGCGTTGGGATTCGTCACGGGTTTGCTCTGCCCGGAGGGCGGGGCTTGCAGGGCCGGCCGACATGTGTCGCGCGCTTGGGCTCCACCGGGCACACGAATGGCCTGCAAGAATGCGCTTCGATCCACAGCCCCGCCCTCGCATCTAATCAATCGATCCAAATCCTGCATTTTCTTGCCCGCGGTTCCCCTTGTAAACGCGAGCACTTCAACGCGCGAGTTCGTCGAGCAACACCTTGGCCTGTTTCAGGTCGAGAGTATCGAAACCTTGGGTGAACCAACCGTAAACCGTAGCGAGGAGGTCGCGGCCTTGCTGCCGTCGGCCTTGATCGCGCCAGAGTCGCGCCATGCTCATCGCGGCGCGCAGCTGCCAGGACTTTGTCTGCTGCTCGCGCGCGACCGCAAGGGCACGCTCGAAATACGATTCTGCTTTCGCCATGTCCGACTCGGGCGAAAGCAATGCGATCTCCCCGGCAATGCGATTGACCTCTGCTTCGTACCACCGTTCTTTCGTTGTTTCCATGGCGGTCATTGCCTCGCTTATGCAGTGCCTGGCATCGTCGAATTGACCGATTTCTGCGCTGGCTCTCGCCAGATATGACAACCATACCGGCATCCACATCGTTGTTCGCGTTGACCGCATTGCGGTGACGCCCGACGTGATCGTTTGAGCTGCGTTTGCGGCCTGTCCATTGAGGGCCAATACGCAACCTCGTTGCATCACTCCCCATGCCCCCCAGAACAATGACCCTGTTTGATTTTTAAAAGCGTTGAACTCGTCGATGAGCGCATCTGCTGCCGAGTAATTCCCACAGTGGATATGGGTCCATGTGCTGAAATTCAGCACGTACATTAGCGTCGCGGAGTGGCTCATTTCGCGCGCGATCTTGAGTGCGTGCTCGCTGTATGCGAGCCCGGCCTTGGGGTAGCCAAGCAGCCAGGAAGCCAAGGACATCCAGCACAGGATTGCTGCGCCGACGTCCTGACCAAAACGCGTCGCCAGAGGGCGATGCTCAGCAGCATCGTAGAGCGTCATCGCGCGATCGAGATGCGCTCGTCCTTTTACGATATCGCCGGTGTGTAGCAAGGACAAGCCCAGGAGGCGATGCCCGACCATGAGCGGCCCCGTCGCGCGCTGCTTATCTGCGAGGGCCAGGAATTCGGCAGCAAGTTCGCACATCACGTCGCCATTGAACGCTACCAAGTTCGCGACCCAGAAGCCGTATAGAACAGAGAACAATAACAGTGGATCTTCGGGTGGCTCTCCGAGCGCTTCGGCTCGTTCGATCAGCAGACGTGCCCGTGCAACAGCAGCCCTGGTTTCCGGCGCGGCGTATCCGCTGACATGGAGAAGCGGCATTATTAGTGCAACTTGAAGCTTGATCTCTTCGCGCCGCAGCGCGGGCGTCGTGGGCAATGTGGCAATCTGGTCGAGAGCGCGCCTGAGCTGTTCTGCGGCTTCCGCCAGCGCCGAGCGCTCCGCGGAGCGGAGCCCCGCTTTACCCCATAGCCTAGAGGCTTTCTCGGTCTCCCCGGCTTCGCTGTAGTGACGCGCCAAGAGCTCAGGCTGCTTCTCAGCAATCTCCGCAAACTGACTTTCCAGGGTTTCCGCGATGCTGGCATGAAGCGCACGTCTCGGTTCCCGCAATAGCGTGCTGTAAGCCGCGTCGCGGACCAGGGCATGCTTGAAGAGATAGGTCGCGTAGGGCGGCGTCCCCTGCCGAAACAGCAAACCAGCGCGAATGAGACGTTCGAGCCCCGATCTCAGCTCCCTCTCAGGCTTGCAAACGACCGCAGCCAGCAGGGCATGGGAGAACTCGCGTCCAATCGCCGCCCCGATCTGCGCCAACTCCTTGGCAGGGCCGAGCCGGTCGAGCCGTGCCATGAGGGACGCGTGCAGAGTTGCGGGGACCGCCAGCGTCGGAGACGGAACCGCCGCTACAGTCTCCTGGACCGCGCCCGAACTGCCGGCCTCCAATACTGCCTTGGTGATCTCCTCGACGAACAAGGGGATGCCGTCACTGCGCTCAATGATATCCTGACGGATGCTCGCGGCCAGCGACTTGCTTCCGATTACTTGGTCGATAATCGCATCGACTTGACGCCGAGTCAGCCGACCAATAGTTAGGGCCGTCACGTGCGGCTGTCCGATCCAGGGCGGCTCGAATTCCGGCCGGAAGGTCACGATCAGTAATACGCGATGGCCCGCTACCTCGCTGACCGTCCGCCCGAACACTTCGAGGCTCGTGGGGTCCGCGCAATGCAAGTCCTCAAGAACCATCAGCACCGGATGGGAACAGGCCAAGGCCTCCATTTGCCGGATGAGCGCATCTAGTGTTCTCTCTCGCCGCTGCTGCGAGGTCAGCTCGAGCACGGGATAGCGTCCGTCGTTCGGCAGTGACAGCATCTCGGCGATCAGCGCGGCGTCCTGCACGGACGTCGAGGTCTGTTTAAGCAGCAAATCGAGCTTGTCGAGTTTCGCTTGCAGGGTATCGCTGGGTGCCAGTTCCGCGGCACGTTCCATCTGCCCGATGATCGGATAGAACGCGCTATTGGTGTGCTGCGGCGAGCAGAAATAGCGCAAGCGTATGTGTGGCTCGCCAGCAAGAAGTCCCATAAACGCGATCGTGAGTCGCGATTTCCCGATACCGGCCTCGCCGGAGAGCAGCACTACCTGGCCTTCACCGTCTGCTGCCTTGAACCAGCGCCGCCGCAGCAATTCGAATTCTTCTTCGCGCCCGACCAGGGGGGGCAGGGCGGTCGGGTGTAGCGCCTCGAAGCGGCTGGCCACGGAACGCGCCCGCAGCACCGCCCAGGCCCGCACTGGTTCGGCAAGGCCTTTGAGTTCCCTTGTCCCGAGGTCCTCGAGATTGAAAAGATCGTTCAGAAGTCGTCGCGTGCTTTCAGCGATGGTCACCGTGTTCGGCTCGGCGATGGCCTGCAGGCGTGCTGCAATGTTCGGCGTCTCGCCGACCATGCCACGCTCCTCCGATTCACCTGATGGGATCAGGTGACCAACCACAACCAGTCCGGTTGCAATGCCAACCCGGATTTGCTGCGAAGGGCGCGTCTCGAGCCCGGCTACCGCCGCAACGAGCTCAAGCGCGGCCCGTACTGCTCGCTCAGCGTCGTCCTCATGGGCTTGGGGATAGCCAAAGTACACGAGGACGCCGTCCCCAAGATAACGTGCGACAAAGCCGCCAAAGCGGTGCACCGTCTCGGCGACGCATTTTTGATAGGCCGAAATGACCTGACGCAGGTCCTCCGGATCCATGCGGACGGAGAGTCCCGTCGAACCGACGAGGTCCGAGAACATCACGGTGACTTGGCGACGCTCGGCTTCTTCCCGCGACACTGATGTCGGCGCAGTCGCCATGAGTTTGGGCAACTCGGAGGAGGTTCCAGCAAGCTCAGCAATAGCGCGCAGGATTTTCCTGCGATCCCCAAGAGCCACCACCTCAAGCTCCTCCTTGAGATCCTGGTCCGTTAGGTCGCGCAGCGTCGAGAAGTCGATCCTGTGTTCTGCAAAGCGGTCTGCGTATTCGGAAAGCCCGAGCGAAGCAAGCCACTCTCTGACCGTCGGCATTGCGGCTCCTCCCTGCCGATGTCCTAGGCCGCCTATGGTATCGTCCGCTCGCCGCGCGATGATACATACCCGGCGGCGTTCCGCCGCCGCTACTGGTCCCGCCGAACGAGAAAGTCCACGCAACCGTGCAGCCATTCAAGGTCGGGACTTGCCGGCACGCCCGCGAATGCCGAGCTGTGGAACTCGCGCGTGGCGGCTTCTGCGAAGCTGGCTGCGGCGCGCTGTGCCCAGCTGATGGCGCCGCTGCTCGCAATGATCTTATGGAGCCGCATCACCTCGCGCGGCAGGCGCCGCTCGCGTGGCCGTGCCAAGAAGCCGGCGATCCACGCCCGGTCGCGCTCATTGACGTGGCCGAGCGCATGCGTCAATAGAAGGGTCCGTTTGCCCTCCCAGAGATCGCCGCAAATCTCCTTGCCGTATCGCGCGACGTTCCCGTTAAGGTTGAGAACATCGTCGGTGATCTGGAAGGCGAGGCCGAGCAGGTAACCGAAGCGATCGAACCGACTGAGATTGCTGTCATCGCCGTTGGCGATGAGCGCGCCGATCCGCATCGGGTGAATGAAGCTGTACCAGGCGGTCTTCTTGAGCACGAGCCGAAGGTAGTCGTCAGCCCCGACCGTGAGATCGTTGTCGCGCACCCAGCCAAGCTCCATGGCCTGCCCTTCCAGGGTCTCGATGACCATATGATCGACTTCGTCGAAGATGCGCATCGCCGTCACCGGCCCGAGCCGTTCGCCGGTCTTGCGAAACAGGCGCATGGCGAGCGCGTTCATCGAATCGCCGGTGTTCACGGCAATTGGAATCCCGGCGCGGTGATGCATGGCGGGAATGCCGCGTCGCGAGTCGCTGCCATCTTCGATGTCGTCGTGCACCAGAAACGCATTGTGCAGCATTTCGAGGCCCGCGGCAGCTGGGAACGCGTCCTCCGCGCGTCCCCCAAGCGCGCGTGCAGTTGCGATGCATAAGGCCGGGCGCAAGCCCTTGCCCGACCTGTCGATGAAGTCCTTCACGAGCGCGTACAGGTGCCGCTGCGGCTCCCACGTCGGAATGCCCGCCGCCAGCGTGTCGGCGAGCATGTGCCGATACCAGGTGAGGCGCGCCAGAAAACCCGCCGGTCCCGCCGCGTCCTCGATAGCTGGCACTACCTCGGCGAGGTTGCCCGCGGCAAACGGCGGAGTTGGCACATAGGCTGCGCCGGGTCCTGCCGTCGCGTCGACAGTGCGCACGGCGTTCGGGTCTTCGATGACACCGTCAGTCGCGTCAAGCGCGTCTGCCACCGGATTGACGAATGGCGCCGCCTGTTCGAGCAACGGACGAGCCTGTTCGAGGAGGGGCGAGGCCCCCCGGATGGCGTGGGCGGCGACCTGCATCAGCGAATCATCCCACGGCAGGCCGGCCTTGTAGCGCGCGGCATCGTGCAGCCGCCATGGCGCGAGAATCTCCGGTTCGTGCAGCGCCCATAGCTCACAGCGAGCCCCTTCGTACGCCGCGGCGTCAAGCAGCCCATTCACCGCGCGTCGTGCCGCCTCGTTGGCCCCCTCCATGGTCGCGAGGTCGGTGCAGGTGCGCACGTAGTCCGATGCCAGAAACAGGTTCGGAATGGCTGTGGTGGCCTCCGGGCGCAGCGCCCAGGTATTCACCAAGTTCACAAGAAGCGGCTCGAGGTTCTCGAGAAAGCCAGGACGCGCGAGATCGTTGTCGATGTCTGGATCGAGGAACCACGAATGCAGGTCTTCATCGTGCAGGAGCTCCCGCTGAACATTGATCGAACTCTTCAGCTGTCGCCAAACCTCGCGCACCACGTCTTCACGCGTGCATTGCGCGGCGGGCCGGCCGTCCGCTCCCGGGGCCGTCCAGTCGGAGACATCGACCGAAATGACGCCGCGCACCTCGCTGTCACCGAACTGCTCGGGCGGAACGTTGCGCCAGAATTGGAGCTGAGAAATGCTCGTAAGGGCCCATTCGGTGTCAACGTGAATCACGTGCCCGTGCGCCGTCGGCACATCGCGGCGCAGATAGAACTGCACGCCATTCATCCATTCCACGTTCGCGGCCAATGAGCGCAGATTGGCGAGCCCCGGATCGGCAGCGAGGAGGCTCGGGTTCACCAAGGGGGCCATGCGCTCGATCGGAAGCGCCGCCACATAATGATCGCCGCGCACCAGGATGCGTTTCCCCTGCCGGCGGACCGCGACGCCGGTGATCCGCCCACCCTCGCACGCGATCTCCTCGACCTCCGCCTCGGTGAGGTACTGCACGCCCCGCGATTCGAGATAGCTGCGCCACGGATCGATCCAGACGAGGTTCGTCGGGCCGTCAAGGACGCGGTCGGCCGATCCCCCGGTCGGATCCAGCAGCGTAAGCACCAGCTGCACGAATGTGTCGCCGATCGTGCGCGCGCTGGCCCTGCGCGCTTTGGCAGCCACCAGCGAGCGCGTCAGGCCGTCCGCGAGGAACTTTTGGTACGACTTGGAGCGCTGCTCAGCACGGACGAACTCCCACCAGCTCGTCCGCTCATACTCCGAAAGCCGACGCTCCGAGCAGGAGGTCAGGATCTGCCAGATGCGTGCGCCGAAGAACGCCAATTCCTCGGGCGTCAGGTCGGTGATCGGCCCGAACGCAGCGAGGATGTCGCGCAGCAACACACCAGCATCGCTCGGCGCGCCCGGAAAGGCCATCGGCACGACAAACGTGGGCTTGCCGTACTGCGTGATGCCCATCCGGGTCGTCGGCACCAGATGATCCGCCACCGCGCGCCGGTCGAATGACGGGATACGGCGCATCGTATCGATCACGTGCTTGTAGAACCCTGGGAAGAACCTGAAACCGTGTTCGCCCGGCACATTGTGCCCGACGGGTCCTCCGCCGTTGCCGGCGAGCTCGTGTCCGCTGGTACGGTCGCCGTCATGGCTCACGCGAACGCTGCGCGCCTTTCCTCCCGCGAGGTCGCGGCGCTCCAGCACGACAGTCTCGAAGCCGCGCTCGATCAACTCGTGCGCCGCACTCATTCCGGCAACGCCGCCGCCGAGAATGATGATCCTAGGGGGCATGGGTCACCACTGAGCAGACGTATTGTCTGATGAGCATGCGAAGGCTCGTTACGGCGCCTCCTCATTTCTTTTTGATTTTGGTATTTCTTTTCGATTCTTGTGACTTCCGCTCCTCCCTCCTGATGAGCGCTGAGGCGGGGCCCTTGCCACCAGCGCCCTCGCGTTTGCTGATCGCTGCACTGATCTTCTCGGCGGCGTCATTCACAGCGCCGGCGATGGTGTCGGCGATGTCTTTACTGATCTTCTTGGCAGCTTGATCGATAGTGTGGACGATAGTGCCGACGTCGTCTTTTCCGGAAGGGCGCATCACTATCTGGTTTTCCTTTCCCGCTTCATACGTGAACTCGACTACCTTATCGCCCCCTTCCGTAGTCACCCCAACGTACCACGGAACTTCGGGCAGCACTTTTATGCTGGACGGCACTTCCACCGTGATCCCGTGTTGATCCCTCTTGATGACGGCCGGTATTTCGTCAATTGTTACGTCGGTTACCTTGGCGACTAGCGAAACGGGCTCGCTTTTGATCCATATTTCGCGTTTTTGGGACATTCGCATGTACTCCCGTTCTTCGATTCCATATCGAGATGGCGATCACGCCCGAGGCACGACCCAATTGGGCGGCGGCATATAGAGGTTGATAATTGCTTCGCGCTCTCTGACGCGGAGCACCATCTTCTCGTATACTCTAAAAAGGAATCTCGGCTCGTCAGTGACCTGCAAAAAGGCGAGCGACATATCCTTCGCGACCACGAGTTCAATCGGAGTGCCGCCGAGCGCCACCATAACGCCATGGTTTTGCGGAAGCGTTGACGAGCGCAGCAGGGAACCGCCGCCCAGAAATGGAATAATACGATCCTGCGGCAGCACGAGCGAGCCAGGGTCCGGGGTCTGTGCGACCACGAACAGATCGTCGCCAAGCACCAATGCGAACGGACCGAAGTGGCCGCTGTGTTCCAGGCGACCGATGGCATCGGACACCGCGCTTACCAGCCGCTCGCTTCTGGGTGGATCTGGGCTGATTGTAATCGACCGCGGATTTGGGACCCAAAGGCCGTCGAGGGATTGCCCTTTATGGATATCCCAAACCGCTGGGAGACCGACGAGTCCGCCCTTCGGCCTCAGATGAGGAAGTGTCGGGTATTCGCCCAGTCCCCTGAACACTACGGCGTCTTCCAAGCGAGCGAGCACGTTGGCTGCGCGGCGGAACAAGGCAAGGACACTGGTCATCTCGGGGTCGGCCATCTGCGCGTTCCGCACGGGCACTTTCACCTGCAGCGTCGCCAGCTTGATGGTGTCCTTGTCGTCGATTCGAATGTGCTGGGGTCCAAGAAGAATGGATTGGGCGCTGGTGAGACGCTGCTCCGCAGAGAGGGCGGCGTCTACGTCGGGCCGTCCAGCTGCCATCGCATTCGCGAGGGCGGCATAGGCAGCTGCGAACTCGTTGCGGGCATCCATCAGGACATTCTGAGGTTCTCGATACGAAATTTCGTTCTTCCGCACGAAATCGGTGTCCGGCGGCAGCGGCCCGTATAACGGCAGGAAGGTCGCCGCCACGCGGGCGCGGGTCGCTTCCTCCTGGATCACTTGATTGACGCGAGCCCACTGCTCGTCCGTCCACGGAACTTGCGGGTCGTTTGGCATCTCGGCGCCCCCCTGGTTGGATCGAGAGAGTTCGCTTCCGATCGCACAGCAGAAAGCTCTTCATCGGCTCGGTCGCTTCACTCAAAACGAAGATGTCGTTCTCGATCGATCAGTCATCCTCGGTTTTCTTTGCCCCTCCTGCCGCAGCAGTGAAGGACACTTACTCCGCATGTCTGCGTCCCCCCACTTCTATGGCGTAGACGTCGTAGTCGATCCGCAGCGCCTTCATGTCCACCCTGCCAAACCCAATGCATTGGGCGCGGTTGAGCCACGCGAGCTCTTTGTCGGCCGTCACGTAGGTCGGAGCAACGACGAACGGGGGCAACGGATCGAACTCGCCGCGCAGGGCGCGCGCGTAGCCGTCCGCACCAAGGTCGAACGTTCCGCTGTACGAGCAGTACAGCCGCGCCCCCCTTCGCGTCTGCAAAAGCTCCGTCACGTTGACGATGCCAACGCCATCCTTGCGGATACGCAAGTAGTCGCATGCGCCGGGCAGCACGATTCCTGCGTGATCCGGCCCAGCGAAATGCCCCTCCGTGAAGTGCCAATTGATCCTCAGTCCATCCGGCAAATCGCCTACGATCTCTTTGCGGATGCTGATCGTACCGGTCCAGAGAAACCTGGTGCTCCAGTCCCAGCGAGGTTCGCCCGCCAGTTCGGGGCTTGGCGTCATCGATTGGTTCGCGGTCCCGACCGGAGCGCCGCAGCCCACCTGATAGCGAAGACGCTCGGCCGACTCCGCGAGACGAGGCGAGATCGGCTGGCCGGCAAAGCGTAGCACCGGCAGGTACTCAACCGTTCCGTCGGGTTGCCCCGGCAGCAGCGCGCGAAATAATCGCGCGTTCACATCGTGGACAGCCGGCGCGGCGAGCCCGATGGCTTGTCGGATCGGGCCTCCGTTGACACGGTAATCTACCGAGACGGCGTGACCTGGCCGCACCGGAGAGACCGCAACGGTGACGGAGGCTGAAACTCCCGGTGACATGACCGCCGGAGGTAAGGGCGTATCCACATCGCCCCACCGCAACACCGCGCCGTCGCGCGCGCGCTGCAGCGAAGGCAGGGGCGACGCCTCGCTTCCAGAAACCGGGATCGCTCGGAACGCCGGGGAAGCGAGGCCGGCAATGGCTTCGCCACAGCCTCCGCAAAATCGCGCCGCCCCGACATTCGCAATTCCGCATGAGGGGCAGTTCACCGAAGTCTCCCTGGCGGAACATCCGCTGCCCAACGCGCGCGCCATTCTTCAAACTGCTCCTTGAGGATCGCAAGGGCGGGCACGCAAAGATAGCGCGAAGCGGTGAGGTGCACGCCAAGCCCCGCCGGTGCCGCTTGCTCGAGCGGCCGGCCTGCGTCGGAAGTCGAAAGTCCATGAACGGCGCCCAACAATCGCGGCGCGGCTCGAAGCAATGGTTTGATATCGTTCCGCCCGTCAGCACCGATCGCCGCTGGCCGAACGCAACATGAGCCAATATTTGCTTCCCCACGACCCCGTTTGCCCATAGACTCCACGAGAAATTATCAAAAAATTTTTACAAATATACCACAAACCTTTTCTCTGGCTAGACTTATTATGTAGCGTGCCAGAGGTATCGGCAGAGCCCTCAGTCAAAACAAATGTTCGATCCGGATCGGCAGATCGCGCAGGCGGCGCCCGGTGGCGTGATAGATCGCATTGCTGATCGCCGGCGCGACGCCGACCATGCAGACTTCCCCCAAGCCCTTGACGCCGTCGCTGTTGAACTTGAGGTCTGGCTTGTCGATGAACTCCACCTCGATGGAGCCGATGTCCGCGTTCACTGGGACAACGTAACCGGAAAGATCGGCGTTGAGGAAACCGCCGTACCGGGGATCGACCTCGCTGGCTTCGCGCAGCGTCGCCCCGATGCCCCACACCACGCCGCCTCTGACTTGGCTGGCCGCGGTTCGCGGGCTTATGACCCGTCCGCAGTCGACTACGCTGACGACGCGCGGTACTCGCACACGTCGCGTGGTCGGTTCAACACGCACCTCGACAAAGTGCGCAGCGTAACTGAAAGTGACGAATTCCGGGTAAACGGGCCCCGCAAACGACAGATGGCCCGAAGCGAACTGGCCAAAGACCGCATCCGATTGCCCAGGGGCTTTTTTTCTGATTTCCACTTCCAGGGAAGCGCGCCCCGCGGCCTTCAGGATTTGCGCCGGCGTTTGACCGGGACTCGCGCCTAGTCTCGCCAGGGCGCCGAGCATTGCATCGGCGGCGTCGGAGGCGGCCGGAATGGCCGAGGCCGTGCCGCAAGATGCGGCGGTGAGATGCTGGGGAGAGGCGCGTGTGTCGCCGATCAGCGCCACCACATTGGCTGCCGGAACGCCGAGCTTGCGGCCGACCGCGACGGCGAGCGCCGTGCGAATCCCTTGGCCCATCTCATGCCCGCCGGTACTGATGAATACGCCGCCATCCGCGGTGACCCTGAGCCGCGCGATTACGGGCACGATGAAGCAGGGGTAGGCGCCAATTGCGACACCCCAGCCAATGAATGATCCGTCGTAGGCGCGCATGGACTGCGGAGCCATCGTTCGCTTGCTCCAGCCAAAGCGTGCAGCCCCTCGCCGCAGACACTCGCCCACGTGACGCGAGGAGAGCGGCAGCTTTGAGATAGCGTCCGTCCTGGTGTCATTTGCCAATCGCAAGGCGACGGGATCCTGATTGAGGCGGTAAGCCAGTTCGTCGACGCAGGATTCCAACGCGAAGCACGCGGCATGCTCAAAGGGGGCACGCATGTAACCCGGTGTCTGCACGTCGGTCCGCACAAACCGTTCGCGCCCGCGGAAATTTTTGATCCCGTACAGACGTGATGACAGCGCTGCGTAATGAGCTGGAAATAGGTCATGCCGCGAGGTCTGCGCGTCGACCTCGTGGATCGCGGCCACCATATAGCCGGAGCGGTCGGCGCCAAGCCGCACGCGATGCCGAATGGCTGGGCGGAAGCTTGCGCCATGAAAGATCTGGGCTCGGGGAACCACCAACTTGACCGCTCGACCCAGGTGCCGGGCAGCGATGGCCACCAACACCGTCTGCATCTGTAGTGCGTATTTCTGACCGAAGCCACCGCCGACAAAAGGGGAGATGACCTCCACGCGGTCCGGCGCCAGACCAAGCGCAGCCACCAGGCCGTGGCGGACGGCTTCGGCGTTCTGAGTGCCTTCGTGCACCGTGAGCTTGCCGTCCTGCCACTCTGCGACTGTGGCGATCAGCTCGATGGGGTTATGGTGCTGGGGGGCAGTGATGAAGCGCGCGTCGATCTTTAGGGGAGCTGCTGCAAACGCCTTCTCGGCGTTGCCAGCGATAATCTCGAGACCGGTGTCCGCTTGATTGACGGTTTCGGCCCCGGGCGCATCGAGTGTCACGCTGACGGGTTCCATCGAATAGGAGACTTGGATCATCGCAGCAGCCTCGATCGCCGTTTCAAGGCTGTCGGCCACTACCAGCGCGATCGGCTGGCCCCGATAGGCGATGGCCGGCGATAGCATTGGCTGAAGGCTTTGAAAGCCATAGCCTCCGGCCATCAAAAAGCCGGTCGATTTTACATGGCCGAGGTCCTTGTGGGTCAGGATCAGCCGAATGCCGGGGACAGCGCTGGCGGCCCGAATGTCGAGACTGACAATGTGCCCTTTCCCGATCGCAGCAACAGCAAGCGCAGCGTGGAGGATGTCGGGCCGCACGTTGTCGGCGCTGAACGGCGTCGCGCCGCGGACCTTGTCACGGGCGTCGATGCGCGGGCCATCGGGAAATGGCATGTCACTCATTGTCGCAAGGCCCTTTGCTTGGCGATCATCAGGGCATCGGCGACCGTTCGAGCGCCCAGTTCGATCCTGAAGTGGTTATCGTTGCCGATCTTGGCGCCTTGCAATGCAGTCGCGCCTGTCGCGCGAGCAACTTGCGCAGTCAGCGGCCGCCCGACCAATGCCCGCTCGGCCGCGCGCGCGCGCCATGGACGGGTGGCAAGACCGCCAAGCGCGATGCGCGCGTCGCGTACTGTGTCTCCGTCCATCAGCAAGGCCACTGCCGCCGACGCCAGGGCGAAGGCAAAAGATTCCCGATCCATCACCTTGTGGTAAGTCGACGCGCGGCCCAACGGCGTCACCGGCACACGAATGCGCTGGATCAATTCGTTGAAGTCCAACACGGTTTCTATGTTGGGCGTGGAGCCCGGCTCCCGGTGCAGATGTTCAAGTGCTATCGTTCTATGACCCTTGGGCCCGAGGACATCCACCTTGGCATCGAAGGCGGACAGGGCGACCGCCCAATCGCCGGGATAAACTGCCATGCACGTCTCGCTGCCGCCGAGCAAGGCGTGACCACGGTTTATGCCTTCTTTAGCGGAGCAGCCGCTTCCAGGCTTGCGCTTGTTGCAGGCGAACGGCTCACCGCCGCGAAAATAGGGACATCGGGTGCGCTGCAGCAGATTGCCACCGAGGCTCGCCATGTTGCGAAGCTGCTGCGACCCCGCGCTCCACAGCGACTCTGAGAGTGCGGGGTAGTCGCGCACTAGGCGATCGTCAGCGGCAACATCACTCATCCGAGATAAGGCGCCGAACACCAGTTCGTTCGAACCGGAGGTATCGAAGCCGCTCAGTTCCGCCAGCGAATTGATGTCGATGATGCTGGAGGGGGTCTCGACGTTCAACTTCATCAGGTCGTAAAGGGCCGTACCGCCCGCAAGAAAACGCGCTCCAGCCCCGGCGGCCGTAATCGCCCGAACGGCCTCTGCGGCGGTTGCCGGCTTGGTGTAGGTGAAAGGACGCATCGCTCAAGCTCCATGCATCTTCGACGCAGCGTCCTGGATGGCCGCAACGATGCCGACGTAGGCTCCGCAGCGGCAGATATTGCTACTCATGTATTTGCGGATCTGCTCGGGCGACGTGGCGTGTCCCTCGCTCACGCATGTCACTGCAGCCATGATCTGGCCGGGCGTGCAGTAGCCACATTGCAAGGCGTCGTAGTCGATGAAGGCCTGCTGCATGGGATGCAGAGCACCGCCCGGCGGCGAGAGGCCTTCGATGGTTGTTACCCGACGCCCGTCGGCCTGAACCGCCAGCGTGAGGCAAGACACCACGGAGCGGCCGTCGAGGTGCACCGTGCAGGCGCCGCACTGACCATGGTCGCACCCCTTCTTGGTACCGGTGAGGGCAAGCTGTTCGCGGAGAACGTCCAGCAGCGAGGAGCGCGGATCCAGCGAGAGCGACAGAACTGCGCCGTTCACGGTCGCCCGAACCGAAACAATGTGCGCTGGGTCGCCGGGGCTTTCTGACTGGGCTTTGGCCTTGCGAGCAACCTTGAACTTTCGGTCCGCTTTGCTTTCAGTTAATATCGGTCCTGACCAGGCATCCGCGGTGCGACGGGCCTGCCACAGTTTTACCTCCTCGTTGAGGATCGCGAGGGCGCGCGCGAGGAGATCGCTGGAATCGGCTACGCGTGCCCTAGCGCCGAATGGCGCGGGTTGCCGTAGCGACCAGCCTGCGTCGAAAGCCCTGGCGACACGTCCCTGCATGTCGCTCCACAAAGGCACGGCTTGAGGCACTGGTTCGTCCACGTTTTGCGCCTTAGCACCGATGGCCGTCGGCCGAGCGCAACACAAGCCGGTGTATGATGGCTCCTGCTGGCAACGCCCCTGTAACAATCATCACGATCCCCCTGGCTTGATTGCCTTGCGACGGACAGCCTCACGGGTGGTGACCGCGTCGGGTGAGCCGGAGAGAGTCTCCCCTAATCGGGTGTCTACTGCCGTTTGCCAGATCGACGTCGACGCGCAATATCAGAAGCCTCGCGAAAGCGGGAATTGTCCCGCGCTTTGTTGAAAATGGCGAAGCGGTCGCTTCCATCGGTGAACTTACGCAGCCGCGGCTTGCGGAGCAAGGGCGCGGTTGCTTGAGGCTTTCTCATAATGGGCCTTGAGGGCGATGCGCTGCGCCGCCAGGTGATTGTGGGCTTTGAGCCCGCGAAGCCATTCTTGGCCTCATATCAGGCATCGCGGCTGCGGCCCAGCGCAGCGCCATTGTGGGCCAGGGCGCCGGTTGGGTTGCAGTGCGATAGCGAGGCATAGCCGAAGTGAGGATGCGCTCGGGTGCTGCTATCGCGTGGGTATGAACGGCAACGACAGTGGCTGGAGCGGTAACGCACGTGTTGGTGGTCGCCGTTCCCCTCCCGGGGAACGGCACACGCACCGCTCATGCGGCGATGTCCTCCTCGTATTCGTCGAGGACCTCGATATGCTCGATGGTGCCGCTTTGCCAGGCGACTGCGAGTTTATGGATGACCTCGCCGAGGTGGGCGCTCGGCCGCCATCAAGCAATACCACAAGGAGGGGCAGGCGGTTCGAACCGAAACCACCATTAACGACACCCGCGACTTCGCCATCGGCCGACGCATCGAAAATCTCGACGAACTGCGCAAGATCGGCTTTGCGGCGTACCGACGGCTGCTCGATGTCCAACGTATTGGTCACGACTGCTTTATCGGCGAAGCGTCCTTCCAGGACATGCAAAGGCCCATCATGGTCGAAAACCGACGCGCTGCGGCGCTGCGTTTTGCCGATTCCCGCGTGCAGGCCCTCCTTCACGTCCTTCTCTTGTTGCTCCTCGTCCAAGGCACCTTCACTCACAAGGATATCCGCGAGCGCCTCGCTCCACTGCTCGGGCACAAGCCGAGCCAACTCACCCCAGGACGCATCACCTATGAGCTGCGCCGCCTACGCCTGCATGGTCTCATCGAGCGTATCGAGAAAACCCATCGCTACCGCATCACCCCCAAAGGACTGCGCACCGCCATCTTCTATACAAGGCTCTATAACCGCTCGATGCGAACCGGACTCGCCGTCATCGCGCCAGACACCATCAGTCCAGCGCTCCCAATGGCCAAATCCATCCGCGCAGCTGAAGCCGCCATCGACACATGGTATAAAAATGCGAAAATCGCAGCCTAAAAATTTGATCCAACTGCTCCATAAAGCGGTCAATCAAGGACACTAGTTGAACGTATCAAGGAGATGATCGGCGCGCAGGTCACTAAGGATCGAGAGCTAAATGAGGGCCTCGACCGGCACAAAGGAGTCTGAGCATGAGAATACATATGATCATCCCGGTGCTTACGACGGCGACGACTCTGTTCGAGCCCGCCCCACTTCTTGCTCAGGATGCCGGCGATGTCGGGCACGGCCGCGAGATTGCACAAACGATTTGCTCCGCCTGCCACGTCGTGGCGAAGGGTCAATTGGTCTCGCCGAATAGCGAAGCGCCGCCGTTTCCTGCGCTTGCCGCGACGCCGGGCATGACCGTGATGGCCTTGACGGCGGCGCTGCTGACCTCCCATCGGAGGATGCCCAACATCATCTTGCAGCCGGATGAGCGGCGCGACGTGATCGCCTATATTTTGAGCCTGAAGTGATTTGATTCCGTCGAAACAGCGCAGGGAGATAAAGTCATGAGCAGGCGAGATATCACGCCCAGCATTTTCGCGCGTTTGGAAAGGGGCACTATCAACATGAGCAAGAGCAAACTTTTCTTTGGAATCGCAACCGCTGTCCTTCGAAATACCGCACTCGGCCTGGCGTCGGCAATTCTTGCCGCCAATAGCATCCCTTCAGCGCTCGCCGCGGACGCTGTCAACGGCAAGCGGCTCGCGGAGCGATGGTGCGCGGCATGTCACGTCGTCGCCCTCACCCAGCGCCAGGCCAACGCCGATGCTCCGCCCTTTGAAGAGATTGCCAGGCGGCCGAATTTCAGCGAAGGAGGCTTGGCGACATTTCTGCTTGATCCTCACGCCAAGATGCCGGACATGAATTTGACGCGTAACGAGGCGGGAGACATCGCTGCCTATGTCAGAACTCTGAAATAGCTCAATCGGCGGTCCCGGAGTTCATGACGCCGGTGATCAGGGCCATGCGCACCAACTCCGACAAGCTCGCTGCCGCCATCTTGGTCATGACATTGGCGCGATAGATCTCGACCGTGCGCGGGCTGATGGCGAGATCGAAGGCGATGATCTTGTTTGGCTTTCCGGCGATGAGCCCCTCAAGCACTTGGCGCTCGCGATTTGTCAGGTTGGAGAGCCGCGCCAGCAGCTCCGCCCTCTCGGCCTCGTGAACGGCGTCTTCCCGCGAGCGGTTAAGCGCTGACCGCACCAAACCGATCAGAACCTCGTCGTCGAACGGCTTTTCGAGAAAATCGACCGCGCCGGCCTTCATAGCCTCCACCGCAAGCGGTACATCGCCATGGCCAGTAATGACGATGACCGGCATTTTGATCCGCATCTCGCCAAGCCGCCGCAGAAGATCGATGCCGCTCACGCCGGGCATCCGCACGTCGGTGATGATGCATCCGGACTCGATGGCCGGGAGCGCGTTGAGAAAGGCCGATGCGGAATCATAACTGCGCGCCGTCATCCCCAAGGTCCGAAGCAGAAACTCGATCGACTGCCGTACGGCCTGGTCGTCGTCGATCACGTGAACGATTGCGTCAGCCGGCATCGTGCATGTCCTCCTGGCTCACGGTGCGAAGCGTGAAGCGAAAGATCGTGCCGCCGCCCGGATTAGGTTCCGCCCATATGCGACCGCCGTGCGATTCTACAATCGTGCGCGAGATAGACAAGCCGACTCCCAGCCCCTGCGATTTGGTGGTGACGAAGGGCTGGAACAGCTGGCCGGCGATCTCCAGCGCGATGCCTGTGCCGGTGTCGGCTGCCTTGACAGTTGCCATGCCGTCGTCGCCACGCTCGGTGCCAATGACAAGGTCGCGGCGCTCCGTACCTTCCATTGATTCGATTGCATTTCTCACGAGGTTGAGCACCACCTGCTGGATTTGTACCTTGTCGGCGAGGACCTGGTCGACTCGCGGGTCGAAGGCGTAGGTGACGCGCACGCCGCGATCCTTCGCGCCGACAAGGGCGAGCGCGCTGGCTTCCTCGATCAGCTTTCGCAAGCTCTCGATCCTGCGCTCGGTCTCGCCGCGCGCCACAAAGTCGCGCAGGCGGCGGATGATCTGCCCAGCCCGCAGCGACTGCTCTGCTGCCTTATCCATGGCTTCCCGGATGATGATGGCCTGCGGCTCCGACATGCTCTCCAGCAATCGTCGGGACCCTTTCATGTAATTGGCGATCGCCGAGAGCGGCTGATTGAGCTCGTGCGCGAGCGCCGAAGCCATCTCGCCGAGGGCAGTGAGGCGCGAGACGTGCACAAGTTCTGATTGCAGCTCCTGGAGGCGGGCCTCGGCTTTTTGGCGCTCGGTCAGGTCGCGGATGAAACCGGTAAAGAAGCGCGTCTTGCCTGACGTCATTTCGCCGACCGCAAGTTCCATCGGAAAGGTTGAGCCGTCCTTGCGCTGGCCTACCACCACGCGGCCGATTCCAATGATCCGCCTCTCGCCGGTCCGCCGGTAACGCTCGATATAGGCGTCGTGGTTCTCACGGTAGGGCGCCGGCATCATCATCTTGACGTTCTTGCCGATCACCTCAGCAGCGCTGTAGCCGAACAGGCGTTCGGCCGCGGAACTGAACGACTGCATGAGGCCGCGCTCGTCGATGACGATCATCGCGTCCGGAACAGTGTCAAGAATCGATTGCAGGTGCGCTTCGCGAGCGGCCGCATGCTGGCGCATGCGTTGCAGCCTTTCCCCACATACCGCGAACGCAACCCCAAAGACCGTAAAGGTGACGGCAGGCGCCAGCGCGGGTGCAAACAACGGTGAACTTGCGTCGCTCAGATTCGAGAGCGCATTGTTCACGTAGAGATGTAGGCCGAGGCTCAATGCCGTTGCCAGGACCCCCGGACCGACGCCGCCGAGAGCGCTGGCAATGACGACAGGCGGCACCATAAAAAGGTAGAGAGCCTGGTTGCCGACCGTGGGCGCCAACAGCGACTGCAAGATGAAGGTTATCGCAACCAGCGCAACCGTGATTACGTAGATTCCCGCACCCCAGCGCGGCTGGGCGGCGTGTGCCTGTGCACCCGTTGCGGCCGAGTTGGCAGTCACCTTAGTCATTGATATCTCAACCGTAATACACGATGTCGCGGTGACTTGTGCGGTCGACTCATTGGATCATCAACCCGCCTACGGAACTTCCCTTAGGCACAATATCTGAATTTTCGAGTCCGCGCTGCGTCGGTATCGCTACAGCATCGAGCCGACAGTGGAGCTAAGCATGCTGACGCAGACCTCTCTCTCCCCGCACCGTTCCACAGCTTTTCAAGTAACGCGAAGCGCGTCGCGTCCGAGTGCCGCAGCCCAGACCCTCCTCGACCAGATCGATTTCATGGGATCGCCGATGACGTTCGCGCGCAATGCGGAGATCTACGGCGAGAAAGAGCCGGCCGATTACGTCTACAAGGTGATCAGCGGCACGGTGCGCACCTACAAGATCTTCGATGACGGCCGGCGGCAAATCGGTGCGTTCTATTTTCCGGGCGACCTCTTTGGCCTTGAAGTTGGCGCCGAACACCAGCTTTCCGCTGAGGCGATCGAGAAATGCGTTGTCCTCGTGGTCAAGCGCAGCGCCCTGATTGCGCTCGCGGATCGGGACACCGACATCGCGCGCTGGCTCTGGTCCTTCACGGCGGGTGAGCTTTCGCGAGTTCAAAAGCACATGCTGATATTGATCAAGAGCGCCGAGGAGCGGGTCGCGTGCTTCCTCCTTGAAATGGCGGGACGCCTTGCAATGACCGATGCTGTCGAACTGCCGATGTCGCGGCAGGACATCGCGGATTATCTCGGCCTGACCATTGAGACGGTTTCTCGGACCCTCAGCCACCTCGAGGCCAAGGCCGCGATCGCATTGCCGACGTCTCGGCGGATCGAGCTGCGCAATCGCAAGGCGCTCCACCACCTCAATTCCTGATCCGTTTCGATGAGATCGAGTCGCTTCGCCGCCCTCGTGCCCGCGCTTGTCGCGGGCATC
>JAJPKK010000353.1 GCA_021323775.1 Hyphomicrobiales bacterium
CTGCCCTACTGGACCGGCATCGACGCCACGATGCTCACGCGCGCTTCGAAGCTGGTGTCGGCTGCGACCTCGTTTCCGGTCCAGTACAACAAGGCGATCGTCGGCCGCAACGCCTTCGCCCACGAGTCGGGCATCCACCAGGACGGCATGCTCAAGCACACCCAGACCTACGAGATCATGACGCCGGAAAGCGTGGGCGTGAAGCAGACCTCGCTGGTCATGGGCAAGCATTCCGGCCGCCATGCCTTCATCCACAAGCTCAAGGACCTGGGCTACGAACTCGCCGGCAATCAGCTCGAAGACGCTTTTGTGCGCTTCAAGGCGCTCGCTGACCGCAAGAAGCACGTCTATGACGAGGACATCGAGGCGCTCGTCGACGAGGAGATTGCGACCGCCCAGGACCGCATCAAGCTCCTCTCGCTCTCCATCATCGCCGGCACCCGCGGACCCCAGCGCGCGACGATGAAGCTCGACATCGACGGCCGCACCGCGATTGAGGAATGCGAGGGCAATGGACCCGTGGACGCGACTTTCAACTGCATCAAGGCGCTCGTGCCGCACGATGCGACATTGGAGCTTTACCAGGTGCATGCGGTGACTGAAGGCACCGACGCGCAGGCCGAAGTGTCGGTTCGGCTGTCCGAGAACGGCAAGACGGTGACCGCGAAGGGGGCCGATGTGGACACGCTCGTCGCCTCCGCCAACGCCTATCTCGGCGCCCTCAACAAGCTCATGATCAAGCGCCAGCGCGGCAAGCCGGAGGCCATGGTGGCGCAGTAGGGAGCCCCCGTTCCATCATTCCGCGAACGCAAACGCACCTGGAGCCCTGAGAGAATTGTGCAGCCGACGCCCGGGTATTCCATCCCTAGCAAAAAAAGCGAAAGACCAAGCACAAACGCGGGTGGACGCTGCTTGTCCGCCCGTCCCGTCCGCAGCTTGTGAAAAATCCTGAGAGGCGAAAGCGACTTGCGCCAGAGCACAGGGGAATCGGGTGAAGGAACGAATGCTGAATCCATACTCGTATTTCTTCGCTGCTCAGGGCATTTCGGACTCGCGTCGCGCGAAGTCCTGGGCAACGACACAATCGAGAAGATTCATGCCATGCGTCCCGCGCGGACCGTGCGCCGTTTCCGAGGCGGCTGAAACCATTCACTTCACTTCACCCGATTGCTGCCCTGCGCCAGAGCAACAACGCGTGACTCCGCGCCGCGGAGGGTGCAAAATAATAGGGGAATAGGAGCTGGCCGCTGGCCGGCTCTGCCGGGCTGAGTTTAGCGATTGTGTCGAAATCTTGATCAGTAAGCACAGATCTCGCGGGGGCTATCGTGGACCAGCGGACATTATTTGATGCCTTGATTGCAGCGAAGAGAGTGGAGGAGGTCCGCGCGGCTCTTGAGGCATTCAAGACAAATGCAGGAGCCAGAGAGGTTCCTTTTGGCGGGCGGCCTAACAACCGCGGCGCGATCGAGCTGGCTGCTGATGCCGCGCGCTCCGCAATTGAGCGGGTAACTAATGCACATGATGCACTGCTCGAACTTGAGCACCAAAGGCACAGCGGTACGCCAGAATGTCGGTCCCCCCGTGAAGCAGCTCACGCTTGGCTCGGAGTACCGATGAAGGACGGCCTTTCGGGCGTAAGCGCAAAGGAACGTCAAGTCCTTGCGTTAAATACGATTGTACGGCTCGAACCTGGAGAGGGATGGCAGTCGCGAATCCTCACAGTCGCGGACCGAGGCATTGGCATCGAGCCAGCGCGAATGAAAGATACGATCCTTAGCCTCAATGAGAGCAACAAGATTCAAAAACACTATCTGGCCGGTACCTATGGCCAGGGTGGATCCAGCACATTGTATTTCTCGAAATATGTGCTCATTGCATCCCGCGCTTATGGGACTGATCGTATCGCGTTTACCCTTGTACGCTATGAGGAACTTCCCGCTGACGAATACAAGACTGGTCGGTACGTCTATCTTGTTGACGGAGGTGATGTGCTCAGTGTGAATACGAAGCAGGGTGACCCCACGCACGGAACTCTGATCAGGCACTTTGGTTACGACCTCTCCAACTATACGTCATCTATCGGTCCAAAGAGTCTTTACGGCGCGCTCCAACGCGTTATGTTCGATCCAGTTGCGCCCATTCGATTTGAGAATCAAGTCGCCGGATGGAACCGCACCATCAAGGGCTCTCGTAATGCGCTCAATGGTGCAGTAGATCAAGGCGACGAGTCAGCAAGAGGGCCAGAGCTGGATTACCACCTTCCGATGTTCAACGTCTCGTTGGGGGACCACGGCGCTGTCGGTATTGAATATTGGGTGCTCGCGAGGCCCGAGGCGAAGGATGGAAAAAAACCCGGCGGTAAGCCCTCACGAAACTTTGTCGATGACGCAAAGCCTATTGTATTTACACACAATGGTCAGAACCAGGAGGAGCTGACCGGCCGGATCATCAAAAAGGAAGCCGACCTTCCCTTCCTTCAAACTCAGGGCCGACTGATCGTGCACATTAACTGCGATCGGCTCACTGCCGCGGCGAAGCGGCTCTTATTCTCGTCCACGCGTGAAAAGTCGCGCGAAGGATTCCTGCTCAATCTGATCGAGGACGAGCTTATCAGCATTCTCAAGTCTGACGACGAGCTGCGACGCCTGAACGAGGAAGCGCGCGAGCAGAGTCTCAAGGAGCAAGACGACGCTGCGGAGAGACAGATGCAGCGGCAGGTCGCCAAGCTGCTTCGCGTCGTGGGCCCTGCACTCGTTGACGTTGGTGGCTCGAAGACAGACGGCGGCAATGAGCCGCCCAAGAAGCGGGGCCCGCGAGCGAAGCCCGAGCCGATCGAGTTGAGGGATCCCCCGACCTATATCAAGATTGTCGGCGACAAGGAGGACGAGATCAGCTTCTACGGCGGCCAGCGGAGGTACATACGAATCGAGACCGACGCAAACTCGCACTACCACGACCCCGATGATCAAAAGAAATCCCACATTAACGTCGCGGTAGGAGATGATTTAAAGATCTTCGGCACGAGCCCACTCCGTGGCGGCCGCATGCGCATCGGGGTTCAGTGCAAGGTGGAGGTTGCGACTGGAACCAAGGGAGGTATTCGTGTCGAACTGTACCGGCCCGGCCAATCGACGCTCAGTGACGAACGCTACTACCAAGTGGTCGATCCGCCGAAGCCCAAGGACGACAATCGTAAGACCGCCTTTCCGCGCATTAAGATGATTCCTGTGGATGGACCTGAGGACGACCGGTGGGCGTTCGTTACCGACGAAATAGACGACTCCGATATTCGCAGGCACGCGAGTGGTGCAGAGATGAGCGACGGAGTCCTTTACGTTTATTACTCCACTGTTTTTCCGCGCTTTGTAGCCGAGCGGCAGAGAATCGAGCAACACAACCCAATTCTTTCTCCCTCCTTTAAGAAGCGCTATGAACTTTGGCTCGCGGTCCACGCCCTCCTTATGCACGACGATCAGGAGAACTCGACCGACAAGATTAGTGATGAGGAGGCGGCCAAAGAACTCTCGCGCCAGGAGCGCTGTAGACTTGCTTCAATCGCCGCGATGGTTGCGGCTCAGGAGGTGAAAAGCGGTGTAAATACTGAGGATGCCGAGGATGCGGCGTGATCCGTTTTTTCGAGTGTAAGATCCTTGCACGTACGGGTAATTAGGCTCGGGGGGAAGCGAGCGATAGACGACGAAGCGTACTCCCAGTTTGCCTCGCACGATATCCATCTCCGGCCGAGCTTCTCGGCCACAGCGCCAGTAGTGTTACTCCCAGCAAATGGGTCTAGCACAAGATCACGCTCTTCGGTTAGGAACCGGAGGAAGAACTCAACGAGTTCTGGTGGCATCCGCGCGGGGTGCAGAGGGATATTCTTAGCGCGAGAGAACAGCTGGTATTGATCGTAGGAATGCGTATTGGTGCCCTTGAGTAGCGAGCTGAGCGACGGTGCCTCATCGCCATTCAAGACGTTCGGTGGTATCGCGCCATTGTTATTGACCTTAAAGCTGTTCTCGCCGATGGTATGCTCGGAGGGACGGCGGCCCGCATTATACTTCCCCGTTTGGATGAGTCTCTTCATACTTTGGCTATAAGCACGTAATACGCGGCGATTATCAGCCTTTGGCCGATCCGATCGCGACATCCACCAAATCCGCGTGAATGCGTCTTTTACCCTGATACGCTCGACATTCACCCACTGCGCCGGAGAAGGCAGCCGCGCAGGGTTGTACCACACGAATTCCTGACAGAGGTTGAGGCCGCCCTCTTCGAGAAAGCGGAGCAGCGCACGCAACACGAGAGTAGACATGACGGGCCGGCCCGACTCCCACGCATTGCCCATCTCGATCACTATGGATCCGGTGTCTGCAACCAAGTCCCCAAGAAGTGGCGCGAACTGAGCGAACCACTCGATGTACTCCTCACCTCTCACATTGCCGTATTTTTTCCTAGTAATCAGCGGAAACGGAGGGGAGGTGAAGACGAGCTGGACCTCTCCTTTATGCCGTTGGAGCCGCTTACTCCGAAGGACTTTTAAGGAATCGCCGCAGAACGCGGCACCGAGATCGGTCTCGTAAATTGATCTCGACACCCACCTTCTCGCCGTCGGACTCGGCTCGATAATAATGTCGTAAACGTTCCCCCAGCTAGTCATTGGCACCGCGCAATTTGTTACTCGACTCGCAACGCACATTACTCACGGCAAGGCTCGGTGTATACGATTGCACGTCCCCAATCGGCGATTCCCACAGCCCGGTTCTGAGTGATCACTAGTTCCGACGACCTACTGTATCCAATCCGGGAAAGCCGCCCACTCCCTGCACGTTCACCCCGTAAAAATGGCATTTTTGATCTTGATTTCTTCGAAATAGGCCCGAAGGGAGGGCTATTTGCGCTCGCCCACCGCCCAGACACGCTTGTCGCCTCCGCCAACGCCTATCTCGGCGCTCTCAACAAGCTGATGATCAAGCGCCAGCGCGGCAAGCCGGAAGCCATGGTGGCGCAGCGTCTCAATCCGACGCCGGTTGACAACCATGCGCCATCGCATACGATTTGCGGCGCAGACTTGTCGATTTGAATGCCGGGGTTAGCATTGCGTTACGAGGCGGCCATTGGCGCATTGCCAGATCAGACCGCGGCGGCGCCGCGCCGCCTCCTGGTCGTGCGCATCACCCATTGGATCGCCGTGCTGAGCGTCCTTGCGCTGCTTGTCACCGGCGCGGGCATTCTCATATCTCACCCGCGCCTTTACTGGGGCGAAACCGGCAATATCGGCACCGAGTCGCTCATCGACCTTCCAATTCCATTCATCATCGGCCCCTCAGTGTGGAATCGGCCCTTCCATTTCCTCGCGGCGTGGGTTCTGGTTCTGGCTGGCCTCGCCTATGTCGTCGGCGGTTGCGTCACGCGGCACTTCCGGGAGAACCTGCTGCCGGTTCGAACGGACCTGAGCTGGCGCGGCATCGCCGGCGTGATCTCGGATCATCTGCGCTGGAAGCGCGCGGACGACCCTTGGACCTACAACGTGGTGCAGCGCCTGACCTATCTCGCGGTGGTGTTCGTGCTGTTTCCGGGGATCATCTGGACCGGCCTGGCGATGTCGTTCGGAGTCACCTCGGTGTTTCCCGTGCTGGCGACCGCTTTGGGCGGTCACCAGTCCGCACGCACCCTTCACTTCGTCTTTGCCGGCCTCCTCGTGCTGTTTCTGATCGTGCACATGGCGATGCTGTGCCTTGTCGGATTCGCAAGCCATGTGCGGGCGATGATAACCGGATACATACCGCCGGAGGGAAGCACGCGATGAGCGGCCTGCTCACCCGGCGCGCGCTTGTCACGGCCGGCATAACGGCGGCCGGCGCGTCGGGAGTCGCCGCCGCCGGATATTTCGCGGACCGCTATGGCCTGATCCCGCCCGATCACGACGGCCTCGTCGGAATCGGGGAAACGCTGACCTATGGGTCGCAGCGTCTTCTCACCTCGCATGAGTCGCTCATGCGCGAATTCGCACGCAGCGCAATTTCGAAGTCTGCGCCGGTGAACGGCCCCGCCCCCAGGGACGAGGCATATCGAAGCCTCCTTGCGGACGGCTTCAAGGACTGGCGCCTGAAGGTCGAGGGACTGGTCGGACGCCCCGCGTCCTTTTCTCTCGAAGAGCTGAGGGCCTTCCCGGCGGAAAGCCACATCCTCCTGCACGCCTGCGAGGAAGGCTGGTCCTACATCGCCGAATGGACCGGCGTGCGCCTGTCCCACGTGCTGGATGCCGTAGACGCCCGCCCGGAGGCGCGATACGTCGCCTTTATTCCTTTTGCAAATCCCAGTCAGAGCGGCGTCGTACGCGTATTGTGGGACACCATCGACATGGCCGACGCTTTGCATCCGCAGACGCTGCTCGCATACGCCATGAATGGCGAGCCGCTGCCTGCGGACCACGGCGCTCCAATTCGCCTTCGTCTCGCGCGCCATCTCGGGTACAAGAACACAAAATACCTTTCGCAAATGATCGTGACCGACCGCAGGGACTACTACCGGAAAGGCCGGGGCACCTGGTACGGCGGCATCTGACCGGCCGAACTGGCTGCATGCCTGCTTTCGCAGGAATGACATCGCAAGGTCAGCGAACGCAGCGTCGTTCCTTTGGACCGCAAACGCTCTGCAACTAAAATAAAAAACGCTCTGCAACCGAATCGGCGTCGCCTTAGCTTTGGCCGGCCACGCCGGCTTGGAGCACGCCTCCTTCCGAGGCGACCTGGTTCGGAATCTGGACGCCAACGGCCAAGGTGGAGAACCCGTTGCCCCGGTCCACCGAGACGTGGATCTTTTCCGGATCGATCGAAACGTGCCGGCTCACGACGGCAAGAATTTCATCCTTCAGCGTCGCGATCAGCGACGATTGGCTGACCATGCGGCGCTCGTATTCGAGCAGGATTTGCAGCCGCTCGCGCGCGACCGGCGCGGAGCTGATGGGCTTGAGGAAACGGAATAGCTTCATGCCGCTCTCCGTCCGAATATCTTGGTGAAGAACCCTACTTTCTCGGTCGGAATCAACATCTCGATCTCTTCGCCGGCAAGACGCCGCGCCGCATCCATATAGGCATGCGCCGGCGCGCTCTGTTGACCGCAGATCGTGATCGGGGCGCCCAGATTGGAGGCGCGCAGCACCTCCTCGCTTTCCGGAATGACGCCGAGCAGCGGGATCGAAAGGATCTCAAGCACGTCCTGGATGTTGAGCATTTCTCCGCGTGCGGCCCGTCCGGGGTCGAAGCGGGAGATCAGCAGGTGCTTGGCCATGCGTTCGCCGCGCTCGGCCTTTTCGGTCTTGGAATCCAATAGTCCGATGATGCGGTCGGAATCGCGCACCGAGGACACTTCCGGATTGGTGACGATCACGGCTTCATCGGCGAAGCGCATCGCGAGCGTCGCGCCGCGCTCGATGCCGGCCGGGCTGTCGCAGATCACCCAGTCGAACCGCGACCGCAGATCGAAGATCACCCGTGCGATGCCTTCCTCGGTCAGCGCGTCCTTATCGCGGGTTTGCGAAGCCGGAAGCAGGTAGAGCGTGTCGAGGCGTTTGTCGCGGATCAGCGCTTGCGGCAGTTTGGCGACGCCCTGGACCACGTTGATCAGGTCGAACACCACCCGCCGTTCGGCGCCCATCACAAGATCGAGGTTGCGCAATCCGACGTCGAAATCCACCACGACGACGTTGTGTCCCATCCGCGCCAGCGCGGCGCCCAGCGCGGCGGTTGACGTCGTCTTGCCGACACCACCCTTGCCGGATGTTACGACGATTACCTTGCCCATTTCGTCACCTCCAACCGCCTATCGGTCTATCTCAGCAATAAAAAGGGTCTCGTCCTTAAGCCAGGCCTGGACCGCCTTGCCTCGCAGCGCGGCGTCAAGATCCTCGGCGGTGCGATAATATCCGTCGATCGCCAGAAGCTCGGCTTCGAGATGTTGGCAGAAGATGCGCGCCTTGCGATCGCCCGATGTTCCCGCCATGGCGCGGCCGCGCAGGGTGCCGTAGATGTGAATGGATCCGCCGGCCATGACTTCGGCGCCCGACCCGACCGATCCCAGCACCGTCACGTCGCCGTCCGGATGGAAGATCGCCTGGCCGGAGCGGATCGGGCTCTCCACCAGGAGCGATGTGGAAGCGCGCTCCGGCGTGGAACCTAGAGTCGGCTGGGACCGGGCATTGACCGACTCGACGGGCGCGGGCCGGCCCCCGGTCACCAGCGGCGGCAGACCGGGGCCAAGCTTCTCGGCGGCGACCCCCTCCAACCCCATGATCCGGACACCGCGCGTTCCGAGTTCGGAAATCAGATGGCCGATGGCGGAGCTTGTCAGCGTCACCGCGGAAAGGTCGAGCACCACCGGCCGCCCGGAAAAAAAACCGCTGGACCCGCGCAGCCATGCGTCGAGTTCTTCGAGCCAATCGGCAATCGGCGGCTCCGGCGTCAGGGCGAACGCCATATAGGATCGCCCCCGCAACGGGATGGCCGCGCGTTGGCGAGCGGCGCTAAGGACTGTGACCTCACTCACTTGACGGCTCCTGACCGGCGAATCGGCTCGCCGCAGTTTGCGGCGATTGAGCACCTGCCGTGCCACGGCAGCAACGGAAATCTGGCTGATTCGCTGTTATTCCCCAAGCCACGGCATCACCACGGCAACACAAAGGCAGCGATTGCGTCGTGGCGCCGTAGGACGGGCAAAGGCGCCTGTGAGCGCCCTCATTGGGATTGTCGGCGGATCGGGCCTTTGCCGAACAGGGCGCGCGAGGGCCGCGCCGTGGTGGGCAAAGCTTGCCGGGCCGGCTGAAGGCCGGCCCCGGTGGGCGGAACAAAGCTCGTGCCGGCATTGCAGCGCCTCGGCCGCCTTTGCCCACCTTGCAGACGACCGCCGGCGCTTCGACGCGGCCAGCACTCGCTCTAGGCCGCGCCACGTAACTCTCCATGGCTGGAGGGAGGCACGCGCACGCCGTCGGCTGCATACTCGTTGAGCTTGTTGCGCAGCGTACGAATCGAGATGCCCAGAATATTGGCCGCATGGGTCCGGTTGCCGAGGCAGTGCCTGAGCGTCTCAAGGATGAGGTCGCGCTCGACATCGGCGACGGTGCGGCCGACGAGAGCGCGCGTGACGGCCTCCGCGGTCAGCGCCGCATGAGCGACTTTGGCCATCGCTTCCCCCTCCCTGCCCTCGCCCGCAAGCGCGGGAGGGCAAATCGATAGACCGGCGCCCGCTTGCAGGGAATGGCAGCGAGGGGGCTCGTGGGTGTCGTCGGCAACGGCTGCTAATATGGCGGCTATGATCTCGGGGTCGGGCGGCAGCGGGATGTATTCCCTGGCGCCTGCATCGATGGATGCGATTGCGGCGCCCGCGTCACTGCGCGTGCCGCAGGCCACGATCGGCACATGAATGCGCTCGGCTTCGAGCCGCAATACAAGGTCGCGAATAGCGATCGCGATATCGACCATCATGAGGTCGGCTGCGCTGCCGGAACGCAGCATCGCTAAAGCGCTGTCGATGCGATCCGCATGGACCGCGGATGCGCCTTTGTCCATGGCGATCTTCGTCGCCGTGGCGAGCGGCCCATTGCGGATTCCGACGGTCAGCAACCTCATGCCATTCCTCCTTCGGGTTAATGCGTTGGCGGCGTCACGAGCGCTTCTTTAAGACAGCAACAGCGGCGCCGCGGGGTAGCGTGACCCGTGAGCAAACCTTGTCGCGCCGGCGTTGCCATGACGAAGCGCATCACGGCGAAGCACAGGCGCGGCGGTCGGCTAGGCAAATTTTGCCGGGCAGATGATTTAGATTCGGTTAACGTCGCCGCTAAATTACGGCGAGCGCCACGACGCTGGGAGCTTCGATAAACGCAATTCGGGCGCTGTGCCCGTGGCGGACGCGGGCCAACCCCGCGTCAAACTCAATTTCAATATCATGGAAATCAAGAAATAACCCGCATAACGGATACAGGGCCTTGAAGACCGCCTCCTTAACACAGAAGAGGATGCGGCTCTCAAGCACCGCGGCGCTGTAGCGGGCACGCTCGGTGGCGGTGGCGACGATCGCCACGAGTTCGCGCGGGAGTGTGTCCGCTGGTTCGATGTCAACGCCCAGGCTTCGAATCCGTCCGGAGCGGGCAACGGCAGCGACCGCAACTTCGTCGTCGTGGGCCATCGACCCAACGATACCAGACGGCCAGACCGGAGGTCCCGAGGCCGAGCGAGGCAGCGCGGCGCTGGGCTCTCCAAGCGCCCTGAGCAGCTCTCGCGCAACAATCCGGGCCCCGCCGCTCCGGCGGCGGACCTTCGGGGCGCACCTTGCAAACGACACTGCCTCCGCCTGCAAAAGGGCGTGTTCGTCGCCCATGGCGATGCGGCGATGGCCAATCAGCACCCCGGCCGGCACGAGCCGCACCAGGGCGGCAGCCAAATCTGTGTCGGTGTCCGCGTCGCCTGCGCGGGACCGGTTGAGCGTCCGGCCTCCTGCAGGCCCAATGGCAAACTCAGCAAAACCCATCGCACGCCGCGCCCGTTGTCAGCGTCCGGCATGTTTGGCTTTTGCGCGCTCGTAGCAGGCTAGCAGGTGCTTCTGATATGCGGTCAGACATTTGCCTGGTTCCGCAAAACGCGCGCCAAAGTTGGCGTCATAGGCTCGAAACCACCCTTCATCACTTTCGAGGAACATGATGTCGTGTATCACCATATGCCGCATTGCGACCAGAGGAAGGGGAGATCTCGAAATTGCATTCCACGCGGGATTGTGGATGCCCCGCTCCTCGCACTTCGAATGGAACTGACCGACCATCAGGCCCGAAGCGACGATCTTAGATTTGATCATTTCGTGACAGACATCGAGCGCGTCCAGGAACTCTTCTTCGATTTTCGGAAACACGATGAGCAACGCCTTCAGTGTCTGCTGATTCGGCGCAAGGGGCGGCGCCTGTTTGAATGGCCCGATGTATTCGAGAACCTGGTTCGCAATGGCTGCCGGACAGCGGCCGTCGAAATCGTGATGGAATACCATGTACAAGCTATTCGCCCTGACCGATGCCTCGACGAACGGGCACACCGTCTGAGGGGGGTAGGGGCGGTTGATACTTTCGTGCTCTCTCATGAGGTACTTCTTCGCCCAGACGAGCAGGCGTCTGGCGGATTTCGCATCCTCAGGCGACATGAATGAGTGAGCTGCCATTATTTTCCCTCAGCTGTGGCTTGGCTCGCAGCCCTCGCGCTCTCAGGCGCAAATCCTGAACCTAGGGTTGATCTGAGGGAAGTCATTCAAGGGCTTGATGTGACACATGATTCCCTTAGCGAAGCCGATCAGCCCCGTCGCTGCCACGCACCCGCTATGAATGACCATAGACCGCCCCCGCAGCCTAAGCTGTCACGTTTGTCATAATCTACTCCGAAAGGCTTGATTATGGCAAATCCGAAGTCGGGTTGTGGCGATTTCAAAGGTGGGTTGTGGCAAATCCGCGCGGTCCATGCTTGAAGGCAGGCTGTTATGTTCGGATGCACGCAGTGATCTCGTCGACGCCACGGGCGCCCCTGGACCAAACAAAGCACGAATATGGCAAGCAAGAATCAAAATGACGCAAGGAGGATCGAAGCTGCCTATCCGCTGTCGCCGATGCAGCAGGGCATGCTGTTCCAGAGTTTGCTGGCGCCAGGATCGGGAGTGTACGTCGAACAACTGCTGTGCGATTTAGAGGAGCTCGTTGATGAGGCCGCGCTGCGGCAGGCTTGGGCAACCGTCATTGGCCGCCATCCGGTCTTGCGGACGAATTTTCGTTGGGCGGATCGCGACGAAGCCCAGCAGGAGGTGCATGCGGAGGTCGAGCTTCCCTGGCAGCTCCTGGACTGGAGCGCAATTGCAGAGGCTGAACGGGAAACGCGGCTGGCCGAATTCCTGAAGGCGGATCGCGCTCGCGGATTTAATATGGCGCACGCGCCGCTGTTGCGCTTGACGCTGCTACGGTTCAGCGAAGGCAAGAGCAGTCTCATCTTTACATTTCACCACGCGTTGTTGGACGGCAGATCGTTTGCTTTGATTCTGCGTGAGGTATTCGCGCATTACGAAGCTTTCCGCGCGGGCAAGGAATTGACGCTGGAACCACCCAAACCTTATCGGGACTATATTGGCTGGTTGCAGGAACAGGATTTCTCCAAGGCAGAAGGATTCTGGAGGACTCTGTTAAAAGGTTTCACCGCGCCTACGCCGCTGGTGGTTGATCACGTTTCAAGCGCGGACGCGAAGACCGAAATCCGCAAGGGCGACCAGGAAATTCGATTATCGGCCGGGACGACGTCTGCGCTGCGGGCGCTCGCCGAAGAGAACGAGCTCACCCTTGGCACAATCGTGCAGGGTGCGTGGTCGCTGCTGCTCGCCCGCTACAGCAATGAAACCGAGGTCGTGTTCGGGGTAACCCGGGCCTGCCGGCGAAGCACGATCGAAGGCGCGGAAGCGATGGTCGGCGTGTTCATCAACACGCTGCCGCTGCGCGTTCGAGTTGCCCCGGAGGCGGCGCTCGTTTCATGGCTGAAAGAGTTGCGTGCGCAGTCGATCGCGCTGCGCGCTTACGAACACACGCCGCTCGAAAAGGTGCAGCGCTGGAGCGAGATCCCGGCCGGCACACCGCTATTCGAGACCATTCTGGTGTTTGAGAATTTTGATTTGAACTCCTTGTTGCGAAGCCAGGGCGGCGCCTGGACCAGGCGCGCCTTCCGTCTCTTTGAGCAGACCAACTATCCCCTCATCCTGGCGGCTTATGCCGGCGATGAACTGTGTCTGAAGATCGGATTCGACCGTGGCCGACTGGCTGATGCGGCCGTCGGGCGGATGCTTGGCCATCTGCAGACCTTGCTCGAAGCCATCGCCGGGGGCCTGCGGCAGCGGCCGCTTGGGCCGCTCCGTGATTTGCCGCTCCTTACGCCTGCCGAGTCCCGCCAATTGCTGGTGGAGTGGAACCGAACGCAGGCCGACTATCCAACGGATTCATGCGTCCACGAACTGTTCGAAGCGCAAGTGGAACGGACGCCCGATGCCATCGCGATCGTATTTGAGGGCGAGCATCTCACCTACCGGGAGCTCAATAACCGTTCCAATCGCGTTGCCCACCATTTACGCAAACTGGGGGTTGGTCCCGGCGTGCTGGTGGGGCTCTGCATGAATCAGTCGCTGGACAGGATCGTCGGCCTGTTCGGCGTTCTCAAAGCCGGGGCCGCTTATGTCCCGGTCGATCCGGCTTATCCGGCGGCGCGGCTTGCGTTCATGCTCAACGACGCAAACGCGCCGGTCGTGCTCACTCAAAGGAGCGTCAGAGAAGCGCTGCCGGCGCTTCAGGCAACGAAGGCCGTTTGCCTCGACAGCCCGGAATGGACATCCCCCTGCGAGGATGTCGTCAACCCGAAGCGCATCGGCATCAGCGCGGACCTCGCCTATGTCATTTACACCTCAGGGTCCACCGGACATCCGAAGGGCGCGATGATTCCCCACCGGGCCGTCGTGAACGTCATGTCGTGGATGCAATCGACGTTCCCGTCAGACGAACGCGACTGCGTCTTACACCAGATTTCCTTCAGTTTCGATCCGTCGGTGCTGGAAATCCTGACGCCGCTGCTCGCCGGCGGACGACTGGTCTTGGCGCGGCCGCATGGACATCAGGATCCCGGTTATTTGGTGCGAACGATCGTCCGGCATCGGGTAACCATCCTGCACCTCGTACCGTCGACGCTGCGCATGCTGCTGGAAGTCCCGGACCTCAAGGCTTGCCGCAGCCTGCGGCACGTCTTTTGCGGCGGAGACGTACTGACACAGGATCTGGCGCGACGTTTTTTCGAACTCCTCGATGCACAATTGCACTACGTCTACGGGCCCACCGAAGCCGCCATCACGTCGGTTTTCTACTCGATTCCGCGCGACTGCTCCGACGAAATCATTCCGATCGGGCGGCCGGTCGCCAATACGCAAGCCTATGTGCTGGATGGCCATCGACAGCCCGTACCGATAGGCGTGCCAGGCGAATTGTATTTGGGCGGCGCTCAGGTCGGCCGCGGCTATCTCAATCGGCCCGACCTCACGGCGGAACGGTTCGTCGTCGACCCGTTCAATGACGCCTGTGGAGCGCGGCTGTATAAAACCGGCGATCGCGTCCGTCGCTTGCCGGACGGCGCCATTGCGTTTCTCGGCCGCGTGGATCGTCAGGTGAAAATTCACGGCCACCGCATCGAGCTGGGCGAGATCGAGACGGTCATGAGGCTTCACCCGGCGGTGCAGGAGGGTGTCGTGGCGGTGCGAGAAGACGCGCCAGGCGACAGGCGGCTCATTGCCTATGTCAGGCCCCAAAGATGTTCTCCGACGCTGCTTAGCGAGCTTCGCATGCTTTTGAAGGAGCGGCTGCCGCCCTACATGATTCCGTCGGCGTTCGTTTTGGTGGACGCATTTCCCGTGACGCCCAACGGCAAGCTCGACGTGACGGCCTTGCCGCCGCCAGAGGCAGGATCGTTCGAATCCGAGGAGCGGGAGTTGCGTGCGCCGCCGCGCACGCCGACAGAGGAAATCCTGGCCGGCATCTGGCGTGAATTTCTCAAGGTGAAGCAGGTGAGCGTCGACGACAATTTTTTTGAATTGGGCGGGCATTCGCTGATGCTGACCCAGATGATTCACAGGGTTAACCTCGCCTTCGGCGTCAGTCTCGGCGTGCCGGAGCTGTTCCATAATCCGACGGTGGAAAAGCTTGCAAAGATCATTGCCGCCCAGCAACCGATAACCAGGCGAGGACCGCGAGCATTTCAATTGCAGCAAGGCAAGGGCGAGCGTCCGGTATATTTCATTTACGCCGGCCCGAACGAGTTCCGCCTCGCGCAGTTGGTGGGCGAGAGCTACCCGACCTTCGGGATTGAGGCGCCGTGGCCCATCACCTGGCTCCAGGCGCTTGCAAACAATCAGGTATCGGCGTTCCCGAGTCTGGAGCAACTCATTGCCCCATATCTGGCGGTCCTGCGCTCCCACGCGCGTCCTTCCTCCTGCCTGCTGGCGGGGCATTCATTTGCCGGACTCATAGCTTTTGAAGTGGCTCACAGGCTTCAAGAGCAAGGCGACAAGGTAGACCTGGTGATCCTATTCGACACCTGGGCCAAGTATCCGACCGCACGCGAGGTTGCGTGGCGGCAATGGCGACGAAACTGGAAGCGCGATCCGGACCAGTCATCGGCGGATCAACTTTCACAATCGTTTGGACTCCGTCTTAAGCACTCTTGGCTCGTGACCCAATGGATGCTGATGCAGGAAGCGAGGGCTGTCTACCGCGCTCTCGTACCAAGACGAGGAGAAAGAGGACCTTCCAACATGGTCGACGAGCAGGGAGCACCGGTGCCCTGGGAGCATATAGAGAAATTGTACGTGAAGATTCTCGAGTCCTACCGCCCGCGCCCGCTGAACGCTCGGGGCGTTCTTTTCGATCGGAGCCGCCAGATGAGAAATATCCTCGCGCATTCGACGACAGCCTTGGTTGGAGCAACCTGTTTGCGGGAGGCCTCAAGATCATTCCTGTCCCGGGCGATCACTATTCGGCGATCCGTGAGCAAAATCACGTGCTCGTTCGGTCGCTCGTTCAAGAGATGGACGAGTCGCTTGCACTGCGTTGATCCGGGCAAGAATTTCTTAGGGAAGATGGATCTTTAGGATGCCGCCGCAAGAAACGCCGCTGGACGTTGAGGGCGTGCACAAGATCATGGAAGGATTCTATGCATTCCAATTCTTGAGCGCGGCGGTCAAATTCGACCTGTTCAGTTTATTGCAGCGGCCGTTGACCCGCGATCAGATCATGACCGAGCTTCGAATCGCCGAGCAGCCTGCAAGGATCCTCCTGCTCGGTTGCGTTTCCCTTGGCTTGATCCACAAACGAGGCGAGCATTATCAGTGCTCTGACGCTGCTGCCATGACGTTAAGTCGAGACAGCCCGTGGGACCAGCGCTCCCTTGTCAGGTTCAGTCACGAGATCGCGTATCGCGCGATGTGGTGGTTCCACGATTCGCTGTGCCAGAATACCAACGTCGGGCTTTGCGAGATGGCTGGCGCCGCGCCGACGCTTTATGGCCGGCTGGCTGCAAATCCGGAGATTGAGCGCACATTCCACGAAATGATGATGACGGTCACCAAGATCGTCGCGAAGCGGTTTGTTGACGCCGTCGATCTTTCCGCCGGCGGTCGACTCCTCGACATCGGCGGCGGCAGTGGGACGAATGCGGTCGCGCTGGCGCGGCGCTGGCCCAGACTCGCGATCGAGGTCCTCGACCTGCCTTCGGTGGTGGTGTCCGCAGCCAGGGCAGCAAGGGAGGCGGGCCTGGAGAATCGGATACACACCATCGGGGCCGATTGTTTCGCCGTCGACTTTCCCGATTGTGAGCACCTGCTGCTCGCGCACTTTCTCGAGATTTGGTCGCCCGAGCAGATCAAATCTCTTCTCAACAAGGCCCATCGGGCTCTCCCCAGCGGAGGACATATCTATCTGATTAATCTGCTCCAGCATGACGACGAGACCGGTCCGACAACTGCCGCAATTGTCTCCGCGTACTTTCTGACACTCGCATCCGGTGTGGGTATGGCCTACACCTGGAAGGAATATGAGGCCTGGTTGGGCGCAGCAGGGTTCGAGCCGCTCTCAAGGACCTCCCTCACTCCCGCACATGGTTTGATTGTCGGCAGGCGTCGATAATGTCGCAGAGAATTGCCATTCGCCCGGCCCGCGAGCAGAATCAGCACTCGTTGCGACGCTCGTTCAAGAAAAGGGACGACTCGCTGAGGCTTTTAGCGGTCGACCTTCGCCGCCATCAGCACATCGTGCTTGCCGCACCGGCGGCCATTCGCGCAGTTCGCCCGCTGCAACTTTGGCGCCGCCGGCCGCGAGTTATTGGCGATATTGCTGAATACGGGTGGTGCGCAGACCAGCAAGGCCATGGCGGTCGATCGAGTATTGCCAGGCCAGGAATTCCTCGACCGTCAGGGTATAGCGGCTACAGGCCTCCTCGAGCGAGAGCAGGCCTCCACGCACGGCCGCAACGACTTCCGCCTTGCGACGGATGACCCAGCGCTTGGTTCCGGGCGCCGGCAGGTCTGCGATCGTAAGCGGACTTCCATCGGGCCCGATGACGTACTTCACCCTCGGGCGGTGGGGCTCGTTCATACCACTCTCACGCACTTTAAGACGACGATAAAAGGCGAATTCGTCGGGAGCTTATCCTGCGCGGCTTAAGATTTGCCTAAGCCACGACTCTGCCGATATTCGTTTTACTGGCGGCGGGCGGCCGATGAGCAGGCGTTCGCAGACTTACCAAGAACAAGGAAATAGGCGTGCAAAAACAGAGCCTTATGATGCCAGGGTTACGGAACTGGCCTATTGAAAGGATTAGATTATTTCGGTCGGGCAGCCAACTTGCCAATGCACGCACCGCTTTTGCCTAAGGATAGCCACAACAATAACTGCTTCACTTCATTGGTTCGTCTTGAGCGCCAAAACAACCTAAAGTTGACAAAACCCGGATGGGGCATATAATAATGGGGTCAGTTATCATGGTTATCAGGAGATAAGTAAGAGCACAGGAATAGCCTCAGATTTTCGAAATTCCCTGTTATTTTCCCTGTTCTCAGGGAATTTTGGACCGCCGGTCTTCGGAGGATTGGCGGTGAGAGTGCCGGCGCAGCCATA
>JAJPKK010000226.1 GCA_021323775.1 Hyphomicrobiales bacterium
AAGCGGCCAACCGGCGATCACTCGCGGCCTTGATCGCTTGGATGCTCTTTGTCGCGGGCGGCGGCAGCCGGTCAAGGGTCTCGACCGCTTAAGCGGCGATTGGCGCGAGATTAAACGCGCGCCAATCGCCCTTGACCGGCTGCCGCCGCCCGCAAGACTGCATCCAAGCGATCAAGGCCCTCGCCAAGGCCGTGCGCCCTTAAGGCTTCTGCACCCACTCAAGATTCAAAAAGAGGCCAAAATCCTGCCCGCACTGCAAATGCCCACGCCGCCTTTGCCGCCCCTGTACCCTTTATGACGTTCGGAATTTGTCCGCGAGATTTGCTGGCCTGGACCTGCTCAACAGCAATCCCGCTTCCGGCTTAAATTCACTTCTCAGGCATCCGACTGCCCAGCTTCCGCGTAAAATAGGGAGAGTCAAAGCCGAGCTGCTTCATTCCATGCTGAATTTCTGGAATGTTCATGAATATGTTCCAAAGTAATCCCGACCGGCGGTTTTCGATCATGACAATGATCGGGCCTTGGTCAATGGCCAGATGCGACGGAGCATACCACTCGAACTGCTCGCTGAATCCGTCCACGAAGCCATAGTTGCTCCAAATCTTCTCGCCCTTCTCCTCATAGAAGTAGCGCAGAGCCTGCATCGAAAATGAAGGCGTGTACGGCATCGACGACAAAGCAGCCGTCGGCTGTATGACCCCCCTGTCGTCTTCTGGCGAGTGCGCGACATAGCCCTTCACACTGTCCCCCGCCGTCAAGCCCCAAGCCTTCTCCCCATAGCCTTTATACTTCTTAGGGTTGTCAATACTGTAGGCCCGATTGATGAGCGTGTGGTTCCTCGTTTGCTCGCCATAATCGATGCCGTGATCATCCGTCAGATTGTTGGGATCGATGCCCATGAAACTGTATTGCGAGAAAAACAGGGGGCCGCCGCCATTTGAGTTTCCCAGCGGCAGGCGGTACCCATAATATGATTTCCCATTCCGCCAACTGCGGGTGCCAACCCATGTCTTTTCGTAAACTTCTCTTGCGATCGGATGTCGGCTTGAGGAAGCGGATATGATATAAGTGATCAACGCCTCATTCCAGCCCTTTACCGGAAAATTTCTGTCAAATCCATTTCTCGGACTCCAATGCCACAACAGCCTGTTGTCGTTGTTTACATGCCAGCTCCAATTGGCCGCGCTCCACGTCTCGTTGATCCTTCTCACCAAATACCTTTCTTTCACGGTGTCTCCATTGAAATAGGCCCGCGCCGACAGTAATCCCATCATTAAATACGAGGTCTCCACAATGTCAGCGCCATCGTCCAACCTGTCGAATGCGATGGCCCTCCCGGTATCGCCGTTGATAAAATGCGGGTAAATTCCATGATAGGACTCGGCTTTGCCCAAAAAATCCACGATCTGAATTAAACGCTCCAATGCTGCTTCACGGCTGATCCAGCTTCTTTCCACCGCCACAATGGTGGCCATTATCCCAAATCCGGTCCCTCCAACCGCGCATGCCTCCGGGCCAAATGTTCCTTTGCTGAGGTTTGGTTCATCATTTGCCTCATTGATGTAATCCAAATAGAAGTCCGCCTTAACGGTATTGCTCCTTTCTCTCGCCATGCCGCTCCTGGGATGCGCATAATGCCAGAAATACCTGAATGTCTGACGCTGGACGATTTCCAGCAGCTCTTCATCCGAAAGATTCCTGATAATTCCAACTGTTTTTATTGAGTTGTCAGGATCGACAGAGTATTCGTTTGGAACAGATTGAGCGGGCGACTGTGGAGCATTGACCGTAAATGCAGATGACCAGAGATATAGGGCCACAAAGATGGAAAATATCAACAATCTTTGCATTTGATTGACAGCCTCTCCAAAGTCAAAAATGTCGCCGGGCGCAGGTATGCTAAACTAGCTCTTGGCGCCGTCATAACAATTGACAATACCCGGACTCTCCTGCGGCGGCGGCGGGCCGGCCTTCGCGGCGACCGGACGGCGACAGCGTAGCAAGTCCGGACGGGCCCTTCAATCCATCGTATTGCCCGGCGACTGCGGGACGAAGCTGCGATCCCGGCGGCCCGCATGGCGGTTTTGTCAGCGAGCGGCGAGATTGAACGCATTTCGCATGTCAGGGACGAGGTCTACTCTGTCGCGGGCGCCTCCGCCGGCCGCCGATAACGACGTGGACGCAATCCGGATTTCCGGCGCGCTTTGGATTGCCAGTGGTCGCGCAAAGCGAGTCCTGATGCCCCAGATTGCGCGGATTGCAGCTTCCAGCGAATTCGCGGCGGCCCACAGGTGCAAATGCGAACAGCTCCGCGTTGCACTCTGTCAGCATCGGGCGCGGTTCTATCGCACAGCAGGAGATGCACGCCACTGCGTCAAGGCCGCATTGGTCGTGCGGATCATTTTCCATCCTTCGGCAAGCCGTCTCGCAATATCCTGTCCGCTGAGGGCGGTGATTCCGCATGCCACGTTATGCGCGAGGCAGGCCCTCAGGATGGTCTGGAACGCTTCCTCCACTTCGGGCGAGCCGCTGTCGACACCCAGATACTGGTGGAGATCCCCTCCGGCGCCCACGAAGATCGCGCCGACGCCTGGCACCGCCGCAATTGCATCGGCGTTCCTCAGGCCTTCGGTCGTTTCGATCATCATGATGGCCAACAGGTCGCCATCGGGATTTAGCGGCCACACATCCGCTCGCCGCTCGTACTCCGCCGCCGAAACACCCCACCACCACACCGCAGTTGCCGGCGCATAACCGCGCAACCCGGGCGGATCGGGGTGCTTCGAGGTCTTCCTTTGCGGGTAGCGCATGTTCCGTACCGCCAGCAGCGCCTGCTCGGGGTTGTCGATCCCATTGAAAATGACCCCCATCAGGCCGATGTCGAGCGCCTGCTTGACGACCCACTGCGCCTGCTCCCGGCCATAGGGCGCAAAGCGCGCGAATATCGCGACGTTCGGCTGGACATTGCCCTTCTTGAGAATCGCGGCTTTGTCGATCATGCCGACCGTGAACTGCTGCAACCCGGCGAAATCCATCGGCCCGTGCTCCATCTCTATGTACACATAGTCGATATCGGCGCGGGCCAGAGTGCGTGCATTCTGCAGGGACAAATCGCCAGTCTGGAACCCGATGAACGGCTTACCGGCGGCAAGCTTTTCAATGACCGGGTTGAGATGTTTCACCGCCTCTTGAGCGGACAGCGCGCCCGCTGGCGCAACGAGCCCGACCGCCAGCAGCACGAGGCGCAGATGGCGGGTGCAATTGGCTTTAGCCATGTCTTTTCCCCTCATCGTATGAAACGGAACATCTACTTCGACGCCGCTGCAATCATCGCCTGGATCTGAGCGACCGCATTCTTCGTCTTCATGTCGAAGTAGAGCTTGCCCATCTCAGGCGTGGAAGGACGCGGATCGCCGATGATTCCGTTGTCGACCAGCGGCGTGTTGGGGTCCCGCGGCGTGCCCGGCGGCAGCCACGGATCGCCGGCCACCATCTTGTCTTTGCGCACCCATGCATCGCCGCCGAGGTACATCATCAGCGACGTATCGGGGATGCCGCCATGCGAGCTTGGCGGCAGGTGACGGGCGATGACCCATTGCTGAAACTCGTTTTGGGTCTTCTCATAGAAGTCGCCGCAGAAGAAGACGTGTACGCCTTGCGGGCTGTATTTTGCACTGGTCTTCTTCGCCACCTCCGCAAGCTCCTTCTGTCCGCCCCCGTGCTCGCCCATGAGCACGATATTCTTGAAGCCGTTGACGACCATGCTGTCGACAATGGCTTCGTTGACGGCCGCGAAGACCGGACCCGGAATATTGACCGAGCCCGGAGTCTTCGGGTTCAGGTGGCGGCCGGCGATCGAGAACGGCATGATGGGCGCGACGAGCGCGTTGCCCAGCTTGCGCGCAATGTCGACGGCCTGCGGCCTGGCGGTCAGCGAGTGTCCGCCGAGCACCGCGTGCGGCCCGCGCTGTTCGATGCCTCCGTTGACCACCAGAACAGTCGTCTTGCCCTGTTCGTGGATGGCGGCATAAATCTCCGGATAGGTCATCAACTCGATCTCAACCCGCGCCTCGTTCTCCTGCGCCGCCGCGGCGCTGGCTGCGGTGAGGAGGCAGGCCAAAGCCAATGCCGCGAATTGTTTCATGCTGTGTTTCCTCCCATGATCGTAATCATAGACCGGATTGAGCATCGGCGAAATCCTGGATCCTCCGAGCCAGCCGGAAAATGCGCCTCTTTTGAATCTTGAGTGGGTGCAGAAGCCTTAAGGGCGCGCGGCCTTGGCGAGGGCCTTGATCGCTTGGATGCAGTCTTGCGGGCGGCGGCAG
>JAJPKK010000108.1 GCA_021323775.1 Hyphomicrobiales bacterium
ATTAAACGCGCGCCAATCGCCCTTGACCGGCTGCCGCCGCCCGCAAGACTGCATCCAAGCGATCAAGGCCCTCGCCAGGGCCGCGCGCCCTTAAGGCTTCTGCACCCACTCAAGATTCAAAAAGAGGCGCTTTTCCGGAACTTTCCGAGCGCTGGACTTCGCCCGCCGGAATCCACGAGGCAACAAACAGAATCGTATGAGGCCAATCAACATTGGCGGACGATTCTTCTCCGAGTCGGATTTGGAGAACGTGATGGTAGTGTGTCCGCTATGCGACGGCGCGGCGTGGGCAACTCAGATACGCTGCGGATGTCCGCGACACACACCGACCAAACAGGACCTATGTTGAACCGGTTTTCGCAAGTGCGATGCGGGTCGGATTTGCTGCTCGAAATACTGCTGCGTATGCATAACAGCGGCTGAGGATCTGGTTTATGGCGATATCACTCCTCGACTTGGAGAAGTTCGGGGCTACCCCGCTGGCAACCGAGCCGTTCAGCTACATTGTCGTTCCGGGGTTCATCCGGGCGGAAGCGCTCCCGTTAATCAACGCAGATTATCCAGATATTTCCAGGCCTGGCAGCTTTCCTCTCGGTCAACTGACCTATGGTCCAGCGTTTCGTGCATTCGTTGACGAACTGGAGAGCGCAGAATTCCGCGAGGCTTTCGAGAGAAAGTTTAAGATAGGTCTGACCGGAAGGCCAACGACGGTTACGGTTCGCGGCCACTGTGCGGCCAAGGATGGGCAGATCCACACAGACTCCGCCAGCAAAATCATCACCGTTTTGATCTACATGAATCCAAGTTGGGAGGCGCCGGGCGGGCGGCTTCGCCTGCTGCGCTGCAACAACGATTTTGACGATATGATTGCCGAAGTTCCTCCAATTGAGGGCGCGATGCTGGCCTTCAGGCGGGCTGGAAACTCCTGGCATGGGCACAAGCCGTTCGTCGGGGCCCGACGCGTTATCCAGTTCAACTGGGTCGCTTCAGAAAAAGATCAGCGCATCGCCATGCTGCGCCACCATGCATCGGCGGCGCTGAAGCGCGTGTTCGCCAGGCTTACGCCCCCACCCGCATTCGCCCGATACGGCGCAAAGCGCGAAGCAGTGAGCCCAGCGCCAAGGGAGCCGTCAGCATCCATTGCATGGCGAAATTGAAGGCGCTAAGGCTTTGGTCTCTTTGCGCAGCCGAGGGTCCCCTTCTTGATAGCCGACGTTGCTGACGTACGGAATCGTGAATTCTCTAGAATTCTGCTGATCAAGCTCTCTGCGGTCGGCGATGTCGTGCACACGTTTCCCTTTCTGAACAGGTTGCGGCGGCGATATCCGGCGGCGCGCATCGACTGGGTGCTAAAGCCGGCTATGGCCGAACTCGTTCGTCATCATCCCGCGATTGACAACGTGGTGCTCTATCCCCACCAGGCGTCGTCGCATCGCTGGCGGTCGGGATGGCGAGCCCTGGCGGCCGCTGGAAGCCTTATCGCCGAGTTGAGATCGGCGCGTTACGAACTGGCGATTGATTTGCATGGTCAGCTCCGAACGGCGATGCTCGCCCTGGCAACCGGCGCTCCGCGCCGAATCGGGTTCGATCGACCACGGCCCGATGTATGGCGGGCGTCGGAGCGCAGGATTCCGTCGCTCGGGCGAAAGCACGCCTGGCAAGGCGCCCGCGAGGGATCATGGCTCGCCTATACGCACCGGCTTTCCATTCCAACGCTCGACATGCATGCGGTCGACCGGTACCTGCGCTTCGGAACGATCCTGGGTCTCGTGGAGGACGGAGTGGATTTCTCCTTTGCGATCCCGGAGCGTTCCATTGCCCGCGCGGATCGCTTGCTCAGGGAATATTTCAGCGGCGTCGACGACTCACGTTTAGCGGTCATCGCTCCCGGAACCATCTGGGAGACCAAGCACTGGAGCGGCGAAGGCTTTGCCCAGGTAGCACGTCATTTGATGCGCAACAAAGTGATTGTCGTGTTGATCGGATCGAACAGCGAACGCGCCGTCTGTCAGCAGGTGGCAAATGCCGCGCCAGGAGCCCTGAACCTCGCCGGGGTGACGACTCTGAGCGAGCTAGCGGCCCTCATCCGCCGTGCGGCGATTTGCATCACAAACGATTCGGGGCCGATGCATCTCGCGGTCGCTCTCAACCGGCCTGTAGTCAGCATTTTTGGGCCGACCGATCCTCTGTGGATCGGTCCGTATAGGCGACCAAACTCCGTACTCAGTGCGGCCCTGACCTGCTCACCGTGCTACCTGCGCCGGCTCAGTCGGTGCGCGCACGGCCACGCTTGCATGCGCGGCGTTTCCGCTGAAGCGGTGATCGAAAGGATTGAGGCCACGCTGGCCGGCGAAAGCGGCCGCGCCACTGCATCGGCCGAACGCGAGCGCGGACCGACAGGTGCCCAGTGCCCCGGCTGACTGCGATCATCATAACCAAGAACGAAGCGGCGAACATCGGCGCCTGCCTCGACAGCGTCGCCTTTTGCGATGAGCGCATCGTGGTCGACTGCGGCAGTGATGACGATACGACTGCGATTGCGAAATCAAAGGGCGCGCACGTAACCGAGCATGCATGGCAGGGTTTCGGGCCACAAAAGAATTTTGCGCTGTCGCTCGCAACAGGCGAATGGGTGCTGTCGATCGACGCCGATGAACGCGTAACGCCAGAACTTGCTGCGGCGATCAGGAAGTCCATCAGCGAAGGCGGCGCGGACGGCTACCAAATCCGCCGCCGCACGCGCTTCCTTGGTCGGGAAATGCGGCAATCGCGATTGTTCCCGGATTATATTCTCCGGCTGTTCCGCCGGGGCAGGGCGCGTTTCACTGATGCTATCGTGCACGAGGGCCTCATCTGTGCCGGACCGGTTGCCCGGATCTCGGAGACGCTGCTGCACGATCCGGTCTGGCGACTGGAGGATGCCTTGTCGCGCATCGATCGCTATTCGACTGCGAGCGCCGAGATGATCGTCGCCAAGGGTCGGCGCGTATCTTTCGCCACCGGAATTGCACACGGGATCTGGATGTTCTTCCGCATTTACATTTTGCGCCTCGGCTTCCTCGACGGCCGCGTCGGTTTCCTGTTCGCAGTGGCCAATGCCGAGGGCAGCTATTACCGATATATGAAGGCTTGGCTTGCGACTTGCGACGGGCCGGATCGGTCCGGGTCCAATGAGCGTTCCACGCGAACGAGGCTCTTATCGGTTGCGAGGAGTAACAGGCGTGCGGGGCATGGCTGACCTGATTTCCGTCATCGTCTCCACTTACAATCGCGAAGACGCGCTCGACGCGGTGCTGCGCTCCCTTTCACGCCAGACAGACCGACAGTTCGAAGTGGTGGTGGCCGATGATGGCTCGGAAGCTGCAACGACGCGCGTCGTCGAGAGTTGGTCTCACATGCCTGTCGCACTCAAGCACGTGCGGCATGAGGATCGCGGTTTTCGCCTGGCGGAGATCAGAAATCGCGCAATCCTCGCGAGCGTGGGCTCCTATTGCATCTTCCTCGACGGCGACTGCCTCGTACGGGCCGATTTCGTTGCGGCGCACCGCCGGCTTGCCGAACCGGGGCGCTTCGTTACGGGCAACCGTGTGCAACTGTCGGCAGAGTTGAGCCGCCGTATCCTTGACGAGGGGCTTGAGCCGGAGACATGGCGTGCAGGCCGCTGGGTTGCCCGGCGAGCCCGCGGCGACGTCAATCGCTTCCTTCCCTTACTCCAGCTACCACTTGGTCCTCTGCGTAAGCGCGTCGGGCGCAGATGGCAGGGCGCGCAGGGCTGCAACATGGCGCTTTTTCGAAGCGACATCGAGCGGGTTGACGGCTTCGACGCAGCCTTCACCGGTTGGGGCCGCGAGGACTCAGATATGTTCGTGCGCCTGATTCGCCACGGCGTGCTGCGCAAAGACGGCCGGCATGCAACAACCGTTCTGCATCTCTGGCATCCTGAGAGCGACCGATCGAAGCTCCCTGCTAATCAAGAGAAACTTGATCTGCTGCTGCACAGTGAGCGGGTCCGTGCGTTGCAGGGCCTGTCCACGTTGCGCGAAGGCGCCGGGGATCGGCTCAACCAAGGCGAAATGCGCCCCTCGCCGGCCACCGCCGCAGTACGATCGCTTCAATAACGGCGAAGCGTGTTTCCGCGGCGGTACTTCGGAGAGGAGCAGCCGCCGCGCTGCGAGACCTGCGACCGCTGCCGCGCCATCCGTGCCGCGGCTGCGCGTGCCGCTTCCTCGCGGGAGAAGCGGTTCCGGAAAAGCGAGACGCGCCCATGAGCGGGCGACGAGATTCGCACACTCAGCTTCATGACGAGAAGCCTGCCCGGATCGACATTCGACTTCCAAACCGAGACCGAACCTCGATCGGGTGATCAAAGATTGATCTCTACGGTCCATTCTTGTGAGCGCCGGCGAGGACATCTGCCGAAGTCCGGATCAGAGCGATCAGCGGGGACGGATAAGCCCCGAGGGCAATCAGCAGGAACATAAGCGCTGCCATGACCGCAGAGCTGAGCTGATGAGCTGGCGGCCCCAATTGGGGCAGCGGCCCCCCGATCGTCAACGGCGTCAGGGTCGCCACAATGATGCGCAAATAGTAGTAGAGACCGATGATGCTGCCGGCCACAAGCGCGGCGACAGGGCCCGTGAGATCCGCGCCGACGCCTGCAGCGAACGCATAAAATTTTGCGATGAAACCGACCGTGAGAGGAATACCTGCCAGCGAGAGCAGCATAGCGGCAAAGACGGCAGCGAGCTGGGGCCGGGTCCAAAATAATCCCCGATAGTCTACAAGCTGATCGGCGTCGCGACCTAGTCCCGCCGGCGACAGGAGCGTCACCACGCCGAAGGCGCCAAGGGTCGTCACCACATAGGCGACAAGGTAAATGCTGACCGCCTCGATCGCGAGCGGGCCTCCGGCCAGGAAGGCGACCAGCGCGTACCCAAGGTGGGCGATCGACGAATAGGCAAGGATGCGCTTAACGTTGTCCTGAAGCAAGGCGAGCAGATTGCCGGCGATCATCGAGAGGATGGCAATGATGCTCAGCGCGCCCGTGACCGCTCCGGACTCGAACGCCCCTGCGGCCAAGAAATAGCGCAGGAGCAGCGCCAACACCGCACTTTTCGAGA
>JAJPKK010000258.1 GCA_021323775.1 Hyphomicrobiales bacterium
AATCGCCCTTGACCGGCTGCCGCCGCCCGCAAGACTGCATCCAAGCGATCAAGGCCCTCGCCAAGGCCGCGCGCCCTTAAGGCTTCTGCACCCACTCAAGATTCAAAGAGGCAACCTTATCGAAGAATGCAGTAACTGGCGGTGCGAAGCGCGTGACGTCCTTGAGCGGCGTTAAAACGCTTTGAACGTGATGATCGTCTTGGTGTCCAGAATGCCCGGAATGGTCTGGACTTTCTCGTTGACGAAATGGCCGATGTCGGTGCCGTGCTCGACGTAGAACTTCACCAGCAGATCGTAGTCGCCGGCGGTCGAGTAGATCTCGGAGGCGATCTCGGCATCGGCAAGCGCGTTGGCCACCGCATAGGCTTTGCCGAGGTGGCATTTGATCTGAACAAAAAATGGGATCACGGGTTTCTCCTTGCGGCCCCGGGCCGCACTCGCAATCCAGCAAAACCGCGGCGCATTGACAAGCCGGCAGAATGCCTTGTCCCAGCAGGTCTCGCACCCGATAGGAGGCAATGGCTGTGTCTGAGCAGTTCCTGAAAGCCGACCCCCTCCAGCTCATCGGGCTGGGGCTCATCGGCCTCGCGGTCCCGATCTTCTTTCCTGCTCTTCGCCCGCCATTGGCGGCGCTGCTGAAAGCGGGGGCGAAGCTCGCCCTGGAAGCTGAGTTCGATGCCGATGACGCGCTCGCCGACGGGCTCGCCAATACCGCGATCAACGCGCTGCTGCGCGTTTCACCGCGGGACTCGGAGAAGGACCTTTACGACCGATCCGAGGCCGCGGTGAACCGCTTTCTCGCCGCGGCCAGCGCCAGCGCTGCCCGCCGCGGCTGGGACCAACAGGATGTCGCCCACCGCTATCGCAAGCGCCTCGCCAAGCTCGACCATGCCATTTCGCGCGTCCATCCGCGGGCGCGGCCCCGGCAGCGCGCGGCTCTCGAGCATGCGTCGAAACTGCTCAGAAAACACCATGCTATGTCGGAGCGCCGCGTCGCGGACGCGCCTCGAGGAAGTCCTGTTCATTCGGGAACAGCGCCCGATCAGGCGAGCGACCATGTGCAATCGTCGCGGATGGGAGCACGCGCTTAAACATTTGCGCGCGAAGGAACCGTTCCGGCGGTGAACCCGTTAGTGTCGGCGTCACTGGCGGGGGTGAAGCTTCCAAACCGCGAGAGGAGAGATTCGAATGGCGCTGTTGGAGGATGCCTTCAAGGGCGGAGGAATCATGATGGCAATCGGCGCTGGAGTTGGCGCGGCTCTGCTTGCGCCGGTGGTGATCCCTGCCATGCGCCCGATCGCCAAAGCAATCCTCAAGGCAGGGCTGATGGCATATGACCAGGGGCGGGTTGCGTTGGCCGAGCTCAACGAGCAGACAGGAGACATCCTGGCCGAAGCGCGGGCGGAACTTGCGCAAAGCGGCAAACCGGCAGCCGGCGGGCACGCCGGTTGATCCCCTCTCTGTTTGCGTCCGCCGCCCCATCCTAAGGGTTGACTTTGCAGGTCAGCGTCTGGCCGCCGCCGTCATCCTGCTCTCAGCCGCAAGCCGGGAAGGGTATCAGCAGTACCCTCCCCCACTTGCGGGGGAGCGCAGGGCGGAGGCGGGCCGGATGCCCGCGCTCCGATTGGTGAAGCTATGGCCGTAGCCGTTCAGAGTGCCGAGCCGGCCCGGAGGTTGGATGCCGGCAGCGGGCTTGCAAAGGATGCTGCGAAGGATGCTTTAGCCCGCGTCCACGATGAGCCAACGGAGGCCGACAGAACCGGCATCTTTGTCTCGATCGTGCCGGTGCACACGGCGGTCAGAGGACGCGTGCGGCTTCAGGTTGCCGGCCTGCGGGGCGCGCCGGAACTCGCGAAGCTGATCGAGAGAGGCCTGACGGGGTTTGGCGGCGTCCACAAGGCCTCGGCCAGCGCGCTGACTGGAAACGTCACCGCCTGCTATGCAGAGGAGACCTCGCTCGACGAGATTATTTCGCGGATCGCAGCGCTTCTGCGAGGCGAAATCGTGCCCGCCGCCGTTGAGGCCGAGGCGTTATCGCATCAGTGGCATATCGTAGATGCCGCGGAGGTCGCGAGCAGACTTGGGGCGCAGCCGCAAGGCCTTTCCAGCGAGGAGGCGGTCCGGCGACTGGCGCGCGAGGGCGCCAATGCGATGCCGTCGCTGCGGCGCCGCTCGGAGCTCGCCATCCTGCTTGGCCAATTCAGCGGCTTGCCGGTCGCGCTCCTTGCCGGCGCGGCCCTGGTTTCCATCGCCATCGGCGGCTTCATAGAGGCGGGGGCGATCATGGCCGTCGTCGCCCTCAACGGCGGCATCGGCTTCGCGACCGAGCGGCGGGCCGAGCGCACCATACGCAGCCTGGAAAATACGGCGGCTCAGATTGCGCGCGTCATGCGCAGCGGCAACGAAATGGAGATCCCCGCGGAGGCGGTCGTCCCCGGCGACCTTATGATATTGCAGCGTGGCATGGTCGTGCCCGCTGACGGCCGGCTCGTGAGCGTCTGCTCCCTGACGGTGAGCGAAGCCGCCCTGACGGGCGAAAGCCTGCCGGTCGCGAAATCGGTGGCGCCGCTGCGACGCCCCGATGTGGCGCTCGCCGACCGGGTCAACATGGTATATCGCGGCAGTATCGTGATGGGCGGCAGCGGAGCGGCCGTCGTCGTAGCGACGGGAACGCGCACGGAGGTTGGCCGCATTCATCGCCTGGTCGATGCGACCATCGCACCGCAGACTCCTTTGCAGAGGCAGCTCGACGCGCTCGGAGAGCAGCTCGTCTGGATCACGCTCGCAGCGAGCGGCCTCATCTTTGGCGCTGGCTGGTTGCGCGGCCTGGCGCTCATGCAGCTCGCGCGCTCCGCGCTCTCCGTGGCCGTCGCCGCGGTGCCAGAAGGTCTTCCGATGGTGGCGACCTCGACCCTCGCGCTCGGCATCGAGGAAATGCGGCGACATGGCATTTTCATCCGGCGTCTTGAGGCGGTCGAGACCCTCGCCGCCGTTAACGTCATCTGCTTCGACAAGACCGGCACGCTCACCCATGGTTCGATGTCCCTCCAACAGATCGCCGTGGGCCACTCAATTTGGCGCCGCCGCAATGGGGTCTTTATCGACCAGGATGACGCGCCCGTGCAGTTGCAGCGGGATCTTCGCCTGCGCCAATTGCTGACGGTCGCGAGCCTTTGCAGCGAAACCGAGATCGAGGACCGAGGCGGGCGGCACGTGCTCAGCGGCACCCCGACGGAGAATGCGCTGGTCCAGGCGGCGCTCGATGATGGTCTCGACGTGCCCAGCCTGAGGAAACGATTTGCGCGCCTGTCGACCCAGCATCGAACCGAAACCGATCGGTTCATGGTCACCACCCATAGCGCGCAGGATGGGCTTCTGCTTGCCATGAAAGGCAGCCCTCCGGAAGTCTTGGCGCGTTCCACATGGGAGCTGCGGCCCGATGGAACCCGCGAGGTGCTCACGGCGCAGAGACGTTCCGAAATCAGCGACCTCAATGCCACGATGGCGGCGCAGGGTCTGCGCGTTCTCGCCGCCGCATACCGGGAAGTCCGCGGAGGAGGGCGCGCGGATTCCATCGAGGCCGAGAGACTTGTCTGGGTTGGCCTCATGGGCCTTGCCGACCCGGTGCGCAGCGGCTTGCCGGAGCTGATGGACAAACTGCACAGCAGCGGCATCCAGACCATCATGTTGACGGGCGACCAGAGCGCCACCGCACGGGCCGTGGGCCGGCAGATCCGGCTCGCCGATGGAGAACCCGAAGTCATCGATGCGGCGGAACTGGATCGGCTCAGCGCCGCCGAGCTCGGGGCGGCGGCGCGCCGCGCACACGCCTTTGCTCGCATCAGCCCCGGCCAGAAGCTTCGGATCGTGCGCGCTTTGCAGAATTCTGGTGCGGTCGTCGCGATGTTCGGCGACGGCATCAATGACAGCCCTGCCTTGCGCGCGGCCGATGTCGGAATCGCCATCGGCCGCGACGGCGCTGCCGCGGCCCGCGAAGTTGCGGATGTATTCTTCGCGACCGAAGACCTTGCAGCATTGCCGATCGCCATCGAATGCGGCCGCACGACATATGCGAACATCCGCAGGGCAATCCACTATATCCTGAGCAGTAACTCAAGCGAGATCGCGCTGATGCTGGCGGGAACCGCGGCCGGCATGGGCGAGATGCTGACGCCGATGCAGCTTCTCTGGATCAACCTCGTTTCAGATGTGATGCCGGCGATCGCCCTCGCCGTGGAGCCGCCGGACGCGGATGTGATGCAGCAGCCGCCAAGACAGGCCAACGAGCGCATGCTGACCCGCGACCATGTCGGCAAGCTCAGCGCCGAGGCGGGCGTGATCGCGGCCGGCGCGTTCGGGGCTGGCCTCTACGGCGCCCTGCGCTACGGCTGCGCCACGCCCCAGACGCGCACGATCACTTTTGGCAGCCTCGTGACCGCGCAGCTCCTCCACGCTCTCACCTACCGATCCACTCACGGCGAGGGGGCGAGGACGGGTCATCCCATTTTGCCGACGGTAATAGGCGCATCGCTGGCCGCCCAGGCTGCCGCTATGCTCCTGCCGGGCCTGCGAAGCCTGCTGGGCGTTGGCGCCGTCGATATTCTCGATGCTGCCGCTGTGATTGCGGGCGGGGTGCTGCCATTCTTCGTGAACGCCGCCCGCAGGAGAGAACGCGCCCAAAAAGCCGCGCTGCATTTCCGCCGCGTCGGACATGATGGGTCCCCACCCCACCCGGCTGCGCTCACTCGGCTGCCGCAACGAGCAGCGCCCGCGGCGTCTCAAGCTGCGTCGTCAGCTTGCGATGCAGCCGCTGCACGAGCATCTGCGCGGCGGCTTCAAGGATCATTTCCCTGAGCAAAGCTTCGATTCGCCCGGTCGCGATCGCGATCAGCAGCCTCACAACAAGGCTGAAGAGGCAGATGGAACTCCGGGAGCCATCCCGAATGCGCTGAGCCGGGACGATTTGCCGCGCCCGCGCATCTGACCCGGAAGCTGCAAGGACCAGCTCAAGGCCCGTGAAGCAATCGCGAACAGAGGCGATCTCAAACCCCTCGCGGCAGTGAATCACAATGCTGGCCGCCAGCACGTTGACGCGGACGCAAACCACGTCGCGGCGCCGCTCGAGCGCCCGCTGCAATGCCGCGAGATTGTCATCATGACGCCGCCATTGCGGAATTTTGACGCGAATTCGCTGCGGCGTCCGATGGACCACGAAGGCCCCGCTCCTTGCATCCATGCTTGCTCGTCCGAGGGCTTCCAACCGGCTTTGCGGCCAGGTTCGGACGGTATTTGGACGCCGTAGAAGAAGTTATGATGACAATTCCGTTGGCCGCCTCGGGACGGGAACTCCCAAGGGCGCGAATGGCGGAATGGCGTTTATCATCGCGCCGGCCAAACATCATCGCGCCGGCCAAAGGCCGCGGTGGCCTGATCCTGCCGGCAACTGCGACGCGGCAGCCTGGGCGGTTCCAACGCCGGAACCGCTGTGGGCGCTGACGCCGCCGGCCGGCCTCGCTGTCCGGCCAGCCGGAACAGCGAAGCTGCGCGCCCTCGCCTGGTCCATGGCAGCCATCTGGCGCATCACCAGCGCATAGAAGAACAGGGATGAAGCCGGGCCGAAGAGCTGGCCCCGAAGGATCTGGTAAATGCCCAGGACCGCAAAGGCCGCTGCAATGTCCGGCCGGCCGAGGAGGCGCTGAGCGCCGAAAGCGTGCCACAGGCTTTCCGTCGCGCTCCCCAGGACGTTCCCCTGCGCGGCCTGAACCAGGCTCAAACCCGTGAGGCCAGCCGCGATTCCGGCGAGGCCAGAGGCTTCGCTCAAGCGCGAGGCCGGCTTCGGCGCGCTTGCGCTGGTTTGCGGTTCCAATCGCTTCGTCTCGAACAGTCCTTGATCCGCGGCTGCGGCCGTAATCGGCTGCAAGGGCTCAGAATATTGCAGCGTTATGCTCCCCGTCAGCGGAGTCGCAGTGAGCTCACGCACGGCCGGATGCCGAGATAACTCACGTACGACCTTCTCGAAGAAGGGAACTTCGCCGCGCTTTGACGGAACGCGCAGGCGCGCTCTTCCGGGCAACTGATGTTCAATATGGGCAACCGGGATCATGTGATTTTACTCCCAGGCTGAGGGTCGGGCGCGAGTCTTTTCGCTCTCGGATTGCTTTGCGGCAATCGGCGGTTCCTGCGCGTTGGCAGCCTGTAAGAACACCGACATCCGGCGCCAAGTTCGGTCCTGCCCAAATTGGAGATGAGGATGCGCGATGAACCCTGATGAGCCCACGCTTCCGCACCCCCCTCCCTGCTCTCCCGCACAGGCCGGGCAGGGGGCATCGATGCGTCCTCCGTCGCCTTCGGGCGAGGGTGCGGAGTGGGGCCGCATCGCGTCGCGCAGATCCGACGAAGTGAGGCGCAGGCGGCTGCGGCGCAACCGCATCCTGGCGACGTCGATGCTCACTGCGATGGGCGCCGTATTTGCGGCGACCCGCATGGTTCCCGAGCCGGGCTTTTGGACTTCGTTGATCCAATCTGGCGCCGAGGCAGGCATGGTCGGCGGGCTCGCCGACTGGTTCGCTGTGACGGCCCTCTTCCGCCATCCCCTGGGCCTGCCAATTCCCCACACGGCGATCATTCCTACCAACAAAGACAGGATCGGCCGCACGCTCGGCCGTTTCGTCGAAGTCAACTTCCTGACCCCCGAAGTGCTGTTTAGAAAATTGCGCCAGCTCCAGGTCGGCCGCAAAGTCGCGGATTGGCTGGTGGCGCCAGCGACTGCCGGGCTGATTGCGCATTCAATCACCTCGGCCTTGCCGCATCTGATCCGCTCGCTGCGGAGCCGCGATCTGCACGATTTCCTGCAGCGCGCGTTTGGCGAGGAGTTCAGCCGCCCGGATGTGGCGCCGCTCCTCGCTCACGCCATTCGCCTGCTCACCGCAAGCGGCGAAGCGGACGTGCTTTTCGACCGGGCGATCGATGTCGCAATCCGCTGGCTCAAGGACAACCGAGCGCAGCTCGACAAGCTCATCAGCGAGCACAGCCGCTGGTGGATTCCGAAGGCGATCGACCGCCGCATCGCTTCAGCTATCATGGACGGCGTGACCGAAGTCCTCGCCGGCCTGCAGAACCCGGAGAGCGAGACACGAGCCAAATTCCGAGCGGCCTTGGTGGGGCTCGTCGAGGACCTCCTCAATTCGCCTGAGCAGCGTCAGCAGGTCAATAACGCCGCGAGCAGGTTCCTCGCGCATCCAGACACGCGCGCCTGGCTGACTTCCATCTGGAATCAGCTTTGCAATGCGATCGTTGAAGATCTGGCACAACCGGAATCGCGCCTTTCCATTTCGCTGGAAAAGCCAATTTCACTTGTGGCCCAGACCCTTGCCACAGACGAGATCATGCAGCAGCACATCGACGATGCGGTGGAGCGCCTCGCCCATTTGCTCATCAACTGGCGGACCGAAATCGGGACCTTCATTGCCGACGTGGTGCGGAGCTGGGACACCCGAACGCTGGTTGAGCGCCTCGAACTGGTGGTCGGGAGCGATCTGCAATACATTCGCATGAACGGCACCATCGTGGGTGCGTGCGCCGGCTGCATGATTTTCATTGCTACGCGCGCGTTGTCCTGAGAGACCCCAGGCAGAAAGCCGGCCCGCTTCCCACCCTCCCCGCATACGCAGCAGGGTGGGAAAGAAGCCGCCCCGCAGCCCGATTCTCATCGCAGTATAGTCACGTTGATATTTTCTATTCGTAACGGGCTTGGCATGCTATGTCGTTTTCGTTGGCTGAATAAGGATCGGAATATGCACGTTCAATCGAAGTTTTTGACGTTGGGGGAGTAAGAACCCGAATATGCACATTCAATTCGTCGGCAGCGGCGATGCATTCGGATCCGGGGGGCGCTTCAATACCTGCTTTCACGTGGTGAGCGGAGAATTGAATTTCCTTGTCGATTGCGGCGCCTCCTCGCTCATTGCAATGAAACGTCTCGGCATCGACCCCAATGCGATCGATCTGATCGTCCTCACTCACTACCACGCCGACCATTGCGGCGGCGTGCCGTTCTTCATCCTCAATGCGCAATTCGTGGCAAAGCGCACGCGTCCGCTCACCATCGCGGGTCCGCCTCCCATTAAAGAGTGGTTCCCGCGCCAGATGGAGACGGCCTTTGCCGGATCCGCGCATTCGGCGAAGAAGTTCGAGGTGTCGCTAATCGAGCTTGCGCCAGAACGGCCGTGGCTGTTTCGGAATGCCGAGATCCGGTCCGTCCGGGTGAGCCACGGCCTGCCGCCGGAATCCTATCACGGATATCGCATCAGCATTGACGGCAAGGTGCTCGCGTTTAGCGGCGATACGGAATGGACCGACAGCCTGATCGAGCTCGGGCGCGATGCGGATCTGTTTGTGTCCGAGGCGTATGTGTATGATCGCCCCGTGCAGATGCACCTCGCCTACCGGCAGCTCCTCGAAAAGCTGGCTTTGATCCGGCCAAAGCGCCTCATCATCACCCATATGAGCGACGACATGCTCAGCCGCGGCGATGCCATTGCCCACGAGAAAGCACGGGACGGCTTGATCGTCGAGATTTGAATGCAGTTCAATCAAGCCGTATCCCGGCATCGTGGATGACTCTGGTCCATAAGTCGAATTCCGACTTGATGAACTTGCCGGTTTCGCCGGCTGGCAACTGCATCAAGGCGCCGCCGGTGTTCTCGAACTGATCCTTGAGTTCGGATGCAGCAATCCGCGTTTCCTGCCGCAGGCGCCCCAGTATCTCCGGCGAGACGCCGGCGGGTGCGAACAGGCCGATCCACGATTCGGCGCCTAAGCCAGGGACCCCGGCCTCCGCCATGGTCGGCAAATCAGGCATTTTGGAGTGGCGCTCCGACGCCAGCAGCGCCACTCCGCGCACCTTCTGTGCGGTGAGATAAGGGAGAGCTGCGGTCATCGAGTCGAACATCAGGTCGACGCGGCCAGCGATCAGATCCGGATAGGCCGCCCGGGCGCGGCGATACGGCACCTCGACGATCGTGGTTGCGGTCAGCTTCATAAACGCCGCGGCGATGATCTGCTGGCCGCTCCCCGAGCCGGGATGCGCGACGGTGAGCTTGCCCGGACTCTGGCGGCCATAGCTGATGATCTCGGCGAGATCCTTTTGCGGCAGATCCCTGCGGGCCACCATCACGTAGGGGAACGCATAGACAAGCGCCACCGGAACGAAATCGTCAGGCTCGTAGGGGACTTTCTGGTAAAGCGCGAAGTTGAACACGAGATTGCTGAGCCCGCCGATCATCAAGGTGTAGCCGTCGGCAGGCGCGGTTGCCGCAGCCTGGGTGCCGACCAGCGTCCCGCCGCCGGTGCGGTTTTCGACAAAGAAAGTCTGACCGGTCTGCTCGGTCAGCTTGTTGGCCAGCAGGCGGCCGATGACGTCATAGGCGTCGCCGGGAGCAATCGGCACGATGATCCTGACTGCATGATCCGGATAGGTCTGCGCGCGGACGCCGCAGGTTGAAGACAAGGGCAGGACGGCAAGTGACATGGCCGAAGGGACGACCCACCAGCGGAAAAATTTGCGGAACGGCACGGAAGTTCTCGGCTCTGTGTTTCACTCCCCCACCGCTACAATATCTGGCCCAAAGCCCCGGAAGAACCGCAGACGCCGCATAGCCGTTGCGGCGTCGCGGCGTGTCCGCGATGCGGATGGCCGCTGTTTTGCCGGCTCCCTTGCGCGATTGCGCCAAGCGCCGCAAAGCGTATTCTGCTTCGCACAAGCGCGGAGCCCACGCATGAGTTTTGGCGTCAGAGCCTTTGGTGTATTAGTGATTTTAGCGGCAGCCGCATTGCCGGCGTGGGGCGAGGTCCCGCCTGGATTTCCGGCCAAGCCGGTCAAGTTCGTGGTTCCGTTCCCGGGCGGTGGTATTAACGACGTGCTCGCTCGCATCGCGGCCGACAAGCTCACCGCCAAATGGGGGCAACCCATCGTGGTCGAAAACAAGACCGGGGCCGGCGGAAACATCGGGGCCGATTTCGCTGCGCAGGCGGAGCCGGATGGTCACACGCTGCTCATCACGCCGCCGGGTCCGCTCGCCATCAATCAGAGCCTCTATCGGCAGCTTTCGTATCGGCCTGACGATTTTGTTCCCATCACGATCCTCGCCGCGATAACCAATTTGATCATCGTGCGTCCCGACATCGGGGTAAATTCGGTCGCGGAGCTGATCGCCTCGGCCAGGCAGAGTCCCGACAGGATCACCTATGGGTCGCAGGGCAACGGATCGACGCCGCACCTCACCGGCAGCATGTTCATGACGATGACGGGAACCCGCATGGTCCATGTCCCGTATCGCGGCGAAAATCTCGTCATCAATGATATGCTCGGCGGCCACGTTGACGTGTTCTTCGGCAACGTCGCGCCCGCGCTGCCTCATTATCGGGACGGCAAGCTCAAGGTGCTGGCGGTCGCCGATACGAAGCGCGCGGCGCTGATGCCGGATGTTCCGACCGCCGCCGAGGCGGGCTTGCCCGGCTTCGTCTCCACGTCCTGGTTCGCGGTGGCCGGCCCACCCAAAATGCCGCCGCAGCTCGCGCGGCGGCTGGCACGAGATTTTGCCGATGTGTTGAGCCTGCCGGACGTACAGATGAGATACCGTTCGCTCGGCGCCGAACCCGTCGGTACGACCCCGGCCGAAACTGCGGCTTTCATTGCGGCAGAAACAGCGCGCTGGCGCGAGGTCATCGTCAAGAACAACATCCGAATCGAATGAGACGCGTTGAGCGATTTGATGAAACCGATGATCTGGAGGCTTGGTCATTCCGGAACGCCACCGAAGGTGGCGAGCCCGGAATCCGCAGCCCTCGGCCGGCGATTATGGATTCCGGGCTCGCCGCTTCGCGGCGCCCCGGAATGACGCAGCATACGATTCGATTTCGGACTTGAACCCAATGGAACAACTCGACCTGCGCCTCTACGCCATTGTGGATCCGGAAAACACCGCCGGTCATGACCTCGTCGGGCTTGCCCAGGCGGTGGCAGCGGGCGGGGCGACCGTGGTGCAGTTGCGCGACAAAGTGAACGGCGCCGCTCACATGATCGAAGAGGCGCGCGCCCTCAAGGCTGCGCTCGCGCCGTTTAATGTGCCGCTCATCATCAATGACCGGGTCGATGTCGCGCTCGGGGCCGGAGCTGACGGCGTGCATGTCGGCCAGGAGGACATGGCCGTCGAGGACGCGCGGCGCGCGCTCGGCCCGGGGCCATTTATCGGCCTGTCGATCCGAACGGCCGAACAGGCCGCCGCGGCGCCGCTCGCGCTTCTCGACTATGTGGGCATCGGCGGCGTCTATAGCACCACATCGAAGGCCTCCGGCAAGCCGCCGATCGGACTCGACGGCCTGCGCCAGGTCATCCAGGTCTTGCGCAGCCGCATCGGCAACTTCCCCTCCTGCGGGATCGCCGGCATCACGGCGGCGAACGCCGAGCCGGTGATTGCGGCCGGCGCCGACGGCGTCGCGGTGATTTCGGCGCTGGCCCGTCGTTCCGACCCGCAAGCGGCCGCGCGCGAGCTGCGCACCGCCGTGGATGCGGCGCTGAAGGCGCATGCGCCCAAGGTGCCGGCCGTCGGGGCGCATGGCGCCGGCGCATGACGACGCCGATCGCCGTCACCATTGCGGGTTCGGATTCAAGCGGCGGCGCCGGCGTTCAGGCCGACCTGAAGACATTCTCCGCGCTCGGCGTCTACGGCGCGTCGGTGATTACCGCCCTGACGGCCCAGAACACCAGAGGCGTCACTGCCATTCACGACGTGCCGCCGGCTCTTGTCGCCGCGCAGATCGACGCGGTCTTCTCTGACCTTGCCGTGGGCGCAGTGAAGATCGGCATGCTCGGCAATGCCGCCATCATCGCGGCGGTGGCGGCCGGCCTTGAGCGCCACAATCAGACTAACGTGGTCCTTGATCCTGTCATGGCGGCGACTTCGGGCCGCCGCCTGCTTGGGGCCGATGCAGTCGAGGCCCTGCGCAGAGAGCTTCTGCCGCGCGCGCGGGTGATCACGCCAAATCTCCCTGAAGCGGCGGCGCTGCTCGAAGCTCCGGAGGCCCGCGACGAAAACGAGATGCTCGCCCAGGCGGATCGTCTCATTGCGCTCGGCGCCAATGCGGTGCTGATGAAAGGGGGCCACGCAGGCGGTGCGGAAAGCATCGACCTGCTTGTCACTGCCACGGCGTCGATCCGCGTCATCGGCGAAAGGATCGCGACGCGCAATACCCATGGCACTGGCTGCACGCTCGCGGCCGCGATCGCAGCCGGGCTCGCGCATGGCCGCGGGCTCACGCAAGCCGTGCACGACGCCAAGGAGTACATCACTTCGGCGATTGGCGCGGCCGACCGGCTGTCGATCGGCACCGGACCGGGGCCGGTCCATCATTTTTTCCGGTGGTGGTGAGTATCGAATGCCGCCGTGCAGCGACGGCATCTCAGTTTCGGTGCCGCGGGTGATAGAGATGAATATGGCTATCTTTCCCCCGCCCCAGCGAGGCATGCCAGATGCGCAACCCATCTGGTCCATTGTGCGTTGCAGCATCGACCCCCATATCACGGCGGCAAATATGCTGCTGCTGAACAGGAACGAAGACATGATCTCAATCGCAGCCATGATTCCCTTCCTGACGCAGCATCGCCAGCCATTGAAAACGCGCGCATTCGCGCGGTACCGCGTGCCTTGGCCTGGTCCGAACTCGGGTTTTGGGCTCAGCCACCTCGCCGAAGTTCACGAATTCGGGTCCAATCCCGGCGCCTTGCGCATGTTCAAA
>JAJPKK010000269.1 GCA_021323775.1 Hyphomicrobiales bacterium
CTAGGCCGAAAGGAAAATCCGCTCCGCGGGAATAAATATCCGTCTCGACCAGTCTTACAGGTGATCCCCCGACGCGGATCGCTCTTGCTGACCCTGTGAACCACATTGCGCCCGCCGCCGGCAATCCGCGCGGGACTATTTCCCAATCCCGTGATAACCGGGGCCGGAACCGATGTCGATCAGGAGACGCCGTGGCCCGGGGGGACAGTAAAACGCGGTTCGCCGACGTGGTGATGCCTCATCTTGACGATGCCTACAGCCTGGCGCGCTGGGTCACGGGAAATCGCGCCGACGCCGAGGACGTGGTGCAGGAGGCCTGCCTGCGCGCCTACCGCGGCATCGGAGGATTTGCCGGCCGCAATGGCCGGGCCTGGTTGCTCGCCATTGTCCGCAACGCCGCCTATGACTGGCTGCGCAAGAACCGCTCGCCGGCCGTCGTCAATGTGGACGACCTCGAAGCGGTCGAGCGCATGCGCCTGGCAGACGATGCTGCTGGCACGGGGGATAATCCGGAAGCGGCATTGATCGCGCGCGCCGACGAGGCCAAGCTCCAAGCTGCGATCGCGCGCTTGCCGGCCGTATTCCGCGAGACGCTGGCGCTGCGGGATATGCAGGGCCTGGATTACAAAGAGATTGCCGCGATCACCGGTGTGCCGATTGGAACCGTGATGTCGCGCCTGGCTCGCGCCCGCCGCCGGCTGATCGAGATGCTTGGAGCTGACAGGTGACGATGACGGAGAACGATCGGCTGTTGCTCAACGCCTATATCGACGGCGAGCTTGATCCTGCGCATGCGCTCGAATTTGAGCAGCGACTGGCCGAGGACAACACACTCGCAGAAGAGCACAGGCGCATTGAGGCGCTCCGCAACACCCTGCGGGAACGCCTGCCGCGGGAGACGGCGAGCCCGGCGCTGCGTCGCCGCGTTGCCGCACTGGCGCGGCCGCGGCCCTTCGCAATCAACTGGCGCGCCGGCTGGGCCGCAATGGCGGCTTCGACCGCGGCCGCTTTTGCGGCCGGCAGCATCGCCGCTTTCGTGGCGCTCGGCCCGCCCGGCCGCGAGCCGATACCGGAGCTTCTGGTCGCAAGCCACATGCGCGCCCTGATGGCAAGCCAGACGGTCGATGTGGCATCGTCGGACCGCCACACCGTCAAGCCGTGGTTCAACGGCAAGCTGCCGCAGTCGCCCCGCGTGGTCGATCTGGCGGCGCAAGGATTTCCGCTGGTCGGAGGGCGGATCGACGTGATCGGTCTTACGCCGGTTCCAACGTTGGTGTATCGGGCTCGCCTGCATGTGATCAGCCTGACGGCGCTTCCGCGCTCAGATCGTGCAAGCATGCCGCATCAGCCCATCGACGGCTACAACCTGGTCGAATGGACCGACGGTGAGCTCGTCTATTGGGCGGTTTCTGACTTGGCAGCCCCTGAGCTTGAGAATTTCGCCAAGGCTTTCCGCGCCGGCAACCCTGAGCCGGAGCAGGCCCGATGAACGGCCGCAGGGCGCAACAAGCGCAGCGCATCGCGCCCATCACGTGAGAGAAGCCCCCGTAGGCCGGGTTGAGCGCAAGCGAAACCTGGGGACGGACCCGCTACAGGCCAATATCGCCAGCGTTCAATCTCGCTGCGGCTTGGCTGTGCCTGTGCCTGGGCTGACGCAATGCGCCGCGCTTATTGCGCCCTGCGTGTTACGGGCTGGACCATTTCCCGCCGCGCCGCTATCGGTTTGCGCGAAGCCTCTTGAGCGGAAAAAGGAAAGCCATGGTTCTCGAAATCGCGCAGATCGACGTGAAGCCCGGCATGGAAGCCGAGCTCGAGGCAGGCGTCGCACAGGCCGCGCCGATATTCCGGCGCGCCCAAGGGTGCAGCGGCCTGACGTTGCAGCGCTCGATCGAGAAGCCCGCGCGCTATCGGCTGTTCGTCAAATGGGAAACGGTCGAGAACCACACCGTCGATTTTCGCGGCTCCCCGGATTTCGCCGAATGGCGTAAGCTGGTGGGCCATTGTTTTGCTGCGCCTCCCGAGGTGGAGCACGTCCGCGAGGTTGTGACGGGATTTTGATCGGCCGCCGCAGAATGGTCATTGGCGCAGCCAAACGAAGACGTTCAGTGCGGCGCCCTGTCTCACCCGCATCGATCCGCCGTTTCCGGGTCGTATGCGACGCCCCATATGAGAGCGCGACCGGACGCCATCCGGCATAGGAGAACAGCGATGACCCCGCAGGAACAGCAACTGGTTGCGGATTTGTTCGATCGCCTCGCCTCGCTCGAAGGCCAGCGGCGCGATCCGGATGCCGAACGGCTGATACGCGAAGGGCTCGGCCGGGCGCCCAATGCAGTTTATGCGTTGGTGCAATCGGTGCTGGTGCAGGACGAAGCTCTTAAGCGCGCCAACGCCCGAATTGAAGAGCTCGAGCGCGCCATTGCGGCAGCACCCGCCGAGAGCGGCGGCGGCTTTCTCGACAGCATGCGCAAGGCCATCTTGGGACGCGAGCAGCCGCGGGCCTCAGTTCCGTCGGTGCGCCCCGGGGGAATGGGTGCGAGCGGCGTATGGGGCTCCGCGCCCGGCCCAAGTCAGCCTCAAGCGTCGCCGCCGGGATATCAACCCCAAGGATATCCACAGGGATATCAACAAGGTTACCCACAGGGATATCCGCAGCCCGGATATCCGATGGGCGCCCCCATGGGGGGCGGCGGCTCGTTTCTGGGCACGGCTGCCGCGACCGTGGCCGGCGTCGTGGGCGGCGCCATGCTGCTTGACGGCATCCGCTCCATGATGGGCGGCCATCATGGCTTCGCCGGCGATTACGATCACGGCGGCGGGATGGCGCACGCCGCAGCATCGCCGTGGGACAGCGGCGGCGATCATGGAAGCGGCAATCTCGCCCATGACGCAGGCCTCGACGACATCGGCGGCGGCCATCGGGCGGCGGCGTATGACGATTCAAGCGGGAGCGGCGTCGTCAGCGACGATGCCGGCGATGAGGCATACGACCAGCCCGACGATGATTACGACGCCGGGGACGATGCCGGCGACATGGGCGATGGCGGCGACTACGACACGGCGTAATCAATCGAAAATAGCGTCATGCTCGCTGGGCTTGCCGGCAAGCCGAGCCGTGCAACGCGGAGGGCGGGCAAAGGACCCGATACAGCCAATCGCGCGGCGCCGCCGCCTCGCGCGCCCAGCCGCTCCAGCCTTCGGCCGGGCCGGCCCGATGGCGCGCTTTGCCCACGCTGTCTGACTTCACAATTTGCGCGGGTCCGTCGCGTGGGCAAGGGCGGACGCGAAATCCGGCTTCTTTTGAATTGCGAGTTGGGCAGGACGTGAAAAGCGGCCAACCGGCGATCACTCGCGGCCTTGATCGCTTGGATGCTCTTTGTCGCGGGCGGCGGCAGCCGGTCAAGGGTCTCGACCGCTTAAG
>JAJPKK010000254.1 GCA_021323775.1 Hyphomicrobiales bacterium
CGCCGATTGCCGCGTTCAGTTCGGCGAGGCTATGGAACACACGATTGCGCAGACGGCCGATGAGCCAGCGCTCGACGATAAGCACACAACCTTCCACCTTGGCCTTGTCGCGCGGGCGCCGTGGTCGCGTCGGCAGCACGGCGGCGCCGTAATGGGAGGCCATCTCGGCATAGGTTCGATTGACCTGCGGCTCGTAGAGGCACGCCTTGATGACGGCGACCTTGGCGTTGTCGGGAACGATGAGGCGCGGCACGCCGCCGATCGCCGCGAAGGCGCGCGTGTGCGCGCCGATCCAATCACCAAGCCCCTGCGTCCAGGTCGCCTCCACGTAGGTGAAGTTCGACGCCCCCATGACGGCGACGAAGATTTGCGCCTGGCGCACCTCGCCGCTCAGCCGGTCGATGATCACCGGCACGGTGTCGCCGGCGTAATCGACGAACAGCTTGTCGCCGCCCACATGGGTCTGGCGCATGGTTACCGAGAGCTTCGCTTCCCAGCCACGGTAGAGTTCGCAAAAACGCGAGTAGCGATAGCCTTGCGGCTCACGCTCGATGTACTCGTCCCACAGGATCGACAGCGTGACGTGCTTGCGCTTCAGCTCGCGATGGACGGCGGCCCAGTCGGGCTCGATAAGACGACGATGGCCCTGCTTCGTCCCGGCGTTGCCAAACAGCCTCTCCTCAAGCGCCGCATCGGTCAGCTCTTCCGGCAGTGGCCAACTCAGGCCAGCAGCCTGGAAACGCTTGAGCGTCGCCCGCACAGTCGGCGCTGCCACGCCAATCCGACGGGCGATCTCACGAGTCGGTACGCCACCAACGAACTTCAACCGCAGAACTTCGCGCACGTGGCGCATGGTCGTCCTCTCTGCTGGCATCCGGTCCTCCTTTGCAAGCCAAAGGAGCGGACCTGAGTCGGCCAGCAGAGGCACCCGACCCCGGACGAGATCATCCCGGAATGGTGGGCGACATCATCTCGGAACAGTGGGCGGAATTATCTCGGAATGGCGGGCGACATCATTCCGGAATGGTGGGCGACATCGATCGGAATCCGCATAGTCCTCGAAACCGCGCAAAATCCGGATCGCCCGGATTCTCCTTTGGAATCATAAGCAAAAAATTTTGACGGGTCGTTGTTCGGACTCCGAGCATCGGCAGAAAAAATTTGCGCTGAAAAAATCAGCGCGTTACGATGCATTGAGAGAATCGAGTGGGCCTGACGGGTCGTTGAAAAGAGTTTTCCACCGGGCCTGGCCAGACCTGCAGCGCATGAAACTTCCGCTACCCGTGGCCCGGTCCTACCGGGTGAGTTTCTTCCTAGTTGAGCGCTTCCGAAATTCGAAGCATATGGAGTCCGCCCGGAAGGCCGCGTTTACCGGCCCAAGTTGAGGTCTCCAATTGATAGGTTTCATGGAATCGCTGAACTAGTAGGTCTGGGATAGTCAGGGATAAGACCGCGAGGCGCGTTTAATCGATCGTCTTCGATAATTCTTGATAGGTTTCGTGCAACTGCATCATGCATCACGCGTTCCTCGTTGACGCCGCGATGAGGCGCAAAGAACTCCGAAGGCCGCTGAGCTGGCAGGAACATTAGAAGAGCCCATGTGCACCGCCCACAGCGGCGAGAATCGCAAGCAGTGCTAGGGCGAGCATGACACGGTGAAAACGGAGCATCAGCGTGAGCGTCGCCTCCGGTGAGCTACTGGCGCGCCGGTCGATAACGCGGTGGACGATAAGCGGCTCGAGGACAAAGAGAAGCGCCGCGAAGAGTATCCAGACCACGACCATCAGATGCATCCACCAATAGCGTGCATCGGAAAAGCGGTCCCAGAGGTCGTACTGGTAGAGCATGTAGAGCCCGCTCAAAAGAACCAGCAGAATCGCGATGCGGGCTTGCGGCGCGAACCGGCGTTCGACGGCATTGAACTCTGCGAGCCACTGCTCTGGCGGCTTCTTCCTCATGGCAGGCAGGATGACCGCTGTCACAAACCAAACACCGCCGATCCACACGACGACGGCGAGCACATGAACGATGCGTGCAACGATCCCCCAGTCGACGTCGGCAACGATGTTGTCCATATCGTAATCGTTCTTCCCTCAGATCGGCTTTGCGGCATGTCCCGTGGCGCGGGGTTGTGTCAGCACCCTGCCGTAGAGAATCGCGAATAAGCCGAAGGCTGCTGCCCATGAAGCGCCGGCCGCCCACAATATCAGCACCATCTGCGCGCCCGCGAACGGTGACAGGACGCGCAGGAGAGCGGCGAGTGTCACCAAGGCGTAGATGACTTGGGTGCCCAATCCCGCGATAAGCGGTCGTCCCGTGTGGCCTAACGAGGCACGGGTCATGACAGCCAGAGTCATCGTACCGATCGCACCAACCGTCAAGGCATGTAGGGCGGCCGTCATCGGAACCAGATCGAAGAACTCGTTGAGCCCAAGCAGGAGGAGGCCTGCCGCCAGCCAGCCATAGCCGACATGAAGAATGATAAGGAGCGGTTCGCGTATCGTCTTATGGCCCTGCCAGCGAGACATTCGCAAACTGATGGCGCTCCCGGCGATGATCGTACCCCAAGCCGTCACCACAGCGTCGGGAGCAACCGCCCAGCTGACGAGCGCAAGCGCGGTCACACCGAGAACCGCGTGATCGATCCACCCCTCGGGACGCGGCGGGCTGACCTCGGGCCGGTTTTTTGTAAGCCAGTTCCGTGTGAAACTCGGAATGATTCGGCCGCCAACCAGTGAGATGAGCATCAGCAGCGTGGCGACGCCGATCCGATTTCCGAGTTTGGCCGTATCGGCAACGCCGATTGCGTCTAGGTGCACGAAAAGATTGCCAATGAGCAAAAGCGACAACGCGACGAGCAGCGGTAAATTGCGCCAGTTTTTTCCTGCGACGATCTCGCGAGCGACAGCCCCGAGAAACGCGGCTGGGAAGGCAAGGTCAGCCACCGCCGCAGCGTAACCACCGATCGAGCCCGACAGCAGGATGCCGGCTCGTCCCACCGCCCAAAGCAGAACGAGCACGGCCAAAGGCCGGCCTTGCAGCGGCATTCGGCCGGTCCAATTTGGAATTGCTGTCAGCAGAAAACCGGCAACGGTCGCCGCAGCGAAGCCGAAGACCATTTCATGAACGTGCCAAACCAGCGGCGGGAGCAGGCTCGGCAGTGAAGTTCCGCCGCCATAGACGGCGAGCCACAGGGGAATCCCGATGGCCGCCCAGACCGCCGATCCAAGGAAGAAGGGCCGGAATCCGGCGGAGAGAAGGATGGGGCCCGCATGCGGGCGATAGCGAGGAATGGCGGCCATGGTCTCACATCATTGCTGCCCTTTGACAGGCGAACGCTTCTCATCGTGACGGCCGATGTCATCGCGCCCCGACATCGAGTGGATGAGTTTTCGGAGTCATGCCGATGGGGCAGTCACTGTCCTATCACGGAATTCCGGAATTCTTGCGAGCGAGCAACTATTGCGGGAGGCCGGCTTTGGCCTATCCGCTTCCGAACAGGCGGGAAGCCATGCCGACCTCTGACCAACTCGAATCCCACCTCCCCGCGCCGCCCGTCACGGGCGAGACGCGCTCATCCCGGCGCGGATGGTGAACGAGTTCGTCTATTGTCCGCGGCTCGCCTATCTCATGTGGACGCAGGGGGAATGGTCCGAGACCGGCGACACTGTCGAGGGGCGGCGCATTCATACGCGCGTCGATCGTCCGGGGGGGCGCTCCCGGCGCCGGGGGCGCTCGAAGCCTCGGGGCTACCAGATACCGAAGCCGCGTCGGCAGCCTGCGAAACCGCAAAGGAGCAGAGGGAGACACTATCGGCCCGCGAAACCGCAGAGGCGAAGAGCGGGACAGCGTCGGCGCAGACCGAACCGGCGCAGCCTGACAAAATCATCAGCCGCTCCCTGATGCTCTCTTCGCCGACGCTCGGCGTCATCGCCAAAATCGATGTGGCGGAAGCCGAGGACGGCGTCGTCACGCCGGTCGACTACAAGCGCGGCCGGCGTCCGCATGTGGCGCAGGGCGCCTATGAGCCGGCAGCGCGCCGCGCTGTCGATAGCGTGGCGACGATCACGGCCCTGCTCGGCATCGAGGGCGACGCTGCGGCGGCCTATTTTCGCGCCTTATTGCCTATACGGTATGCATCCGAGGCGCGCGCGCCTCGGCCTCATTGAACCCAATCGGAGCCGCGGCGCGAGGTCCGTTATAAGACTACGGACGTTTCGAGCGAGCCTTCGTGATTACCTCGTCAGCCGTGGGCGGATTCGGCGGATGCCAGCTCAGGCATAGCGGCGTCCGTACCTTCACGGGCTGATTGAAGCCATCGGTCGAAAAATAGAACTCGCCCTTCGTCAGCCGTGCGATGTCGTCGGCCGCCCCGCCTTTGGCAGAGATGAGTTCCTGAGTCGCCTGAATCGTCGCAGGCGAGCTCATCCGCCCATAAACATGCGTCGTGGAGTTTGACACGATCGCGTTGTCAATTCCCTTGGGCAGCTGCGTGGCAAAGATCATCCCGAGTCCGTATTTGCGCGCCTGCGCCACAAGCGACCGGGCGCTTGCCTTGCACGCCGTTCCTGCCTGCGCCGGCGCGAAATTCTGCGCTTCATCCAATACATAGAGGCGTCCGGTTGGACTCGGATTCTGCTTGATCCATGTGAATAGCGTCATCTGCAATTGATTGACGAAGGATTGTCGGGCTTCGTCACTGCCGAGCCCGGCAAGGCTGATCACCGAAATCCGGGTTCTGTTATCATCGCCGCAAAAGAGCTGCTGTGGATCGAGAGTCGGCCCGGACGATTGCAGCAATGGGTTTGTCGCGACCACAGCCAGAAGCTGGTTAGCGATCTCGCCCGCCAGCTTTTGCGCATTACCGATTTTGCTGATTTCCTCGGGAAGGTCTGAAAGCAGGGCAATGAGATCGTTGAGCGAGCCGCTTCCGCGCTTCGCGAAAGCCCGAAGCGAGTCAGCAAGGACGCCTTGCTTAAGAAACGCCTTTTGTCCGGTTCCGCCCAGGTAGGGAGCAAGCGTTGCCCGCGCCATCTCGACGGCCTGGGCGCGCTCGTCTTCGGTCTGCTTGTCCTGCTTGTCGCCGATCCCCGCAAAGTCTGGAAGCAAGTTCAGCGATAGCGGGTTTCCGCTGCTCACTCCCGGCGTCCATATGACTACGTCGGTATGCGCGCAATATTTCGCAGACTTTGCTGCGTCCTCATCGCTGAAGCCCTCTGGGCGTACAGGCCATGGGTCGCTGAGTCGCGAAAGATCGTTATTGATATCGAGCACAATCGATGGAATTCCAAGAAGGGCGGCTTCTTCGACAATCCGCCGTAAGAGCACGGTCTTGCCCGAACCGGAGCCGGCGAGGATTGCGACGTGACGTGGGAGCAAGTCAGCTGCGAGCGCCACGGTATCCCCCAGCGATCCGCGTTCGAAGCGCCGACCTATGGGAATCATGGAAGCCGAACCGGCCTTGTCCCCGGTTGAAGCGGCCTTCGCGTTGTCCGTCGCTTCGCGGTCATACCCGTCTGTCACGATGGTCTCGCGATCAGCGACCGTTTCGACCTGATTGCTCTCGTGCCCTGGCTCGATAAATTCTACCGAAGCCTGGTTCCCCACTACTGTTTCGGCAGCGGGCGGGGTTCGTCCCGGCTTACCTGGCGGAGGGGACAACAAGAAGGGCGGCGGACAGAGGCCTGCAGCGTTGAACAGCTTCGTCTCGAACAACGGTTTCCGCGCCCGCAGCCAAGTTTCGAAGTTTGGGAAATCGCGTTGCGACATCGCATGCAAGGCGACCATGACCCGCAAATCATCGTCTCCAAGTGCAACGAATTTGCCGCCGGCCTTCAAGAATTGACCGACGAGGGCCTTCGTCTTTGGTCCGCTGGGCGGATCACTACGACGCAGGATGAACAGGTGCCGGAATTTGAGCGCCATGTCGATTCCGGACGCCGTCATCGCCGCCTTCAACCGACTTTGGAATGCGATTGCATTCGTGTGGCTGAGGACACGGAAGCAATAATGCTGCTCGCGATCGCCTTCATCACGGAACGTAAAGGAGAGCCGGCCGTGCAGCGAAGGACGTCTCTGGTCTGGGTCGCGTTGCACTTCGACGTCGATGTTGTCTGGCAGGTCCAGGTGCTTCTCGAAAAGCCTCAAAGAGGCATCAAGAAGCTCGCGCAGGTCGTCTTCGCCGTCAGCATCCATGAGGTGAGCAAAAGAGGCGGCCTTTTTCTGCTCATCGTATTCTTGGTCGAGTGCTTCTGCGTTCAATTTGTCCGGTTCTGACCCTTGTCCGACGTGAGCGAATGTCGTGAATTCGGTGACCGCTCCCTGAGCAACGCAACGCTGACGATGCGCTTCGCAAGCCTTGAGGAGCTGGCGTGGCGAGAATCCAATTGCAGTTTCGAATGCAGCGCGCGCGAATGGCCAAGTCGAATAGCGCGGCTTGAAGCCGCGTGCTTCATAGGTCTGAGCGAGTCGGGCTTCCACCAGTCCTGCAGCGATGTCGCTAGTAGACAAAGCGCGCAGATTTGCCGGACTATTGTAACGGTCAGTCACAGCCACGGTCGCCTGCTCCTGAAGGACCTTCCAAGTCGCTTCAAGACAAGAGATGACGGTTACGGCGCGCCGCTTCTTTTCGTGCAAGTCCATGAGCCCCAGAGCAAGCGATTCGACAATCGATTTCGCTTGCGCTTGTTCCTCTGTCGCTCCGACGATTGCAGCGTGAGTGACGGCGTTGCTTGCGCTCACAATTGCGTCAATTTGGTCAATCGCGATCAAAGTCGGACCGACAAGGCTCATGAGCCATGAAAGGCCCTGAACGACCTTCATTGGATCGTTCACGCCATGAAACCCAAAGGGAGCGACAACATCCGCGTCTAAGCTTGCACCTTGCAGCCAAGCGTGGCCAATGCTTTGGCAATCGAGGTCTTCCGAGGTCAGAAGTATGAGGGCAGTCACAACATCGCGATGCGCGGCAGTTTCCCGATAAAGGCGAGACAACGCCTTGACGAAAATGGTAGCCAGTTCAGCGGTCAGCCCACGAGCCCGCCCGATCTCGATCAGGTCTTGGTCGATGTCGAGAAGGGAGGCGATCCCGAGTACCAGCCGATCATGTTGAGTCCTGCCGTCAGCCTTCCGGACCTGGAGCGAATTCAAGAAACCGAGTGCCACCGACGACCAGAAATCCTTGACCCCAACCAAGTCCAGGAGCACAAACCAGCCGTCCATCTCCCATACTTCACGGCGTAGTTCGCCAATGAGATGCGTTTTTCCGTAACCCGCCGGGCCAACTATTACATACCCGAGCGGCTCGTTGGCCGGGTCCAGGTCGCGCGTTTTCCTGCGGAAATAGTCGATTATATCGTCAAGCTGCTCTTGATGAAGCGAAGGCACATGATAGGGCGGATCCCGCCATATGCTCCTAAGTTGTCGCGTCCAGTCGAAGTCGACCGAACGTAAGACGTCCAGCTCGTTCATTATCGTTCGATCCAAAGGATGTGGCGTGGCTCGTTTCCGAAGTAGATCGCGGCGGTGCGGTCGGCGTCAGTAATCTCGGCTCGATTGTCGAGTTGATATAATGAAGCTTCGTGTTCGCGCTGCATCTGTTTCAGGGCGTCATCCAGCGCCTGGCGCTCAATGTCATGCAGCTTACTGCGAAGATCCCGCAACAGCGCGCGCGCCTTGAGCCGTCCGTCCGTGATGTCGAGATAAGCTTTGCGAATGCATGCGCGCACCGCGGCGTAATCGCGGGGCGCGAGTCGTGGTGGTTCGGCTTTAAGCCCGCCTACAGCTTGGGTTGAGGGTTGCGGACCCAGTACATCCGCCAGGGCCAAACCCCGTGCCTCCATAAATACTTTAAGACGCGCCAGCCACCCTTGAAGGATTTGGCTGCCGGCGGAGGAATTCCGGGGTAGCGCGGCCTCAAGATTACTTCCGGCCCATGCCCATCCCTTGTCGGTGACCTCGATCCAAATCCGCCTGTAACGGCCACGGGGCTCGGCTTTGATCAAACCAGCTTCCTCCAACGCCTCGCGATCGGCCTTATCTGGTTCCGGCTTCAATTCGTTCTGAAATGCGGAAGCATTTTCTCGCACGAGTAAGGCCCACAGGATCAGAGTCCGCTTCTCAGGCATAGATCTCTTCTTGTTTTTTGCCATTCAACCCTCCTGGGTGATTTGGGCTCGACGCAGGCGTACGAAGTCGCGAATTTTCTCTACCGCTTTGCCGCAGTCCTGTACGACTTCATCGTTCGCGAGACGTAGCACCGTGTAGCCGCTCAGAATCAGCTCGTAGTCGCGGTGGCGGTCGTACATGAAGGCCGTTCGATTGCCATGGCTCCCATAGCCGTCAAGCTCGACCACGAGACGACCTGTCGTCCACACAAGGTCCACCTTCGGCCGTGAGCCTCGCACGGTGTCGATAAACTGATTGAACGTGAAGAGCGGGGCGAGTTCGATGTCAGCCCCTATAGCCTGGGCAAGCCGCTTTTCGATCTCGCTCAGTGGATGGGGTAGACCACGCCATGGCGCGATCCAAGGCTCGTGATCATGCCCGGACGGCTCGGGCGGATTAAGCTGGGGCGCGGCGGTATCGGGCATTACCTGACGCGAGCCGTAAAGAATACGGTCGAATGGCGGCTCGCTCTGGGGCAGATGGGAAAATAGTGCGATGACCGAGCCCTGAGAAACCTGCGCGACCCATTCCAGCGCGCGTACCACGGCGGCAGGATTGCGCGCCGTTTGGACGGTGGCATTCATGTCGGCTGCGAGGATAAGGCCGGTGCGGCTGATGGCGAGCGCAAGCTGGCCAAGTTCGATCGCTGCGGGTATGCCGCTCACGCGGGGCGGACAATTATCGAGTACGAGCCGTGCCGCTTCCTCTGTCCATGAGGGTGACAGGTTAGGTATTTCCTCTACCGCACGTCGCGCTATGGCGCCAATCGCCAGCCGCCCCAGCGTATCATTGCGACACCCGTTGAAGCTCACGTTCGTGAACCAGACCGGCCACAGGCGGCGGGCGGTCTCTGCGAGAAGATCGATGACCTGTTCGACTATAGCCTCGGTCGTGGGCTCGGGCGCGATCCGCGCGAACAGCGCGATACGGCCATGTTGCGCGGGTTCAACCTGATCAAGGAGCCCTCGCAGGCTTTCACCATCGATACCGCCGAGCGCGATCACCGCGCCTCTGGGAGCGCCGAGAACAACGTCGGCAACCGCAGCCCTTGGCAGTTGGCGGCCCGGCAAGCCATCGCTGATGTTGGGGGGCGCTTCTTGGGCACTGACGAGTACCGAAGCGAGGCTTCTGCTGTTGGGAAAATCAGATTGGGCCATGCCGCCCCCCGCCTCAGTAAATACCCTGGTCGAAAAATACCTATTGGTCGGATTTCCTACGGGGGTGCGCACGAGAAAGGATGGGCGGCAGTCATTCTAGGCCGCGACAAATTGCCCGATCGTTTTTGCTCCGGCTGCTTCCCCCATGCTTCCCCGCACCACTTATCATCTTCGGGGAAGCACTCCAACCCCTGCTAACCCATTGATTTCATGGTGCCGCAAGAGGGATTCGAACCCCCGACCCCATCATTACGAATGATGTGCTCTACCGACTGAGCTATTGCGGCTCTTTGGAGAGCCTGATAGCGGGCGACGGCCGGGTTGGCAAGGTTTCCCGGGAACGTCGGGAACGTCGCGGAGCCGGACGCCGGGCGAAATAATCGGTGGTCCGCGTCCGGCGCTCAAAAAAACTCCTGTCCGGGACTCGGCCGAATATCTCGCGTGGTGCGTGGTGTGAGATATCCGGGTTATGGCCATCACGCCCTCCGCACCATGGCGGGCGTGAGATGCTTGACGGTCGGCGCGCCCACCTGCTGCATGATGCCCATCAGTTCGGCCCGCAGCAGCTCCAGGACGCGCTCGACGCCGGCCTGGCCGAAGGCGCCGAGCCCCCAGATGTAGGGCCGTCCGACGCCGACCGCGGTCGCGCCCATGCACAGCGCCTTGCAGATGTCGGTGCCGCGGCGGAAGCCGGAGTCAACCAGGATCGGGATGCGGCCGTTGACAGCTTCGATGATTTCCGGCAGCGCATCGATGGTGGAGCGGCCGGAGTCTTCGCTGCGGGCGCCATGGTTCGACACGATGACGCCGTCATAGCCGTAGTCGGCCGCGAGCTTCGCGTCTTCCCAGGCCAGCAGCCCCTTGATGACGACTTTCATCTTGGTGATGTCGCGCAGGCGCTTGAGGTAGTCCCACGTCATGGCCGACGACTGGATGTTGCGCAGCCCGGACAGATCGACGCCCTGGTACATGGGCTTGTTGCCCTGATCGGTCTGGATATTGGTGCGATCATGGCAGTCGCTGCACTGGCGGTTGTCGGTTCGCGTCAGCCGGAACAGAGTCTCCTGGTTGCGCCCTCCGGAACGATCGACCGTGACGGCGAGGGCCGTACAGCCGGCATTCTCGGCGCGCTTGATGTGGTGCGCTGCGACCTCGAACTTGTTGGTCGCGTAAAGCTGCATCCAGACCGGCCCGCCCCGCGCCTTGATCACATCCTCGACGCCGGTCGACGTCTGGGTGGAGAGGATCATGAGATGATCGCCCGCCTTCGCGGCCCTGGCGACGCCTGATTCGGCATCCGCGTGATAGGCGGCGTGGCCGCCGACCGGACACAGCATGATCGGAGAGGAATATCTCACGCCCAGAATGTCGACGCCCATATCGACCTTGCTGACATCGACCAGGCGCCGCGGCCGCAACTGGAACTTCAGGAAGCCTTCCCGGTTCGCGCGCAGCGTGACCTCATCATCGATGCCCGATGCCATGTAGCCGAAATGGGCGGGCGGCACGTTCTGACGCATCACCGGCTCGAAATCGAAGACGTTGATGGCCTCCTTCGGGCTCTTGATCAGATTGTTGGCGTCGAACGGCGCCCATATCAGCGGATCGGGCAGTTTCGTCTTTGGCGCCAGCGTCTCCGCAAGGGCCTGCGCGTCCGCGTAGGAAAGGGCTGAACTGGCAGCCAGAAACTGCAGGAACTTGCGGCGGCTTAAGGCTTGATGGAACTCACGTGACATTTAAGATTCCTCCCGAACGAAGTAGTGAGATGGCAGGGTCCGTGCTTTGCCCCACGAACGAGTCTCTCGTTCTTCGCGCATTCTGGGTCACATCCTATACGGCCAGCCGTCCGAGTAAAATCGCGTTTCACCGAGCTGTAGGGGCGCCCCCTGTGGTCGCCCATTGACGAGCGCGGTGCATGGATGGGGCGATCACAAGGGTGCCCCTACATCGTTCACGATGCTCGGATCCTTTCAGATTGGCTGACTCGAACGGCCAGTTGTCATCGCCCTTGAGATGGCGGCGTCAGCCGCCCTGCCGATCGGATGGGTTTCCAGAACCCGGCCGTCCACCCTGAGACGAGCCAATACACGAGGCCGGCGAGAAGTCCCGCGGCAATGAGGACTCTGGGCTCGGTGAGAAACCGATAATCGTCGCGTATGTCCTCGGTCAGGACCCAGCCGAGCCAGGCCGAAAGCCCGCCGTTGGCCGCGTGAAACAGCCAGGAGCGGATGGCCAGCGCTTCCGAAATCAGCACGCCGATCGCTGCCGGGGCGACCGAATAGAATGCCGATATCGAAAGCAGCGCCGCGAGCAGCGGACCTCCGAACAGAAGGGCAATGAGGTAATCCTGTTGTGTTTGCGGATCAGCATCGAGCACGGCGACCAACGCATTTCGGTGCGCGATGATGATAACGGCTGCCGCAGCCGCTAGCGCCGCCGCGGCCCCGAGCGGAACGAGGATGAAACGCAGAAAGAGTCGTATCAGGACGTCCATGGGGCGCCGCCTGGGATGGTCATCATTCCGTCATCGCCATGGCGCGCAGCGCCATGCGCTCGCGCGCGGAAAGCTTTTCCGTCGCGCTTTTGAGCTGGCCGCAGGCGGCAAGAATGTCGCGCCCGCGCGGGGTGCGAACCGGCGCCGAATAGCCGGCGTTGAATACGACTTCCGAGAACTTCTCGATCGTTTCCCAATCCGAACATTCATAGCGGGCGCCGGGCCAGGGGTTGAACGGTATGAGGTTGATCTTGGCCGGGATGCCCGCAAGCAGCCGCACCAGGGCCTTGGCGTCGGAGAGGGAATCGTTGATGCCCTTGAGCATCACGTACTCGAAGGTGATTCGCCTGGCGTTGGTCAGGCCCGGATAGCTGCGGCACGCATCGAGCAGCGCTTCGATCGGATATTTGCGGTTGAGCGGCACCAGCGCGTTGCGCAGCTCGTTGCGCACCGCGTGCAGCGAAACCGCCAGCATGACGCCGATCTCCTCGCCGGTCCGCTTGATGTTCGGGACGACGCCCGATGTCGAAACCGTAATCTTGCGCTTGGAGATGGCGATGCCTTCATTGTCTGCGACGACCAGCAACGCGTCGCGCACCGCCTCGAAATTGTAGAGCGGTTCGCCCATTCCCATCATCACGATGTTGGTGACGAACCGCCCGCCATCGGTCGGAACGATGGCGACTTCCCCCCTCCCTTCCCTCCCCCTCCCTAACCCACCCCCGCAAGCGGGGGAGGGAAGGGTGGGGGAAAGGCGGAGGGGAGGGAGGGAGAGACCCGGCCAATCGCCAAGGCGGTCGCGGGCGACCATGATCTGGCCGACGATTTCGCCCGCCGTGAGGTTGCGCACAAGGCGCTGAGTCCCGGTATGGCAGAACGTGCAATTGAGCGTGCAGCCGACCTGGCTCGAAACGCAGAGCGTGCCGCGCCCGGTTTCCGGAATGTAGACGCATTCCACTTCGTGCGGCCGCGCGTTCGGACCTTCTCCCGGCAGCCGCAGCAGCCATTTTCGCGTGCCGTCGTGCGAAACCTGTTCGGCGACCACCTCGGGCCGCGCGAGGGTGAACCTCGCTTCGAGCTCGGCGCGCAGCTCCTTGGAGATGCTGGTCATCGCGTCGAACGAGGTCGCGCCGCGGACATAGATCCAGTGCCAGAGTTGCTGGACGCGCATTTTGCGCTGCGCCGGCGGCACGCCAAGCTCCCCCAGCGCTGCCGCAAGCTCCGCACGCGACATGCCGACGAGCGAGGGCCGCGCCGGCGCCACATAGCGCTCAAGGGGCGTCTTTTCGACAAATCCGGGAGCGGCTGCGGCTTCGGATTCGAGGGGAATGCTCATGATTTCCAATGTTCCGCACAAAAGCCATGGCGAACATAAGGGCCAGCGCACTGAAATGCCACGGCGGCGGTGCACCCATCACGTTTCCGGCGTGATTGCCCGGTCAAGCGGGGCGATGGCACCGGGAGACAACGGGAAATTCTCTCCAATCAACCGCTCATCGGCACTCCTGGGCGACCTTGTCGAGCGCAAGCGAAAGGCCTTTAAGCGAATAAATGTCGGTGCTGACGGTGCCCCTGGCGGAGGTGCCTTTGACCGTGAGATTCTGGCCTTTGCGCATGGTTTCGACCAGCTTGGGCTCCTCCGCGGCATTCTTCAGCCAAGCGCCGTCTCCCTGCGTATACATCGCATAACCCCCGCCCGCGACTTCAATGTTGGCGTCGCTGTTGGGCTTGAGCCCGTAGCCGAAGATGACCGAGACCTCGTCCTTGACCTTTTCGGCCGGCCGGGTGGACACGAACATGTAGGCGGGATCGCGCGGCCGGTTCGGCGGCGACGTGCTCGAACTGGCGGGCTTGGCAAGAGCAAAGCAAATTTTCTTGCCGCCCGGAGCCGCCGTATATGCGCCCCAGTCGCCGTACTGGCCGAGCAGGGCGGGTTGCGCTCCTCCGGGGGCCGGCAGCGCAGCAGGAGCCGCAGCTGCGGGAGCCTTTGGCGCTGCGGGCTTCGGCGCTGCCGCGGGTTTCGCCGCCGGCGCCTGTTGCTGCGCCGATGCGGCCCCGGCGAAGACAATGCACCCTGCAACAACCGCCCACAGGGTAATGGCGAGTCGATTTCCGCAGATCTGATGGGACATTATCTTGCCGCGCGTCATGAGCGATTAACCCCAGATACGCCCCAGCTCAAATTATGGAATCGCGGTCATTCATCAAGCTTGCAATGTGTCGCGACTTTGGTGCGGTGGATATCTCGCGCCTGGGGCAAAATTCCGCCCTCAACCCATGAGGCAGCGCCGGAGCGTGGATTCCGGGCTCGCGGGCTGCGCACGCGCCCCGGAATGACGCTCTCAAAGATCCTACTAGAACGCGGCGCACACGGCGAGCGAGATCGCCCCGACCGACCGCTGGCGGAATCGCTGCTTGTAGGCCGCAACAATCGCAGCGATCCGGTCGCGCACCGGCGCATTCTCCGCCGTCACGATGATGACCATTTTGCTCGGCTCACGTACCACGCGGCCACTGATCGGATCCCGCCAATGACCAGCGGCGTCGAGAACAGTAAGGCCCTCCGGAAAGCGCGGCGTGATTTCCCGCGCAAGAAACCGCGACCAGGCGGCCTCGCTGACGTGGAGGTGGTCGCCGACATTGCGCCCGAACATCAATTCGATTTGCCGCATGGGCCGCTGCGGCGGGTTGCAGGCAGTAGCCGACGTGTTCGCGAAGATACTGATTGCCGCCAAGGTGCAAGCTGCGAGCTTGTGAATTTTTAGGTCGTAGGATGGGTTGAGCGAAGCGAAACCCATCAGAGCCTTCCGGTGTCGCCGGTAATGGTGGGTTTCGCTGCGCTCAACCCACCCTACGATATCGCAGCCTCCCCCGGCAAGGAAATCAACGCAGAGGCTCCGCGTCACTGCACCCTCATGCCAGCGCCTTGCCGATCTCCTCCGTCATCTTCTTGGCGTCGCCGAGCAGCATAATGGTGTTGTCGCGATAGAACAGCGGATTGTCGATCCCGGCATATCCGGAGGCGAGCGAGCGCTTGTTGAACATGACGGTGCCGGCTTTCCACACCTGCAGCACTGGCATGCCGTAGATCGGCGACTTGGGGTCTTCCTCGGCGGCCGGATTGGTGACGTCATTGGCGCCGATCACATAGGCCACGTCGGCCTGGGCAAATTCCGAGTTGATGTCCTCAAGCTCGAACACCTCGTCATAAGGCACGTTCGCCTCGGCGAGCAGCACGTTCATATGGCCCGGCATGCGCCCCGCAACCGGGTGAATCGCGTATTTGATCTCGACGCCTTCCCCCTTGAGCCGGTCCGCCATCTCGCGCAGCGCGTGCTGGGCCTGCGCCACCGCCATGCCGTAACCCGGCACGATGATGACTTTGGACGAATTCTTCATGATGAAGGCGGCGTCTTCCGCAGAGCCGAGCTTGACGGGCTTCGCCTCCGCGCCGACGGCCGGCCCCGCGACCTCGCCGCCGAAACCGCCGAGAATCACCGAAATGAAGCTGCGATTCATGCCCTTGCACATGATGTAGGATAGAATCGCGCCCGAGGATCCGACCAGCGCCCCGGTGATGATGAGCGCCGAATTGCCGAGCGTGAAGCCAATGCCCGCGGCCGCCCAGCCCGAGTAGGAGTTGAGCATCGAGATCACGACCGGCATGTCGGCGCCGCCGATCGGGATAATGATGAGTACGCCGAGCGCCAGCGATATGAACGTGATGGCCCAGAAATCGAGCTGCGCCTGCGACACTACGAAGCCGTAGATGAAGATCACGAGCGCCAGCGCCAGCACGATGTTGATGTAGTGCCGCATCGGCAGCATGATCGGGGCGCCGCTCATGCGTGCGGACAGCTTGAGGAAGGCGATCACCGAGCCCGTGAAGGTGATGGCGCCGATGGCGACGCCGAGCGACATTTCGATCAGGCTGGCCTGATGAATGTCGCCGCGCGTTCCGATGTCGAAGGCGGCCGGCGCGTAAAACGCCCCGGCCGCGACCAGCACCGCCGCCATGCCGACGAGCGAATGGAATGCTGCGACCAGTTCCGGCATCGACGTCATCGGCACGCGCCGCGCGATCACGGCGCCGACGCCGCCGCCGGCGGCGAGGCCAAGCACCACAAGGATACCGGCGCCGAAGCCCGCCGGGGGGTGGGAGCCGAGCGTGGTCAGGATGGCGATGGCCATGCCGACCATGCCGAACAGATTTCCGCGGCGGCTCGTTTCCGGGCTCGACAGGCCGCGTAGAGCCAGAATGAAAAGAACGCCGGCGACGAGATAAAGCAATCCGACCAAATCGGCATTCATGCTGGCAGGCCTCTCACTTCTTTTTCTTCCGATACATCGCCAACATGCGCTGGGTGACGAGGAAACCGCCAAATATGTTGACCGACGCGAACACGAGAGCAATGAAGCCGAGCGCGCGGGCAATGATCGGGCCACCTTCGCCGCCGATCAGCTGCACGCCCACGGCGAGCAACGCGCCTACCACGATCACTGAGGAGATTGCATTGGTGACCGACATCAGCGGGGTATGCAGCGCCGGCGTCACCGACCAGACGACGTAATAGCCGACGAAAATCGCGAGAACGAATATCGAGAAGCGGAACACAAACGGATCGATTGCGCCGGCGGTTGCGTTATGCGCCGCAACCGCGGCAGCATCCGCGTAGGCTTGCGCCGCGTCGGCGGCGCGCTGCAATTGGTCCGCAGCGGTTCGGGCGAGGTCCGCGGCTTGTTGGGGACTGAGTTCGGCCATTTTGGATCTTTCTCAGGCGGCGCTTTTCGGCTGAAAATTCGGATGCACCACGGCGCCATCGCGGGTGAGCGCCGTCGCCCTCACGATGTCGTCGTCCCAGTTCACGGCCAGCGCCCTGGTCTTCTTGTCGATGAGAATCTCCAGAAATGCGTAGAGGTTCTTGGCGTAGAGGCCCGACGCCGACGCCGCCAGCCGGCCCGGGTTGCTGTAGCCGACGATCTTGACGCCGTTGCTCTCGACGAGTTCGCCTGGCCTCGCCCCTTCCACATTGCCGCCGCGCTCGACCGCGAGGTCGACGATCACGGAGCCGGGCCGCATCGAGGCGACCATATCGCGCGAGATCAGGCGCGGCGCGGGCCGGCCAGGGATCAGCGCCGTGGTGATGACGATGTCCTGCTTCTTGATGTGCTCGGCGACCAGCGCAGCTTGCTTTGCCTGATACTCCTTCGACATTTCCTTGGCATAGCCGCCGGCGGTTTCGGCCTGCCTGAACTCGTCGTCCTCGACGGCGATGAATTTCGCGCCGAGGCTCTCGACCTGCTCTTTCGCAGCGGGCCGCACATCGGTTGCGGTGACGATGGCGCCAAGCCGGCGTGCAGTCGCAATCGCCTGAAGGCCGGCCACGCCAGCGCCCATGACGAACACCTTGGCGGCCGGCACGGTGCCGGCCGCCGTCATCATCATCGGAAGCGCGCGGCCATATTCGGCCGCGCCGTCGATGACGGCGCGGTAGCCGCCGAGATTGGCCTGCGAGGACAGCACGTCCATGCTCTGCGCCCGGGTGATGCGCGGCATCAGCTCCATGGCGAACGCCGTGATGCCGGCCTTCGCCATGGCCGCGAGGGCGGCGTCATTGCCGTACGGATCCATGATGGCGATCACGAGCGCGCCGCGCTTGTAGGCGGTCAATTCGGCTTCGCTCGGACGGCGCACCTTGAGGACGATGTCGGCGTCCTTGGCGGCATCTGAGCGGACCGTGGCTCCGGCCGCCGCATAGTCCGCATCCAGGATGCCGGATTTCACGCCAGCCCCGGGTTCGACTGCCAGTTCGGCTCCCAGCGCAACGAGCTTCCTGACGGTTTCCGGCGTGGCAGCGACTCGCGTCTCGGCCGGGTCGCTCTCGCGCGCAACACTAATGCGCATTCACGCGGCCTCCCATGACCGGCGACTTTCCAGTCACGAATAGGCGCTGAGCAGCAAGGCGAGCGCTGAAATTGCCACCATGCCGATGCTCACGGACCGGATCCCGGTCCATCCGCTGATGCCCGCCGCGATGACCGCGGCAACGAGGATGAGAGCGGCCGGCAGCCAATGGCCCAGCACGCCGCCAATTGCGAGTGCGAAGAGGATATTGACGATCATGGCGGTGAAAATAAACGTGATCTTGAGGAATTGGCCGTAGCCCGCCTCATGCGCCGGAAGGTCGTTGCCCTGCGCCGTTGCGTATTGGATTTCGCCGTGGTCCGCCATAACCCCTCCGGAGTCTTGTGGGTTTGTCGATCTTGGCCGTCGCTTAGCCTAAATGCAGCGCGAGGGCAATGCAGAACAAGCGATCCGCATGCCCGGCCGCGTCCATGGATGGAGCCCGGAAGCAGCCCGGATGAAGCGCGGCGAAATCGGAAGTGGCCGTGTCCACGGGCAACCCCCGTTTCGCTGGCGCTCAACTTAAGGGCGACTTGGCTTTTTTAGCCTTCCTTCGCGGAAAGCTGCGCTGCTTCGAGCGCGGCGCGCTGACGCGCCGCCACGCGGTCCACCGAGAATTTCTCGATTGCCTCGTTGAAAAGGCGATGAAAATTGAGCTTTGCGGCAAGGTGCAGGAACACCGCGCCGAGGCCAATGGCGGCGCGGTCCATGAACACGAATTCGCGGGGAACCCGCACCGGCCCTTTTTCCTTGAGGGCGCGATGAACCCGGAAGGCCTCGCGCCGGCCGTATTCGGAGGGCTTGACGCCATCGGCGATGGTGCGCTCGCGGTCGTCGAGCAGCGGTCCATAGATAAACCGCGCCCAGATGTTGAGCGTCTCAACCAGTTCGCGCGAAAGTCGCCGGAAGCCCCACGTCTCATAGGCATGCACCACCAGCGCATCATCGCCCCTGAGCAGCCCATGGTAGAGGTCGACGACGCCGCCGACGAACCTCGCCGGAAAGACGCGGATGCACCCGTAATCGAGCAGGTTGATTCCTTGCGGTGCGCCGTCCTCCATGAATGCCGTATAGTTGCCGAGATGGGGGTCGCCATGGATCACGCCGAACCGGCTGAACGGCTGCCACCACGCCTTGAACATCGCCACGGCAAGGCGGTTGCGCGCCGCGATGTCGTCGCCCTTGTGGGCCAGAAGCTTGTCGCCTTCGAGCCAGTCAAGCGTAAGGAGGCGTCGCGTCGATAGCGCGGCCCACACTCGCGGCACCCGCACTTCGGGGGTCGAGGCCAGCATGGCGCGATAAAGCGCGACATGCTTGGCCTCTCGTTCGTAGTCGAGTTCCTCGCGAAGGCGCGCGCCGATCTCGCCGGCGACCTCGGTAGTGTCGATAGGAGGGTTCATGCGGCGGTGAATGGCCAATAGCCATTCGAGCTGCCGCAAATCGGCTTCCACGGCGGACTGCATATCGGGATATTGCAGCTTGCAAGCCAGCGCCGTGCCATCATGGGCGCGCGCCCGATGGACTTGGCCGAGCGACGCCGCGGCGGCGGGTTTATGCTCGAAGCTCGCGAACTGCCGCTGCCAGTCGGCGCCAAGCTCGGCCGTCATTCGCCGTTTGACAAACGCCCAGCCCATGGGCGGGGCGTCGCTTTGCAGCTTGGTGAGTTCAGCAGCATAGTCGGACGGCAACAAATCCGGGACGGTCGCCATCAACTGCGCCACCTTCATGATCGGCCCTTTGAGGCCGCCCAGCGCCGCCGCCAGGTCCGCCGCCCCGCGGACGCTGTTGGGGTCGAGACCAAACAGCCTGGTCGCCGCGATCTTGGCGGCGACGCCGCCGACATTGGCGCCCACACGCACATAGCGGGCCGCGCGGGCGGAAAAGCGGTTCGCTTCGGTATCCTGGGGCGGCAAAATTGGACCTCGCTGAGCCGGACGGATATCGGAACGCTACCGCACCGCTGCTCGTGACAAACCTATGCTCAAACCTCGCGAATTGAAGTGCACATTCGCGGGCTTGCCTCCCTTCTGGCGTCCTCCGCGCGCGGAGGACTCTGGCGAGAGGGCAGGCCAGTTGCCGGCAGCTCTTCGTGACGCTGGCAGAGAGTGCAGGCAGCGCCGCGGGCCTTTGCCGCTCGCAAACGCGGCGACCCGGCTGGCCCAGTTCATTCATTTTGCATCGCGATTGGCGATCCGCACCGACCTGGCATCGATTGAGACCTTGAAGCGCGACAAAAAGCTCATTCCAAGGAGCCCATCGACACCGTTCCCGAATAACCCGCGAGATGGCTTTCTTCGGCGAGCCGCCGCGGTCAAAGGCGACGGCCCGCAAATTGTAGCCGCTGGCGTCGAACGGCTCGAGTTTGATTAGTTCCGATGCAGCCGCCGCCGCGCCGGCGTAATCGGGGCTGGCGAGGCGCGCGGCCTCGACCGCTGTGGGGTATGGGCCTGCGGGCGAGGCCGCGCAAATCGGACCCCGGCGCCGCTTGACGGGGCTCTGGAAGGCAAGGAGAGCCAGGGCGGATGCACGCCGCGGGGGGAAACGGGGAGATTAAATCGACCGCGCGCCGTAGGCTTGGCTTGCCAGACCGGCACTTTTTCGGCCGCGGTGGGGTATTCTTGCCGCGGCTTCGCGGCCATCGATAGACGGTCAGCATTAACATCGCGGATCGGGCCCGCTTTATAAGGTGCAGCGGCGTCGTGGCGCGCGAGCAGCGCCGCTCATGCCTTGAGGTCGCTCTTCTGGCGCCGGTCTCCCTGAGATGAAGGAGATATCGCTCCCGCTGATCGACAAGTGGCGTTGCCGGATATCTCTCAGCGGTTCGGGGAAAGAAGATTTCTTCAAACATGATCGTGCCTCCATCTCGATGGAGACGCGATCATGACAACAGCTTGCCGCCGAAAATTACGTTGACTGGCGGCCATCCCCGCCATCCACTCCAAATGACCGTGCTGCCTAGTGTCCTGATTCTGAAATCCTCTGCATTCTAGGCGATTGTGGCGAGGGTGCGCAGGCAGAAGCGTTCGATGGCGGCGAGGATTTCGTCTGCGCTCTTGGTCCATCGGAACGGCTTTGGTTCGGCGTTTGCCGCGTCGATATAGGCATCGTGGACGGCGGCGGGCCACCGCCTTCGCCATTGTCCTGAGGCTCCAGTGCGTTGCGCCTTTGGGGCGCGTTTCCAGCGTCTTGCGGATCGTCGCCGCAATCTCGTCGTCGCCGATCTGACGCGGCGCGCCGGGACGCGGCTCGTCGTAAAGCCCGTCCATGCGATCGCGGGCGAACCGCCTGCGCCACACACCTGCGGTGTGCGCGCAAATGTCGAGTTTGGCCGCGATCTCCTTATTGGTCAGGCTGTGATCTCCTTATTGGTCAGGCCGTCCGCTGCGGCCAGAACAATGCGCGCCCGGACCGCCAGCGATTGCGGCGCGCCATGTTTGCGGGTCAGAGCTGTCAATGCCTGCTTCTCGGCCTCGTCCAGTACAATCGCGACCGCACGCCCCTTCGCCATTCTCGCCCCCCATCCTGCAGCGCACGGCAGGGCCGTGCGCGCTGGCGATCACGAAATCCGTGAGCGTGCGCCCCTGCAGCTCGGCTCCGCGCTGGAACGGCCCCCTCTGATCGCGCGAAATCCGCGGCTTCCGGCCGCTCGTCTCGCGCTCTGGCCGTGGTCGTACCTGGCATGCCATATACCTTGAGTTGCACCGGGAACTTGGCTATGAGGTGCGCGAATAGACGGACGTTTCAAGTATGCGGTCTCGGGGCGAAGCCAAAAGGGGCCAATTGCAACGGGAGCGGGGAGAATGGCACTAACCGGATTGCCGTCCAGGGCGGGTCAGCGCGATTTCGACCCGGCGTCGAAATGAACGCTGACTTGCGATCTTTTTCAGAGAATTTTTCCCGCCTGACCGACCATGCGCCGATGCGGTGGCAGCGGCGGTTGTTCGATCGGTTCGTAGCCGGAACGCTTCCGCAGGCGCTCGATTTGCCGACCGGCCTCGGCAAGACCTCGGTGATGGCGATCTGGCTGACCGCCCGCGCTCTTGCCAACGAAGCGATCCTCAAGGCCGTCCCGCGCCGCCTTATCTATGTCGTCGATCGGCGGGCCGTGGTCGATCAGGCGACGGAAGAGGCAGAAAAGCTTCGCAACGCTTTGGAAAGCGACGCCAAGCATCTGAAGGCTTCGCTTGGCCTGAACGAAGCGCGGCTTCCGATTTCCACATTGCGCGGCGCGCATGTCGACAACCGGGAGTGGCTCGACGATCCCGCAGTTCCGGCGATCATTGTCGGCACGGTCGACATGATCGGCTCGCGGCTTCTGTTCGAGGGCTACGGCGTCTCGCGCAAAATGCGGCCCTATCACGCGGGTCTGCTGGGCGTGGATACGTTGGTTATTCTCGATGAAGCGAATCTCGTTCCGCCGTTTGAGGCCCTGCTTAGCCGCATCGCGAATGGAGCCAAAGAGTTCGGTGGCCGTCGCGATGGCGATAGCAGACTCATTCCGCCATTCGTGCTGTTGTCGCTGTCGGCGACAGGCCGAGCGCGGCCGGTAGCGAATGGCGACGCCGCAGCAGACGTCTTCTCGCTCGAGAAAGGCGATCTGTCCGACCAGGTCGTCGAAGAGCGCCTTTCGGCGAAAAAAACTCTCAGCTTCGTCAAGATCGCCGACGAGAAGGATGCGCTCGCCGAGGCGCTGGCGCGGCAGGTCTGGGGCTTTTCTGAGGGAGGGCAAAGGCCTGTCCGTTGCCTTGTCTACGCCGACAGCCGTGAAGTCGCGGAAAAAGTGAAGGCGAGGCTCGACAAGCTCTCCGAACCAGATGGGAAGGGCAGTAAGCCAAAGGCAGAGGTGGAGCTGTTTGTCGGCGCCCGGCGCGTAAAGGAGCGTGAGAATGCGAAGGCTTGGCTGCAGCATCACGGCTTTCTCGCGAGCTCGCCGCCGCCGGCAAAATCCGCGTTCCTGATAGCCACCTCCGCAGGCGAAGTAGGTATCGATCTCGATGCGGACCACATGGTTTGCGACCTCGTTCCCTGGGAACGGATGGTGCAGCGCCTGGGCCGGGTAAACCGCCGTGGCAAAGGGGATGCCAGAATCATCGTCGTTCACGGCGACGAGCCGAGGCCGAAGAAGCCCGATGCGCTCACAGCCCAAGAGATGCGTGCGATTGTCAGCTATCGCTCGCTCGCGGTGCTCGAAGAGCTTTCGGAACGTGACGGCGGAAGAGACGCAAGTCCCGGCGCATTGCGCGAACTGAAGCTGCGGGCCGAGACCGACAAAGCGCTTCGCAAAAGAATCGAGGAAGCGATCACGCCGGAACCGTTGCGTCCGGCATTGACGCACGCGCTGGTGGATGCCTGGTCGATGACCTCGCTCGAACAGCACCCTGGACGCCCCGCAATCGCGCCGTGGCTGCGTGGCTGGGTCGATGAGGACTTTCAGACCGCCGTGATCTGGCGCACCCGCTTGCCGGTGCGTGAAGGAGTTGCCGACTGGCCGCGAAGCTCGGCCGAGAGGAAAGAGATCGAAGCGTTCTTCGAGGCGGCGCCGCCGCGTGAAAGCGAAAAGCTCGAAACGGAAACCTGGCGCGTGGTCGATTGGCTGCAAGCTCGCGCCAAGGAATTGCTCAAGCGCAAAGCGAGCGACTCTCAAGAGCAAGTCGGCACCATCGCAGAAACACCTGACGCCGGGACTTCCGACACGGAGCCGGGGGAGCAGCAGCCTGCCGCACCGACGCCGAATCCGCTGCGCTGCGACGATGTCGTCCTCTTTGTCCTTTCACCTGACGGCAGCTATGCGGGGCGTTTTACGCTCAAGGAATTGGCCGAACCGCGCAAGGGCGAAGCGAAGGGCGACTTTCACAAGGATCTCGCCGACAAGCTTCTCATAGCGGATGCGCGCTTCGGCGGTCTGAGAGACGGCATGCTGGACGCGAAGGGTGATGATGTTTTCCCGACAGCGGATGCGGACGACGGCTGGAACAAAGACGCCAAGTTCCGCGTGCGGCGGGCAACATCGGAGAATTACGAGAGCAAAGAGAACGATTGGCGTTTCGAGGACGATTTCGTCTTGAACCGTGATGCGGAGGGGCAGCCTGCGGAATGGCTTGTCGTCGAGCATTACAAGAGTGCCGCGCAATCGGAGGACGCTCGCTCTGTCTCATCGCCGCAGGAGCTCGGCAGGCATCAAATCTGGGCTAAGCAGAAGGCCCGGCGCATCGCCGAAAGGATCGGTCTTTCCGGCCATGCCGCCGAAGCATTGGTGGTTGCCGCATTCCTGCATGACGAAGGGAAGAGAGCGCCGCGGTGGCAACGTGCTTTCAAGGCAGAACGCGACGCAACGAAATTTGGCCTCCCCGGTCCACTTGCTAAGACGCGCGGGCCGATCGACCAGGCGATCCTGGATGGTTATCGGCATGAGTTCGGATCGCTGCCCATTGCGGAGGCGCATGCCAGATTTCAAGCCTTGCCCGAGGAGTGGCGCGAACTCGTCCTGCATCTCATCGCCGCCCACCACGGGCAGGCGCGGCCGGTGATCGGAACGCGCGGTTGCGAGGACGCGCCGCCCTCCGCGCTCGAAGCGCGGGCCCGCGATGTCGCGCTGCGCTTTGCGCGGCTTCAAAAGCGCTGGGGGCCGTGGGGGCTCGCCTGGTGGGAGGCCCTTCTGCGCGCCGCCGACCAGCAGGCCTCGCGCGAGATCGACAGACGCGGCGAAGCCGGCCCGCGCGTATCCGGGCCAACCGCTCCGTCTGCGGAGGATGCGTGATGGCGGAAGCATCGATCCCTGTCGATCTGCTCAATCCCGGCCAGGTCTTCGCCTGCCTCGGGTTCATGGAGGCGGCGGAAATCTTGTGTGGTCCATGCGAGGGCCGTTTCACGTACGACGGCTCGGAGTCGCAGACGTTGTTCGTTGTGCGCGTCGATGGCGCCGATGATCCAGTGCTGCAAGCGTTACGGTTTCTTGCGGCGGCTGAGGTCAAGGAAGTTGCCCCGATCGGATGGTCGGTGCCACTAGCACGTAGGAAGAACGAGACAGACGATAAATATGCCAAGCGACTGGCCGAGCACAGAGCGTGGCTCGAGGGGCTTGAACGTAGTCCAGCTTTTCCCTCGTCTGGCCCTGAGAGTCCCGCCACTTTGATAGCGGCGCTGCGGGCAGGCGGAAAAGAAATCATACTCGATTACTGGACGGACGACAGTTCGAGACCCGACGTTAAGTTTTGGGCCGGCGCAGCAGGCTATCCGGGAGCTGGCCTCACGCGGGACGCTTTGAGTCTCGTCCGCACGATTAGCGACAATGCGCTTGCTGCCGCGGCTCAAGACCCTTTCAATTTCTCGGCTCCGCAATCGAGCAGCTTCCGATTCGATTGGCGGCGTGACTATATCCCTCTCGACGCAGGATTCTAGCCGAATGAGCACGGCGGCATCGAAATGGTCGGCTACCCGTTTGTCGAGGTGCTCGCAGCCGTCGGGATGCAGCATGCGAGGCCGGCGCGGGTCGATCCTCGCAACAAGCTTGCTTATCGCTACGGCGTGTCCAACGCCATGCTGCCGACCGTGTTTGTCCGCGCCGTAATCGGCGGCGAAGGCCTTGGATTTCCGATGCGTGTGTTCCGTATGCGTCTTGGTTGGCCCGGTCAGGAGGGCCAAGCGCGGTGCATTGTCGATGCTCAGGAGGAGATCAGAATATGACAGAAACAATTTCAGTTACCGCCGATACAATCAATTCGTGGGCAGATGATCAGGAAGGACCTGTCGCGCTGACTTGCAAGCAGAAGCTTCTGCCGGTCGAGGGCGAAGGCGGTGTGATCTTCCCGCCGACCTATGCGATGGATGAGGGCAAACCACCATATAACATCGACACGCTTTCGGACGGCACAAAGGTTGCGACCATCGACAGTGTCGGCAGCCAAGCCAATCGGATGGAGCCCATCTTCAAGGCAGCGAAGCCGGGCGAGACGGAAAATCCGCTGTCGAAGCTCGTGCCGCAGATCGACATCGCCTACGGTAATGAAAAGACCGTTTCGATCCTCGATGCTGGCCATCGCCTCGGCGATGCCGTGATCCGTTCGTCCGAACTGAAGGACGAGGCGCAAACGGCGTTCAAGCTTTATCTCGACACAGGCGATGCGTCGACATTGGCCAAGCTGGCGCCGACCTCGTTGGTTTTCGGCGTTTGGGACTCGCGCGATACTCAGGCGAAGCTCCCGCGTCTCGTGCAGTCCGTCATTCGTGCGTGGGACGTGGATCCGCTGACGCGCTCGGCAGTTTATAATGCGCCATTGAATTATGCCAAACTCGGGGTTTTCGATGAAGACGTTAAGGAAAAAGCTGAAAGAGATGCAAAGCGCCCCGAGTCTCAACGTGGTTTCGTTAACGCGCTCGCAAGCGCCACGCATGGTGGCGTTGTCGCCCGCGGCCCTATAGAGCGCGTCATCACAATCAATCTCGTGGCGCTGAGAAAGCTCAATGGTGAGAACTCGCAGGACCTAAGAAGATATATTCTCGGCCTGGCGTTGGTGGCTGCGACTAAGCCGCTGGACGGATTTCTTCGTCAGGGCTGCCTACTCGTGCCGGATGAGAACGCGCCAGCCCAATGGCTTGCCGTTGCTCGCAACGGAAACCGCACGTCCGTCGAGCTTTCAGCGGCCATTGCGCTCGATTACGCCAAAGCCGCGGCGGACAAGTTTGGTGTGGGACAGAATCGGCGCGTCGCCTTCAAGAAGGAATTGGCCCAGGACGATTTGAAGGAATTGGATAAGAAGAAGGAGAAGAAGACGAAGACAGCGGCCTGAACCATGTCCACTCTTCTCCTTCGCGTCCGCTTTCACGACGGCCGTTATCACGGCAGTGGCGTCTGGCCGCCGTCGCCCGCGCGGCTCTTCCAGGCCCTGATTGCCGGCGCCGCGTGCGGGGAAAAGCTCTCGGACCAAGTAGTGAAAGCGTTGAATTGGCTCGAAGGCCTGGATGCCCCGATTATTGCTGCGCCATCGGCTTATCCGGGACGGCCCTTCAAGAATTTTGTTCCGAACAACGATCTCGACGCGGTGGGCGGCGATCCCGACCGAATTGGCGAGATACGGACGGCCAAGAACATCCGGCCACACCTGTTCAATGCCGCTGTTCCGTTGATCTACGCTTGGACGTTCGAGGACGGCGCGGACGCCGAACGCCACGCACGCACGATCTGCCAGATAGCGGACAAACTTTATCAACTCGGCCGTGGCATCGACATGGCTTGGGCGGCCGGCGAAATTGTTGCCGATGCCGCTGAGGTCGAGGCGCGCTTTCGCGCGCATGGCGGCGTTTGGTGGAGCCCCAACGAGAGAGGCGATGGCGAAACGCTGTTATGTCCTCACCGTGGTTCTCTGGCGAGTCTGACGGTACGATTCAACAAGACGCGCGGGCGATTCGAGAGGATCGGGCAAGGCAAGAAGGCGAGCCTGCTGTTCGCCCAGGCACCGAAACCAAATTTCAAGCCTGTTCCCTACAACAGTCCTTCGACCTTTCTTCTGTTCGACATCAGAAATGGCAGCGCTTTCGCACCCCAGCCCTTCGACCGCATTGTCGCGTTGACGGAGAGGATCAGGGATTTGGCCGCTCAGCAGTTGAAAGCATCCGCCTGGCGCCGCGAAGATCCCAAGCGCGAAGTCTGCATCGAAAGGGTCTTCATCGGCCGCGATGCGTCAGAAGCCGACAAGGCGCGGCGTATCCGCATCGCGCCCCTGCCGTCCATAGGCCATGCGCAGGCGGAACGCTCGATCCGGCGCGTGCTCGTCACTATTCCGCCCGACTGCTCAATCGCCACCGGCGATGTCGCCTGGGCATTTTCGGGCCTAGCGATCGGAAGCGACAAAGAGACCGGCGAGATCATAGAACTGGTCACGGCCAGCGACCGCACGATGCTCGAACATTACGGTGTGAACGATGCGGCACCGGCGCGCCTCTGGCGTACCGTCACGCCTGCGGCCTTGCCGGAGCGCGCCGCGCGCCGCCGCATCGATCCCTGCAGAATGCGTGAAGAAGCAAAAGACGGCGCCGAACGGGCGCGAGAAAATGCGGCGGCGGAAAGCGCCGTCCGGCAAGCGTTACGCCATGCGGGTGTCGAGACGCCGGCGCAAGCGATCCGTGCTCAGCGCGAGCCGTTCGAAGGTAAAGGGCAGCGCGCGGAAGCCTTCGCGAAGGAAACTCGCTTCGCCAAGGAGCGGCTGTGGCATGTGGAAGTTTCTTTCGCGCAAGCCGTCCGAGGTCCGCTTCTGATCGGTGATGGCCGTTACCTGGGACTTGGCTTGATGGCGCGGGTCCGGCGCACCGAGGGCATATTTGCTTTCGCCATCATGGATGGATTGACGGATCAGGCCAAGCCGCTTGCGCTTGCCCGCGCCTTACGCCGCGCCGTGATGGCGCGCGTGCAGGAGAAAATAGGGCGCGAGACACTGCCCGCTTTCTTTACTGGCCACGCGGTCGATGGAACGCCGCTGCGACCCGGCCGGCACGAGCATCTGGCTTTCATATTCGACACGCTGCGCAAGCGATTGCTGATCGTCGCGCCGCATATCCTCGCACGCCGCGATCCTTCAAAGGCCGAGCGTGAGTGGTATCTTCCGTTGCTCGAAGATGCTGTCGCAGGATTCCAGGAGTTGCGCGCCGGGCCGGCCGGAAAACTTGTTCTCGCTCCCACGATCGTCGAGCAGTCCGATGATCCGTTATTCACGCCATCGCCGATATGGGAGAGCGTGACACCCTATCGCGTCACACGGCATGCGAGGCTCCGCGATGCCGCTGCGGCGGTTGAAGCAGATATTCTCGCCGAATGTCTGCGCGCCGGATTTCCGCAGCCGCGTATCGCCGTCTCCGAAACCTTTGGTAAGCGGGGTTTGGGCCTGTTCGGCCGTGCGCAGCTCACCTTTCGCACCGCGGTGGCAGGGCCGTTGATATTGGGTCGCGATCGGCATTTCGGCGGCGGGCTTTTCGCGGCAGTGGGGTAAGCCGGAGAGCCGCGGGGGCAAGCGTAATGACCGACGCCCAGCTCGAATTCCACCTTCCCGCGCCGCCCGTCAGCGGCGATGCGCCGCTTATTCCCGCGCGGATGGTGAACGAGTTCGTGTATTGCCCGCGGCTCGCCTACCTGATGTGGACGCAGGGCGAATGGGCGGAGACGGGCGACACGGTCGAAGGCCATCGCGTTCACGCGCGCGTCGACAGGCCCAACGCGCCGCTGCCGGCGCCGCAGGCGCTTGAAGGAGATGAAGCGCCGGAGGCTGACAAGATCATCAGCCGCTCGCTCACGCTCTCGTCGACGGCGCTGGGCGTCATCGCCAAGCTCGACATCGCGGAGGCGGAGGATGGCGTCGTCACGCCGGTCGATTACAAGCGCGGCAAACGCCCGCATGTGGCGCAGGGCGCCTATGAGCCGGAGCGCATCCAGATCTGTCTCCAGGCGCTGCTTCTCGAAGAGCACGGCTACCGCGTCGGGGAGGGCGCCATCTACTACGCCGAGAGCAGGGAACGCGTGCGCATCGCGCTCGACGATCCGCTGCGCATGGCGGCGCGAACGGCGGTCAGCGACCTGCGCCTGACGGTCTCGCAAAGCCGCATCCCGCCGCCGCTCAGGGACAGCCCGAAATGCCCACGCTGCGCGCTCGTGACGGTGTGTCTGCCGGACGAGGTGCGCGCCCTTTCGGGCTCCTCTCTCGCGCCGCGCACGATCGCCGTTCCGCCCGACGAGGCTCTCCCTCTCATCGTGCAGTCCCAGCATGCCCGGATCGGCAAGGAAGGCGAGACGCTCAAGATCACCGACGAGGAGAAGGGCGAGACGCTGGTGCGCCTCATCGATATTTCCGATGTGGCGCTGTTCGGCAATGTCTCTATCACCTCGCCGGCGCTCGCGGCGCTGCTCGACTGCGAGATTCCCGTCACCTTCCACAGTCATGGCGGGTGGTTTCGCGGCGTCGCCCACGGCGTCGGGCACCGCAATGTCGAGGTCCGCACGGCGCAATACCGCATGAGCTTCGACGAGGCCGCGTGCCTGAGGTTCGCAAAGGATCTGGTCGCGGCGAAGATCGCCAACCAGCGGACCATCCTTCGCCGGAACTGGCGCGGGACGGCGCAGGAGCGGCAGGCGGTTCTCGACCGGCTCTCCGCCGCGCGCAAGTCCGCCGACGCGGCGATGACGCTGACACAGCTGCTCGGCGTCGAAGGGGACGCGGCGTCCGTCTATTTTCGCGCCTTCGCGAGCCTCTTGAAGCCGCCCGAGGACAAGCAGGGAACGGGCGAACTTGCAGCGTTCCGTTTCGAGGCGCGCAATCGCCGGCCGCCGACGGATCCGGTCAATGCGATGCTGTCGCTCGCCTACGCGATGCTCACCCGGCACCTGACGATCGCGCTGGCTTCGGTCGGTCTCGATCCCTATCGCGGCTTCTACCATGCGCCGCGCTATGGCCGCCCGGCGCTGGCGCTCGACCTCATGGAGCCGTTCCGCGCGATTATCGCCGATTCCGTCGTGCTGTCGGCGGTCAACACCGGCGAGGTCGGGCCGAACGATTTCGTGGTGGCGGTCACGGGCGCGGCGCTCGCGCAAGCGGGGCGCCGCCGCTTTGTCGAAGCCTTCGAGCGCCGGCTGTCGCAGGAGACGACCCACCCTGTCTTCGGCTACCAGGTGAGCATGCGTCGCATGCTGCTGGTGCAGGCGCGGCTGCTCTCGCGCTTCCTGCTGGGCGAGCTGTCGAGCTACCCGCATTTTCTGCCGCGCTGAGCGAGCCCGATGACGGACGAACGCTTGTTTATCGTCACCTACGACATTTCCGACCCGAAACGCTGGCGGCGCGTGTTCAAGGCCATGCATGGATATGGCGAGTGGCTGCAGCTTTCCGTCTTCCAATGCCGTCTCTCGCGACGGCGCCGCGCCGAGCTCGGGACGCGGCTACGTGAACTGATAAAGAACGGCGAGGACCACGTCCTTTTGATTGATGTCGGCCCGGCGGACAAGATCGAGCTGGCTATGGAGAGCATCGGCAAGACGTTCTCGAAAGTGGAACGCCGAGCTACCGTCATATAGCAGGATCTGATAAAATCGCTCGCGATTCCGAAAAAGGAGCGCAGGGCTGACTGAACGCGTTTCGCCACCTGCCGGGTGCTTTCGAGCGCCGATATGCTGCGCGGAACTCCACAGCCGCTCGAATCTTCCTAGATTGTTGGAATCGCGAGCTCTTTGACATCGTCAATATGATCGCCTGTGGAATCAAGCGGCCTTTGCTCGTCGCTGAGCGCCACCGGTCGAACACGCGGCGATATTGCCTTGGTGTCCAAGGGCTTGTAGGGTGGGAGCATCCGAGGCGCGCGCGCCTCGGCCTCATTGAAGC